>NZ_JAAITU010000157.1 GCF_013304385.1 Blautia glucerasea
GGATATCCTGTAGATAAACTTTGTAAGTATCTTAATATTACACGCTCTGCATACTTGGTTTGAAAGACTGATGGCGGAATAATAGAAGCTGTGATAGAATAAAGAAAACGATTTGAAGTGCTAATTTAGAGGACAAAGCTTATGAAAAGCGAAAGTATAATTAAAGGAGTCAGCATCGGAATATCAACAGCAATACTTTGGAGTATTGTTTTAAACAGCAAGGTTGTTGGAATTGGAGTGGGTATATGTCTGGGTATATCTCTTGCTATATCTGACAGTCCTATTTCTTCTAAAAAAGATAAAGATACGTGATGATACAACTTCTAGTTTTTGAAACTGAGAAATCGGAATTGTGCGCCCAGACAAGGGCGAGTAGTCTAGCAGGTGGAACGCCTGTCTGGTAAG
>NZ_JAAITU010000158.1 GCF_013304385.1 Blautia glucerasea
CGGGATTTCCTTATCCGTGCAGGAATGAAAGTGGAAGAACGTTTCATCGGAAATGCATATATTTACCGTGAAAAAGAGAAAACGCAGATTTTGAAAAATAAAGTAACAGGACCTTCCACACAGGAATATTTAAGACCATTTTTTGAAGAACTTGAGTCAGAAAACAGAGGATCACTTCAAGACATGGAAAAAATGCAGTCTGTAGATCTGAGCTACTGGCTTCCTGGCGATATTTTGCAGAAAGCAGATAAAATGAGCATGGCACATTCCATGGAAGTCAGAGTACCATTTCTGGATAAAGAAGTTTTTGATTTTGCAGCAAAGCTTCCGAAAGAAGCCAAGATTGCAGCGGGTACAACCAAATATATTTTCCGTAAAGCTGTTTC
>NZ_JAAITU010000159.1 GCF_013304385.1 Blautia glucerasea
TTATGCCCAGCACCATTTTTCTTTTAAAACTTCTTTTCTTTTTATTTTCTTCAAAATCAACAAAAATCTGGCTGTGTTCCAACCTCGTTTTTCCAGAATCTTTGCCAGTTTTTTCAAATTCATGCATGCAAAGGTAAGCCCGGCTTTCATTTCCATCCGTGCTTTTCCTACATACTGTGTATATCGAAATCCATGCTGTTCTTTCGCTGTACCGAAGATCCGCTCTATGGTTTCTTTTCTTAACTGGTAGATCTGTCTGTTTCCGATCGTGTGCCGAATGTCTTCTACCACTTCCATATATTCTTCCCATACATGACGTGTGATCAGTTTTACATGATCCTTACTTTCTGTGCATTTTGAAAGACATTGGCATTCAGCACAATG
>NZ_JAAITU010000160.1 GCF_013304385.1 Blautia glucerasea
CCCGTTTCCCTTAATTAAAGATATTGTTGGGTAAAAAAGAAAGGTCAGTCGATTTTGCCGATGAAGCGGTAGTAGATTTCTACTTCCTGTTCACGGCTTCCGTCCTCGCCCTTGACAGCTTCGTGGACGGTTATTTTTTCAATTAGAGTGTTCAGAAGTTCGGCGGTCAGCTCCACAGGGTTGACATACTGTTTCATTAGGGCAATCCACTTTTCAGCATCCGCTGCGGTCTGTACGGCGGCTTCCATCGTTTCGTGAAGCTGTCTTATTTTTGTTTCAAGCTCCTTTTGCTCGTTCTGGTACTTCTCGGACAGCATATTGAAGTTATACTCGGTTATGCGTCCGGCAGACCAGTCCTCATACATTTTAGCAAACAGCCC
>NZ_JAAITU010000161.1 GCF_013304385.1 Blautia glucerasea
GAATTTACTTTAATAAATATTTTTCAAACGCTTTATGATTATCAAAGTGGACTTCTCTAAAAAACAGAACTAACCAAATAATATAGGTTGGTATAGCTATATATGGGGTTAAAAAGCAGGATAATAATGCTCCTGCCAACATTATAATAGCCCACATAAAGCACTGATTTCTTATATCACGAGAGATATGAGCTTTATCATACAATGCCTGTTCTTCTTTAGAAAATGAATTAAATCCTGAAACAAATTTTGCTGCTTTTTCCTTAAAAATCGCAAATAACACACCTATAATCAGAAATGGTATTACCAAAATTATACACGACCAAAATCCTATATTCATAATACATACCTCCGCTTCA
>NZ_JAAITU010000162.1 GCF_013304385.1 Blautia glucerasea
ATATCTTTTTTGTCTTTCAGGAAATCCAGAATCAAAGCTTTCTGGTTAGAAATGCTGTTACTTTCCAGTTTTGCTGAACTGGAAATATCGCCATCTTCTTTAGATAATCTGACATAGATGGCGGCATGATAGATTTTATTGATATTCTGATACATATCTTACCTCCTTTTATTACGTCAGAAAATCCATGTAATAAAAGGGGGCTGCATAATTTGTCCTTACCGACATTCTAACACAGTCCCCTCCATCTTGCCAGTACTTTTTCAGACACTCAGAAGCATATTCTCGAATGCCTGCTCCATAGATATACCGTTATTGGCAAATCTGACTTTTACTTTCATATTACCGATCCGGACCA
>NZ_JAAITU010000016.1 GCF_013304385.1 Blautia glucerasea
GAATGTCCGGGATGAATATGAACGGAGGAATGCAGCCGGGAATGTCCGGGATGAATATGAACGGAGGAATGCAGCCGGGAATGTCCGGGATGAACATGAATGGAGGAATGCAGCCGGAGGGTAGTTCGTGGAAATGCCAGTGTGGCGCAGAGAATACAGGAAGATTTTGTGAATACTGTGGTCTGCCGAGACCATTTTAAAAATATAAACAAAAGGGCTATGATAGGCCGTCCTGTTTATAGAATCTGGTTGAATAAAAAGTTTTTGTGGGAGTTTCTAATGCTTGCCAGCCTACCCGGTGTGAACAGATAACCAATTTCTCTAAAAACTATATGCCAGTACATGGTTTTATAGTATACTTAGTACAAGAAAGTATTAATGAGAGAGGAATTTTCATGACATACAATAAAAAAAAGATGTTGTCGTGTGGAGTGATTTTGATTAGCGTGTTACTGGCTTATATCTGCAGACTGGTACGACCGGAAAATGCTTTTATGAGAAACCTTGCAGACCAGTGCCGCAACTGTATTTATCTGGGAATCTACTGTGCCTGGGTGATTTACCTGGAAAAACATGTAGTACATAAGAAAATGCGCAGATGCCTCACTGCAATTGGCTGTCTGATGGTATTCTGGTTTTTTGTAAGGACAGTGAAATTTCATATTCTTTATGACCCTCTTGGAGAACACGTTTGTTGGTATCTGTATTATATTCCAATGATTTTGATCCCGGCTTTGGGTTTGGCAGCAGCCATGCTCTTTGGTGAAAAGGATGAAGAAAGAACAGTGAGAAGAATCAAAATTCTGTTGACTGTGGCGGTAATATTGATCGTAAGTGTTTTTACAAATGATTTGCATCAGATGGTGTTTCATTTTGCAAAACAGCCTCCGTTTTCAGATAATGATTACAGTTATGGCATTCTTTTTATGGTGATACAGGGATGGATGTTGATTTGCCTGACTGGGATGGAAATCATACTGATCAGAAAAAGCAGAATCCCGGGAAAGAAACAGTTCTGGCTGCCAATTATTCCGGGAATCCTGCTTCTGGGATGGAACATAGGAAATATATTCCGACTGCCTTTTATCCAAACCTTTGCAGGGGATATGACTGCAGTATGTTGTCTTTTAATGGCAGCAATTTATCAGGGCTGTATCTTATGCGGACTGATACAGACGAACAATCGTTATTTTGAATTATTTCAGACTTCCGGAGGATTGGATGCAGAGATCACAGATCATTCTTTTCAGCGTTATTATCATTCCGGTGATTTTCCGCAGCTTTCGCCTGAATTGCGTTCAATGATCGTTAACAGATCATTTGTACAGGAACAGGGGATTCGGATCAATCACATTCCCATAAGAGGAGGGCATCTGTTTTGGTCGGAAGATATTTCGGTATTGCTGGATCAATATCAGGATATTCGGGAACAGCAGGAAGAACTGACTGCCAGAAACAGGCTGTTGAAAAAAAACTATCAGAAAGAAGCGGAGCGAAGAAAGGCTGAAGAACAAAATCGGCTGTTAAATATGATACAGAGTCAGACCGCCGGCCAGCTGGAATTGTTGTCACAGCTGATGGATGAACTGGAAAAGACAGAGTCCAGGGATCGATATAATTGGATTCTTGGTAAAATTGTAGTTGTTGGTACGTATTTGAAGCGGAGAAAGAATCTGGTATTGACACAGCACACATCAGATGGAAATCTGCTTACAATGGAAGATCTTAGACAAAGCATTGCAGAATCCTGTGATAGCTTAAAACTATGCAAGATTCGTGCTGCCTATTACGTTGAAAGCGGAGATGTGCAGCTGAATGCAGATGATATACTAAAATGCTATGATACTTTTGAATGGCTTGTGGAACAGTTATCTGATGTTATGCATTCTATATTTTACCGTGTATCGCAGATTGATGAGGATCTTCGAATTTCCGTTCATATTGTGTCAGAAGCGGATCTGCGTGACTTAGTGTCAGAAAGACCGGAATTAAAAGTACAGCAGGAAGATGAAAATGAATGGTTTGTTGGGTGTATCGTACTCAGAAAAGGAGGCAGCAGATGACCAGTTTTGGGGAATGCAGCATGGTAATGCAGAATTTTCTGATGATTCTCCTTGAGATATGCCTGATTCTGGAATTGATCCTTCTGATGGCAAGAATCACCGGTTTGTCCGGGAAAAAGAAAGTCATAACGGCAATGACTGTTTTTGTAGTTTCTTTTATTCTTATGGGTTTTCTTATGAATGACCACAGGTATTGCCTGGGAGAAAGCGCATATCAGCCTATGCTTAGGTATCCGGTCAGCATTTTAATTGCAGTGGTAATTGTATTGACTTTGTATCTTTGCTCGGCGATCTGGAGGGAGAAACGCAGATATCAGCATTCTTTATCATACTGGTCTGTGAATGAAGCGGTGGATGATGTTCCCTGCGGAGTGTGCTTTTCAGATCCTCTGGGAAGGATTGTTTTATGTAATACCAAGATGCAGGAATTGTGCAGAATGATGACAGGTTCCTATCTGCAGGATTATGAAACCTTGCGAAAAGTAATGAATGGCGAGCCTGTTTCCGAAGGTTTTTTCAGGTTGAGCAGCGACAGCAATGTATTTTATTTTCCGGATGCTTCTGTTTGGATGTTTCAGGAATATCATCTGCAGGAACCGGATTGGGAAGGATACCTGCAGACAGTAGCTGTTAATGTGTCAGAAATATACTACAATAGTGAAAAGATCAGGGCAAACAATGAAGAATTGGCGATTCTGAACCGTAAGCTGGAGGAAATGTACGAAAAAATCGGAGATAAGATCAGAGAACAGGAAACTCTTGCTTTGAAAATGCAGGTTCACGATAATTTTGGACGAAGCTTACTGTCAATACGCAGAATATTGGAAAGAAAAGAAAAACAGGATAAAATGGATAAACAGTTGTCCACATTGAAGCACCAGGTTTATATTCTTACTGGTTCAACAGTTGAAAATATGGAAGAGCTGTATGAGGACACAGTGAAACATGCGGAAGAGCTTGGAATCTCCGTTCAGATCATTGGAAGCTTTCCGCAGCATCCTGCATATAGGCTGCTGGCAGACAGAGCAATTCGTGAATGTGTGACAAACTGCGCCAGACATGCCCATGGCAGTATCGTTTTTGTGAAGATAGATAAATGCGCAGATGAATACAACATTCAGATCACCAATGATGGAGATGCGCCTGAACAAAATGCAGAAGAAGGCGGTGGCTTGTCAGCACTGAGAAAAGCGGTTGAATCAGAGAAATGTATGATGCAGATTTCTTTTGCCCCTGAGTTTTGCCTGGTATTGAAAATGCCTATGACAGAAAGGATGAGATTCGATGGTACGGGTACTGATAGTAGAAGATCAGAAGATCATGCAGAAGTATTTTGAATATATGCTTATGCAGGATTCGGAATTACGACATGTCCAGACGATTTCGGATGCCCGTGAAGCTGTAAAGATCTGTGGTTATTCGGCAATAGATCTTGTGCTTATGGATGTGCAGACATTTCATAATCATGATGGATTAAGTGCCGGCAAAACGATCAGGGAAAAGTATCCACATACAAAGGTTTTGATTGTTACTTCCCTGATTGATCCCAAAGTGTTGGAAAGAGCCAAAAGCGGATGTGCAGACAGCCTTTGGTATAAGGATCATGGTGAAGAGGAAATACGGAATGTGATTTACAGAACTTTAAATGGTGAGCGTGTATTTCCGGATGTAACGCCGAAGGTGGAACTTAACTGGATCACAAGTGGAGATATCAGCCCAAGACAGCTGGAGATGCTGCGCCTGTATATTCATGGAATGTCATATTCAGAGATTGCCAAGAAAATGGAATGTTCCACCTCTGGGGTAAGATGGAATTTTCAGGAAATGATTGCCAAGGCAGGATATAGCTGCAAGGAAGACCTGATAGCAGCTGCACTGGAAAGTAAATTGATTGTGACTACACTAAAATAGAAAATCCGTAACTGTGAGGATACAGAACAGTTATGAAAACACACAGAATGTAGAAACATATTATGACAGGAAGGAGATACGAGCATGAAAAAATTTTCTGTTGTTGTATGTGTTTGTGCGGCACTGCTTTCTTTTGGTATTTATGGGAAATGTGTGAGAGAAGTGTCTGCCCAAATACCTGGGGCAGAAGAGAATCTGGCAATTTTAAGGGATATCATCAGGGAAAATGAATGTCAGGTGGGAATGGCATTTCTTGGATATACCTATGAAACTGCAGAAGCGTCAGATATACTTGAATATACTAAAATGGAAGAAGTGGCAGCGGCTTATCCTTTCTTACAGGAGGGGACAGTTGTTGATGCAGGGGGATATGAAATTTATGCTATTGTTCCGGGATGCGATTGTAAGATCAGTGTTTATCCGACTCAGATTACGGAAGACGGGGAATATCTGGATGACCTGAACGCCCCATATTATATAGGGCAGGAGGACGAAATCATTATATTGCGATGCAATATGAGTGAGATCCATTCCAATGTGATGGTTTCAGTGCAGAAGCAGAATATGAGTGTGCAATACCATCCTATGGTATCACTAAAGGATGGGCATCTTGCCACAGAAGCTTACTGTTATGATTTTTCCATATATCATGATTGGGAGGAGTATCACTCGGAGGATGATTCATCATTGGATATAAATATTGCCCGGGAAGTGCTTTCACAAACTGACGAGGTGCGTTACTATCTGGGGCTTGGTATGTCATTGTGGTATACAGGTACAGAGGAATACATTGAAGGAAGAAATTGTCCGGTATTTGTACTTGGAACAGATCATGAGGATCATTTTACAAAAGAAAATTATTATGCAGTAGGAGACAATGTGGTTTATTACTATGATGCGACAGGCGACGCATGGCTTCTGCTGGGAGCAGGCTGATAAAGGTATTTCGCAGGGACAGACAGAAGATTCACCAATATATCATTGCATTTGATTAACCAGAGAAAGAGGAAACAGACATGAGTGATTTTTTGACAGAAAAAAATAAAAAAGCAGGAGTTCTGGGGAAAATAAAATGGGTTCTTTGTGGCTTATGTATACTTTTGTCCCTGGGTGCTATTGGCGCCTCAGAAAAGTATATTGGTGAAAGACGATTGGGAATGGCAGCAACAGAGATATTACTGGGATTGTTGTTTCTGTATCCTACTTTCAGGGAAATTCAGAAAATACGAAAGAAGAAACAAGCCAGTGAAATTGCCTGCTGGTTTGAATCTTATGCGCAGAGTACGCTCTCATTTGAAAAGTATGAGAAGGAGATGGGAAAAGGTGCAGTAAAAAAACTGGAAAAATATATTGCCAGAGGATATATTCGGAATATCCAGATAGACAGAGAAGGGGATTATATATTGATTACTGCACCAAACCGACGTGTGAATGAGAAGATTTATATTACAGTTACCTGTTCCAGCTGCGGTGCGAAGAATCAGGTCATAAAAGGCCGTCTGAGCAATTGTGAATACTGCGGACAGCGCCTCACCCCATGACATAAGGTTTGAAAAGGGAGTAAAAGACTGTGTAGCTTACAGACATATCACCTGCCGACGACATCATTTAGTACAGCTATTTGCAGAATGCTGTACTATGAAAGATTTGGAAAGGAGAATAGATGTGAAAAGCTTAAAAAGAATAATGCTTACGGCTGTATTTTTGTGTATGTTTCTTTTGTGTGCATGTGGAGAGAAGGAAGAATCCAAAGAAGCGGCTGCACCCACAGAGGCACCAGCCCCTACAGAGACACCAGCACCCACAAAAGCACCGGAACCGACAGTGACGCCAGAACCAACGGCCACACCAGCACCGACAGCGACACCTACACCGATTCCAGAGTATAAAGAGTATGATTATGCAGAAGGAAATCTTACGATTACTCTGCCCTATGAAGCGGAAGAACCAATAGAGCAGGAAGGCCAACTGGAATTTACAGATCCAAACGGGAAATGGACGATGACAATTGAGCCTATAACAGCAGGGCAGATTTCTAATTGTATTTTGAGTATAGAATCTGCACAGAAATACCGGGAAGAAGGCGCAAAGCAGGTCAAAACCGAAGAAACCAATATCTGCGGTATGAATGCAATTGTATTTAGTTCCAATCTGGATGAATCTAAAAACGGACCAGATCAGACCGTAATATATCTGGGCACAGGAGAGTATGCTGCAATTCTCAAATATGAGGATCATTATATAGGACCATGGGATGGCCTGCAGATTGAGGTAAAAACCACGGAACGTTTTGATGACATATATACAGTGATGGAAGATGAACTGATACAGACGGTACTGAATGGAATCAAATTCCAGGAAGGAATCCAGTATGAAGAAGTAACTTCCAAAGGAATTACAGTGAAAATGCCGACTCGATGGCAGGGCAGAGAATTAGACGATTTCTTTGTAGGTGGAAAGATCCATTGTGCTTATGAGGGCCTCCTGAATATTCAGACTATCTCAGCTCCAGACGCAAAGGCACAGGCAGAATCAAGAGCAGACGGAGCCATAAAAGAAATAGACGTAGGTGACAGTCATTATTACGTGGCATGCAATAAGCAGGATTCGCACATAACCCTGCATAAGAACCTGACTGACCGGAAGAGTTTGTTGATACTTGTGAGTATTCCTGACTGCTCTGAAGAAGAGCTTTGGAAATTCCTGGACAGAGAAGAAATGAAAACATTATTGGAAAGTCTGGAGATCGATCAGGAATTGCTTGAAAATCCTGAAAAGGGACAGAAGAGTGGTACAGGGTATGAAAAGAATAATGGGGTGAAGGTAAGCGGTTATACGGGAGAAGAAACAGATCTTGTCTTACCTTCCAGTATCGATGGTACTGACATGAAGGGTGTTGCGGCAGTGGCATTTAAGGACAATACAAAGATTACTTCCGTTGAATGTCCGGCTGGAATGCTCTCGATTGATGACTCTGCTTTCGAGGGGTGTACCAGTCTGAAGAAAGTAATACTTCCGGATTCTCTGACATGGATCGGTCCGTATGCTTTTTCGGGCTGTACCAGTCTGGAAACTGTGGTTTTTGGAAATCGAGTCATGCAACTTCAGAACTCTGCATTTAGAAACTGTACAGCCTTGAGAGATGTGGATCTGTCATTAAAGAATCATTTTCTTGCAGATTCAGTTTTTGATGGCGCAGGTGCCGGAGGATATATTCACATAGGAAAGGGTTCAAAAATAGGAAGCTGCTGCTTTAACAGTTCAGGATTTGAGGAAGCGGTATTTGGAGAAGAATGTGTTTTTGAAGGTTACGGAACGTTTTCCGGTTCAAAAATTAAAAAGATCACATTGGGTGAGGGTATAACGGAATTACCATCCATGTTTGCTTCTTTCTGTGAGAATCTGGAGCAGGTAGATATGCCGGAAAGTCTGACGAAAATACCGGACGACTGTTTTGATGCCAGTCCAAAGATGGAAAAAGAAGAATAAAAAGAACAGTAAAAAGAACAGTAAAAAGAACAGTAAGTTGATCATTGAACTGATGGGATTCATCAAAAACAGCGACAAGGCTCTGTCGCTGTTTTTGTGATTCATTTCATGATCGTTAACTTATGAATATTTTATGATTTTACCATTTTTTGAATTAAAAACAATTTTGTGTGTTTTATCAGATGAATAATCATCAGGACTGCATTCATACAGAATGGTTATCTTATTTCGGGAAACGGTTATTTTATAAGGCCAGTAATTACCGGTTTTGGATATGTTTGTTTTCCAGAGAATCTTGCCCTTTTTAGATACTTTGTAAACAGTTTGATCATAGTAGCCTGTTACATACAGGTTGCCATTTTTGTCAAATTTGCAAAGATGTCCTGCCGGACTGACTTTTTTTACCGTCCATAATTTTTTGCCGTCTTTTTTTCTAAGGACAACGATTTTGGAATTATCAAAAATATAAACCTTATCCTTGCGGATGATACATTTGGTTTTAGGAAGCTCTGTAGCCGTGTATTTCTTTGTAACATATTTCCAGACCGCTTGCTTATTTGCGTCCAGCCCCCTTACGATCATGCGTTCTTTGGAATTTGTATAAGAGGTTTTGAACTTAACAGTTGTAGCTTCTGGACCGGCAGCCTGAGCTGGAACAGATATGATCAGTATGGAGAACAAAAACAATAGTGACATTAAAAGGATTGGTTGGATTTTCTTTTTCATATACACATGCTCCTTTCTGATAAATGAGTGGTTTAGGATTGGGCATAATATTATAAGCTCATCCTTGTAATCGCTGCACATCTTTTGATATTATTATCATACCATATTGAGAATAAAAATGTAAGCAGTTCAGTTACGGAAGATTGCTTCCTGTCTTGAGTTTTCATAGGATTTTTGGTATTTTATTCTACAGAATGAGTAATGGAATACAGAAAGGAATTTGAAAATGAAATTAATGATCGTGCGGCATGGAGAGCCGGATTACTCCATAGATTCACTGACACCGAAGGGATGGCGAGAAGCAGAATTGCTTGCAAAGAGACTGAGCAAGCTGGATATAAAGGATTTTTATGTTTCACCACTGGGAAGGGCACAGGATACGGCGTCCTTTACATTAAAGAAAATGGGGCGGCAGGCAAAAGTGCTGCCCTGGCTGCATGAATTTGATGCACCTATGCGTAAACCGAATTATCCGGAAAAAGATACAGTGACCTGGGACTGGCTGCCTCAGGATTGGATGGCTGACGAACGCTTTTTCCATTATGACCAATGGCTTGAAAATGAATATATGCAGAAATATGGGGTAAAGGAGAAATATGATCAGGTCATCCAGAAATTTGATCAGTTTATGGAAGGATATGGTTATAAAAGAGAAGGTCATTTTTATCGGGTGGTAAAAGCAAATCACGACCTGGTAGTCCTTTTCTGTCATTTTGGATTGGAATGCGTCCTTTTAAGCCATTTGTTGGGAGTATCACCTATGATTCTATGGCATAACACCTGCGTGCTGCCTTCAGCTGTAACGCTTTTGATTTCTGAAGAGCGTAAAAAGGGAATCGGTGCTTTCCGTATGAACTATATGGGGGATATTTCCCACCTGTATGCCGGTAATGAAGAACCGTCTTTTGCTGTCCGTTTTTGTGAAACGTTTGAAGATGATACACGGCACTGACAAGTGGAATTATACTTTTTTTTACCAAGGCTTTATATGCTGGGGGAATGCAGAAAAAAGTTGGCGAATATCAAGTACCAGAATGATATGTAATTAATATTTTGCTGAAGGAGGCAGATAATTTGGATAATGTAATTTCACGTTCAAATACTGGCTGTAAAAGGCTGCTTTTTTGGATACCGGTAACGATTGGTATTATGTTTTTTTAGCTGGTTCCTCTCCGTTTTTGAAATATATGGACGTAGACAGTTCCGTCTTTTATACAATGGGGCGTGCTATGGCTGATGGAAAAGTTCCTTACAGAGATTTGTTTGACCATAAGGGCTGGTATATTTATTTTTTTAACTGTCTTGGAGCGCTGATCAGTCCCAACAATACAGTCGGGCTCTTTGTAATAGAATGTTTGTTTATGCTGGCAAATGTGTATCTGATTTACATAATTGTCATGCTGATCAATGATGATCTGTTGAGGATCAATCTGACGATGAGCTTTATGCTGTTTTTCCTTTTTAATTTCATTACATATCAGCATGGAAACATATGGGGTGACTTTTCAGCTCATTTCCATCTATTTTGTTGTAAAGTATTATTTAAGCCATGAAACTAAACATCCTCCAGTATATATGCTGATTCACGGTGTCTGTGTGGCTGTTATGCTGGGTCTGCGTGCGAATCTTGCAGCTATGTGGGTTCCCATTGCTGTCCTAATACTATGGGGACTGTTTGCGAACCGTAAGTTTAAGAATGCGAGGGCTAATATTTTATCCGGGATGCTTGGCTTGATTCTTGGGTTTAGCCCAATGCTTCTTTATGGAGCGTACACCCATAGCTTAAAAGATATGTTTCAACAGTCTATTTTGTTTAATCTGGCATATGCCGATAGTGGAAAATTCCGGATTCTTTCACTATTTACATCTGTAAAGACATCCTGGGTGGTTTACCTGTCCATGATTTCTTTATGCTTGGTTATTTTTTCCGGATATATATTGAAATTCAAGGTATTATATACAGCCTGCTTATTAATTTCACTGTATTCGGTTGCCCTTTCCGGAAGAAATTACGGACATTATTATGAATATTTTGTTCCTTTTCTTCTGCCGGTCATATTTGCTGCTTCCAGGATATTTTCAAAAGTATTTTCCAAAAAGCTGCAATGTGCAGCAATCCCGCTAATATTGCTGTTGACGCTAATGGTCAGTTATCCATCTAAGCTGCATTCTTACTCCTACACGCAAATGCAGCGATATGCACAACCTGTGAATGAATTTTCCACACTGTATAAACAAAAGTACAGTAATAAAAAAGCCGTATTGGCTGTGAATAATAATGCAGTTATTTATAATAGTTTTGGTGTTATTCCCCAGGAAAAATATTTTTACATTCCATCCATCAGTTATAGTAAATTTCCGGAACCCATTGACAGTCAGGCAGAATCCATATTAAGCGGCAGAAACGAGATCGTAGTGATCAAGTATAGGGATTATAAGAAAAAAAAGATTTTTCAAACGTCCAAGTATGATACACAGATAAAAACCTACTTAAAAAAGAATTATACATTAGTTGATGAAAATAAATATATGGAAATGTATATTAAGAAAGAGTAAAACTATAATGACTGAAACGTTTGAAACTCCCTTTTTCAATGTTGCAGTTGTAGAAAGGGAGGATATTAGCTATAATATAAAAAAGGAGTAAGCTGTTGAAGAGAGCAACTGGTCTTGACCAGGGGAGCGAGTGAAGCAATCGTTTTCACGGATGAATTAAAAGAGGATTTACTGCTGATGGATGAAGCAAAAGTAAGAAATGTATCAGTGCAGATGGACTTAGAATTATGGGAATCATAGGAATTCTTATGGCAATATATAAGGAACATGAATGTCTGATGAAGGAAGTGATTGTATGCCGGAAAATGTAAGCAGCATTATATATAATTTTTCACGGGAAGTGAAGCGTTTGCTGGGAGAAAAACTGACAAAGGTTATTGTATATGGTTCGTACGCCAGAGGCGATTATCGAGATAATTCTGACGTAGATATTATGATACTGGTAAAAATGACTGATGAAGAAATTCGGACTGTTAAAAACGATATTTATGATCTTGCTTTTGAGGTAGAGATGAACACAGGGATTGAAATATCTCCAGTTATCAAAAATGAAGAACAGTATGAATATTGGGTAGATACGTTACCTTTTTATCGAAACGTGAGGGATGAGGGGATAGTAGTTAGTGAGTGAAAAGAAAATAGATTTGTGTATATATCGCATGAGAAGCGCAATTGAGACGTTGGGTGTATCTGCATTATGTCTGGAAAGCCAGCATTATAAGGATTCAATAAACCGTAGCTATTATGCTGCCTTTTATGCGGTGAAGGCGGTGTTGGCTTTAGAAGAGATAGATTTTAAGAGACATAAAGATGCTGTTGCACATTTTAATAAGACATATGTTGCAACAGATATTTTTCCAAGAGAGATTGGAAAAAAACTGGGAAGATTAAAACAAGAACGTGAAACTAGTGATTATGACGATTTTTATATTGCGTCCTCTACAGATGCTGAAGAACAGTATGCAGCTGCAGAACTTATCATTGCTGAGGTAAAGAAGTATTTGGACAGGAAAAACATTCAATACTAAGGTTACTGGATATAATCTGGTGTTTGCAATGGGGGTGGCATGTTTATAATTGCTACCAGTTTTTTTATAAATTTTATAGATTTATTAGAAATAGGACAAAGTTTTCTCACATTTGTATTGTATGATATATACATCTTAAGAGAAAGAACTCTTAAGACAAACTCTTTCCTTTCCCTAGAAAAATGTAAAACAAAAACATAAACCACCACCTTATATACAAGAACAGTTATAGGGTGGTGGTTTTGTATATGCTGATTCAAGAATGCCTCGGCATTCTTGCTGCGAGGTGCGCGTCATGCAATTGCATGACATACTTCTCCTGCGCACCTCTGCAATCCTGCCGGAGGCTGTATCAGCTGGGGGATTGACTCCCATCACTGATATCAACTTGTTGCTCACCACCCTATAGAGGTGGGAGCCATCTCCCAGCTGATATATCAGTTTGTATGAAACTCAGGGTCTGCGGCAGCGGTTAAAGCAGGAGTAGATTTCCTGGATCCTGGGGATGGCATAGCCACAAGAGGTATAGCCGTCAAAGAAGAACGCAAGTCCTTCTTTTTCCAGATGGGAAGCAAGGAAAGCAATAATCTCATCAATTGTCCGTTTACCATCTATCAAATGTTCTGCTGCATATTTTAGAAGCAGACCAAGAGAGGCGGTTTGCTCACTGTCGATCAGCTGTTCAATATAACGCAGGTCTATTTCCTGTTTGCCAAGGGAAAATCCGTCACATCCGTGATTTTTGACTTTCAGCCGTTCAGGCTGATTTCTGGTGTTTCCATAATAATCTTTGTGTGTTTTTGCAGTGGGGGTTTTCGTCATAATCCGATGATTCTGTGGCAGTACAAAGGCTGGTGTGTCCGAAGCAGGAAGAGGAAAATCCCGGCAAAGCTTTTTGACTTTGGCGGTGATATCCACCGGAATATAGTTGTCCATCTGGATAACTGTATCTGCAATGTGGAAAAAAGCACCGGAGCTTCCTGCAACAAGAATAGTGGAAATCCCAGCTTTGGTATAAAGGTCCACAGCACGTTCCAAAAACGGGGTGATTGGCTCCTTTTCTCTAAGGATCACTTTTTGCATAAAAGCATCTCGAACCATAAAATTAGTAGCAGAAGTATCTTCATCCAGAAGGAATAAGCGGCTGCCAGACTGTATACCCTCAATAATGGCAGCAGCCTGGGAGGTGCTGCCACTGGCATCCTCAGTACAGAAATTGCGGGTGTCTTTTTTATTGGGAAGATCATTGATGAACATGGAAATATCCACATCTTTTATAAAACGACCGTCTTCGGAACGGAGTTTTTGTGCGGAGATATCTGTGATCACATATTCACGGCCATCCCCTGGAATATGATTATAGACTCCTAGCTCCAGCGCATTTAGAAGCGTGGATTTGCCATGGTATCCACCGCCCACGATCAAGGTAATGCCCCAGGGAATACCCATGCCTGTGATGGTTCCGTGATGAGGAAGAGCCATGGTAATGCGAAGACTTTCCGGAGAAGCAAAAGGCACACAATTCTTCATTGGTTTTGATGAAATTCCACTTTCTCGGGGAAGAATGGCATTGTCAGCAACAAAAGCACATAAGTGGCGGACTGGAAGCTGCTGGCGGATATATTCCTGATCCTGGGCTGTATGGATATGTTTTTCCAGCTCTTTGCTGTTAAGGTTTCTGTAAAAAAAGGATTTCTGAACGCATACCGGCAGGAATTCAAAGAGTATTTTTTCAAGCTCTGCTGAATTGATTGTACGGCCGTTTGCCGGAAAGCCAATGAAAAAACGAACCACAATCTCCTGATCTGTAATCTGACAGGCAGTGCGGGAAAGAACCTCCTGTCCACAGTGCGTAACAAGGATCAGGCCGCTTTTTCCGGAGCCTTTTGCACGGAAGGTATATTGGCTGACCTGGCGCTCAAACTGTCTGGTAAGGAAGTCTGCAAGAGTAATTTTGGTAAGGGTATCCTGATAATATTCTGCAGGAATACGGCTGTCTGTGTGGCGGATCCGGATGCTTACGTGAGAGGGAGAGGCGAATGGATCGCCTTGTACATGGTCGATGGACAGGATATAGTTTTTAAATTGATAAGTTCCTTTTGTTGATTTATAAGCAGGATAGCTTTTTCGGTTAATGGAACGAAGAAGTTCCTGGAGTTGAGCCGCTGATTGCATAATATTTCCTCCTTTTGATCTTTTGATCCTGGGTTCTTATGATTACTGTATCACAACTGTATTAAATAAAAAAGGATTTGTTCAGAGATAGGTGTTTTATCATACTGACATAATTCAGTGGAAAAAAAACGGATATTGGTTTATAATAAATAAAGATTTGTACGGTAAAAAAAGAAAGGCGGAACAAAAATATGGAACGTAGAAATGCATGGCTTGCTTATACAGAAGCAGAAGAAAAAGAACTGGAGGAAACAGCAGCGAAATATCGTTATTTCCTGGATCAAGGCAAGACCGAGAGAGAATGTGTTACACAGATCATCCGTGAAGCTGAGGCAGCAGGATATGAGTCTCTTGAGAAAAAACTGGCAGAGGGAGGATCTGTAAAAGCAGGGGACAAAGTATACACAGTTGGCATGAAAAAGATCATTGCCCTTTATCATATCGGCCAGGAGCCTTTGGAAAAAGGTATGAATATCCTTTGCGCACACATTGATTCTCCAAGGCTGGATATCAAACAGAATCCTTTGTATGAGGACACAGACCTGGCTTATCTTGACACACATTATTATGGCGGAGTAAAGAAATACCAGTGGGTAGCCCTGCCTTTGGCAATGCATGGTGTAGTCGTAAGAAAAGACGGTACAGTTGTTGACGTAAAGATTGGTGAGGATGAGTCAGATCCTGTGCTTTATATTACAGATCTGCTGATCCACCTTTCCGCAAAGCAGCTTCAGAAGACAGCTGCAGAAGTGATCGAAGGGGAGAATCTTGATATCCTGATCGGCACCAAACCGTTGAAGGATCTGCCAGATGACAAGAAGAAAGAAGCTGTAAAAGAGAATGTGCTGAAGCTTCTCAATGAAAAATATGGGATTGATGAGGAAGATTTTCTTTCTGCAGAACTGGAGATCGTTCCGGCAGGAAAAGCAAGAGAAGGTGGACTTGATCGCAGCATGATCATTGCCTACGGGCAGGATGACAGAGTTTGTGCATATACTTCCCTGCTGGCACAGCTGGAGCTTGAGGACACACCGGTGCGTACCCATTGCTGCCTGCTGGTAGACAAGGAAGAGATCGGAAGTGTGGGTGCTACAGGTATGCAGTCCAGATTCTTTGAAAACAGTGTGGCAGAGCTTATGGAAGCACTTGGACAGTACAGCGAGTTGAAGGTAAGACGGGCACTTTCCAGATCCAGCATGCTTTCATCTGATGTAAGTGCAGGATATGATCCGGCATATGCAGAGGCTTTTGAAAAAAAGAATTCCGCATATCTGGGAAGAGGAATCGTATTGAACAAATTTACAGGAGCAAGAGGAAAGTCCGGTTCTAATGATGCAAACGCAGAATATGTGGCAAGAGTGCGCAAGATTTTTGATGACCACAACGTTGCATTCCAGACAGCAGAGCTTGGAAAAGTAGATTTTGGTGGCGGCGGAACCATCGCTTATATTGCAGCTCTTTATGAGATGGAAGTAATTGACAGCGGAGTGGCTGTATTGAGCATGCATGCTCCATGGGAAGCTACAAGTAAGGCAGATGTATATGAGGCTAAGAAAGCATATAAAGCTTTTTTGCTTGATGCCTAAAGCTTGGGAGAGCTGGCTATGAGGAATTTATTTGTAACCGGCAGGAAGACTGCACCTGGTGAATATGCTGATTCTTCCGGCTTTATATTTAGTGGGAGCCTTGAGAAATAAAAGCGCGGTAAAGCAGTGTTAAAAAGTGCTGTAAAGCAATGTGAAAAAATGCGATAAAAAAATATAAAAAAGGCTTGACAAAAATGTCCGTATACGCTAATATATTCAGTGTTGCGAAACAAGTTCGCAAAAGATGTGCGTTTAGCTCAGCTGGATAGAGCGTTTGGCTACGGACCAAAAGGCCGGGGGTTCGAATCCTCTAACGCACGCTGATAAAAGAAAGGGACAGAGCATGAAGCTCTGTCCTTTTTTTACGCGAGCAACGAGCCAAAGTCCGTGCTTGCACGAGACCTTGGCGACTGCCGCGATAACTTGAGAAACTCGCGGAGCGTGTTTCTCATAGTTTGAGTCATTGCTATCGGGGACAATTCATATTTTACACAATTCAATTTCGTGAAAAAACTTGACTTCAAACATACTTTTGGTATGCTATTTAGTAGAGAATATGATCACTATGTGGAAGATATGGGATGTTTGTGTGATCATATGTCTGGAATATTCTTTTCAGGAGGTTTGTATATTATGGAAAAATCAACTGTTTATTTTACGGATTTTCGTTGCAAAGTGGGAACCAGCCAGTTAGATAAGCTGAGAAAGCTTTGCATTGCAGCAGGAATTAAAGACATTGACATGGATGGAAAATTTGTGGCAATCAAAATGCATTTTGGAGAACTGGGCAATATGGCCTTTCTTCGTCCAAACTACGCAAAGGTAGTGGCGGATCTGTGTAAGGAGCAGGGAGGAATGCCATTCCTTACAGACTGCAACACGCTTTATCCGGGAAGCAGGAAAAATGCACTGGAACATCTGGACTGTGCTAATATTAATGGATTTAATCCCATTACTACCGGATGTCAGATCCTGATCGGAGATGGCTTAAGAGGTACGGATGAAATCGAAGTACCTGTGGTAAACGGAGAATATTGCAAGACCGCAAGAATCGGACGTGCTATTATGGATGCAGATATTTTTATTAGTCTTACCCATTTTAAAGGACATGAAGCTACCGGTTTTGGTGGAACCATGAAGAATATTGGAATGGGCTGTGGAAGCCGTGCAGGAAAGATGCAACAGCATGCCAGCGGGAAGCCGGCCATCAACGCAGAAGCCTGTCGTGGCTGCAAACGCTGTTCAAAGGAGTGCGGAAGCGATGCCATTACATATGTTAATAAAAAGGCTGTGATCGATTATGATAAATGCAAAGGCTGTGGCCGCTGTATTGGAGCCTGCAGCTATGATGCAGTATACAATCCGAATAGCTGTGCAAATGAACTTCTGGATCGTAAAATGGCAGAGTACGCACAGGCTGTCTGTTATGGACGTCCTTGTTTTCACGTTTCGCTGGTACAGGATATCAGTCCCAACTGTGATTGCCATGGGGAGAATGACGCTCCAATCCTTCCAGATGTAGGAATGTTTGCAAGCTTTGACCCTGTAGCCCTGGATCAGGCATGTGCAGATGCATGTCTGAAAGAAACTCCTATCAGGAACAGTCAGCTGGGAGAGCATCTAGCAGAGCCGGGCTGGCATTGTCATCATGATCATTTCAAAGATTCCAATCCCAATATTGAGTGGAAGGCAACATTAGATCAGGCTGAGAAGGTGGGACTGGGTACCAGACAATATGAATTGAAAGTTGTGAAATAATGGGCGATTATATTACAACTTTTACCGGGAAACATTTCTATCCTACAGATCCGGATCCTTCGGCAATCTGTATGGAAGATATTGCCCATGCGCTGCCTATGATATGCCGGGGAAATGGTCATGTACATTCCTTTTGGTCAGTGGCAGAGCACAGCATATGTTGTGCAAAGGAAGCACGTGCCAGAGGATTTTCAAATAAGATCATACTGGCATGTCTTTTACATGATGCAAGCGAATGCTATATGTCTGATGTACCACGGCCCTTTAAGAAAGAACTGGAAGCATATCAGGAGCAGGAAGATAAGCTTTTAAGCATGATTTTTAAGAAATTTCTTAATTCTGATCTGACAGAAACAGAGTGGGAAGCAGTGAAGACAATTGATAATGCTATGCTCTGGTATGATCTGGAAGAACTGCTGAATGAAAAACAACCTGGGGATCCGCCGGAAATCCATATTAAGCTGGATTATACTGTGCGGCCGTTTGAAGAGGTGGAAGAAGAATACAGACGATTGTTTTATCTCAGCCGAGAAGACTCCCGTTTTTATAAAGGGTGAGAGATAAGAATCCTGTTGCTATATAGGCCGTATCATAATGCGTTCCACATGTATTTGACCGGAAATTCCTGAAAGTGATAAGATTGTATGAATGATAATAAGTTTGTAATATGTGTTGAAAAAGGCGGTCAGCGTGACCAGGCAGAGTCGTTTGCCAGAAAGACTGGTAGCAGCATTGCCAGTCATCCTGGAAACGGTTTGACCGTGTTGTTTCATGCAAAAGGCGTTTCCCTTACAGGATATGGACTTGTATATCAGGGGGATTTTGAAAACATGCTTCACCGTGTGACCAACGGAAGGCTTCAGCATGAAATGCTGGTGCGCGCAGCAAAATCTGACAAAGAGGGGCGAAAAGCCATCGATGCAACAGCTGGTATGGGTGAGGATGCGTTCCTTCTGGCTGCACAGGGATATGAAGTGACTTTGTATGAGCAGAATCCTGTGATTGCCGTACTTCTAAAAGACGCACTTCGTCGTGCACGAAAGCATCCTGTATTGAAGGAGATTGCTGCCAGGATGAAGCTGGTAGAGGGCAACAGTGTGGAATGCATGAGAAAATTACTGGATCCTGTAGATGTGATCTATCTGGATCCTATGTTCCCAGCCAGGCAGAAATCAAGCCTGATCAATAAAAAGCTTCAGCTGATCCAGAAACTGGAACCTCCATGCTCAGCAGAAACGGATCTTTTTGATGCAGCGATTCAGGCAGACCCGGAGAAGATCATTGTAAAAAGACCGCTGAAAAGTGAATTTCTTGCAGGCAGGAAACCTTCGTATACATTGAATGGAAAAGCAATTCGGTATGATTGTTATACCCAATGAGAAAGACCAACTTACATTTATATAGTCTCCAGTACTCAGTTTACAAAAAGAGAGATAAATTCACATTTGATATAGTCTCCGGTATTTTAGAGTTCAAAAAAGGCTGTGAGCTGCCTGAGAGGTGGCAGTTCACAGCCTTTTTGCGGGTCTGACTACTCAATTTCGTCGATATCCAGGGAGTACCCGAGAACTTCTCCAACATCGGTGCATTGTCCTTTCAGGGTAACAGTATCGCCTTTTTTCATATTGGAAATAGCATTGCGCTGTGCATCATCTGAAATATAACATTGCACACCGTAAATGGAAAAGTCAGAATTTACAGGGTCAAGATTAATATACTTACCGGAAGAATCAATATTGGACAGTTTCCCTGTGATTTCCAGATAAGTGTCCTTGTAATGATCCGATGCATTCAGTGCGTTGTCTTCTAGTTCAGCTACCATATCATCTACGGATATAGATAAGTAAGTGATAGGCGTCACTGTTGTTTTTTCGCCAAAGGAGCCTGCTGATCTTGAACCTTTGGAAGACTCCTTTTTACCTCCGGAAGCAGCACCTACAATCATAAGGATCACAAGCAGCAGAAAGATCCATTTCAGCTTTCCACCCTTCACCTTTTTACGACACTGCGGACAAATCCTGGCATCAGCAGGAATTTCTGATTTACAATATTTGCATTTCTTGGTTTTTTCATTGTTCATATGTATTTCCCCCTCGTTTTGCATAAAAGTATAGCATATTATTAGGGTTATGATTCTCCCTCTAGGGGTGGGAAATTACGAAAAAACTGTACTGTGAAAGTGCTGAACATTTATGAAAAAGTATGAAAAATTATAAGTATGTTCTATACAGATTCACTTTGCATGCCACTGGATTTAAGTGGTTCAAACTGGTAGCGGCAAAGCTGTTCATTAACCTGAATGATACTGCCGGGACGGTCATTAAAACAGATCATCAGCAGTGCATCCCGTGGAATTTTGGCGTAAAGCTGCGGCATTTCATATTTTTTCAAAGCCTGTTGTGTCTGAGCAAGCGTAAGCTTTCCGGCATAGCAGATCCTCAGGATCACATCTCTTTGCCGGGTCTTTTTTTCACCGGATAACAGTTTATACCCGTATCCTTCAGGAATTTGTGCCTGGAGAAATGTCTGCTGCTGAGTGATATGATTATTTTTCAGACATTCTTTCAGATAAACACCAAAAGGATTGAGGGAAGGAAGCAGACTGTCCTCATAGGTACGGCAGTACTGGTCATATGTTCCGGTATGGGTGTTTTCTAAAATCTCCTCTAGTTCTCTGGTATTTTTTGTGCACATAGAAACCTCCTTGTGATAAAATCATAGTACGTTGTAAGAAGAAAAGGAATGATAAGCTTATGAATCTGGAAAATCAGCTAGTTCTTTCTTATTATCAGGAAATTGCAGTTTTGAATGAAGAACATCATATTTCAGTCGTTCAGCATCGTGAAACGAAGAAGATATATGTAAAAAAGCTTCTGACCGTTTACAACGGTGAAGTTTACCGACGTTTGCAGCAGCTTAATTTGGAAGGGGTTCCAAGAATCAGGGAGTTTTTGGAAGGGGAAGGACAGGCGGTCCTTATTGAGGAATATATTTCAGGAGATACCCTTCAAGAAAAAATAGATACCTGCAGATTAACGGAAAAGGATATCCGTCGATATACAGGAGAACTGTGCAGGATCCTGAACAGTCTGCATCAGCAGGAGCCTCCGATGATCCATAGAGATATAAAGCCTTCTAACATCATTATAACACCAGAAGACCGGGTAGTGCTGATTGATTTTAATGCTGCGAAAAGTTATACTCCGGGAAAAGCAGAGGACACCATGCTGATTGGGACAAAAGGCTTTGCGGCTCCGGAGCAGTATGGTTTTGGAAGCTCATCCCCGCTTACGGATATTTACGGGATGGGGGTGTTGATCAGGGAACTGACAGGACGGATCCGTGTATATGAAAAGGTTCCGGAGATTTACGAAAAGGTGATCCAGCGGTGTACCCAGATGAACCCAGAGGATCGTTATCAATCCGTACAGGAACTTGCTGGTACTTTGGGGAATACTAAGGATTTCACTTACAGTGATGGCAAAAGCCAGGAACAGAAGGAAACTCAGTGGAGAAAATACTGCCCGCCGGGATTCCGCACACCTGTATTGTGGAAGAATTTTCTGGCATTTGCAGGCTATTTTGTGCTGCTTAGTGTATCTATGGGGATTACTGTGGAAAAGACTTATGGGGCGTCACTTTGGATCAATCGGATTTGCTTTCTGCTTTGTGCTCTTGTATTGGTTTTTGTAGGCGGAAATTACCTTGGAATCCAGAAGCTGATGCCCCTATGCGGCAGTAAAAAGCGGAGCGTTCATTACCTTGGGATTGTTCTTCTGGATACGTGTCTGATCTTTTTATTGTTACTACTGTTGGAGATGGTCCTCAGGTATTTTTGAGTAATCATTTTGTGTTTTACAAGCAATTCGGAAAGTGCTATGATATCTTCAGAAAAGAATAAAGGAGGAATTTTGAGGATGACTCTTGAAGGTTTAAG
The DNA here is from genome assembly GCF_013304385.1 of Blautia glucerasea. GTDB lineage: Bacteria > Bacillota > Clostridia > Lachnospirales > Lachnospiraceae > Blautia_A > Blautia_A ammoniilytica. Next base: position 21,230 of record NZ_JAAITU010000016.1, read on the forward strand.
AAAAGACATGGTTGCAGCCATGAAAGCAAAAGATAAAACAACAAAGGATGCGGTATCATCTCTGGTTTCCGCTGTTAAAAAAGCTGCTATTGATGCAGGATGCAGGGAGGATGTTCCGGAGAGTATGGTAGACCAGGTGATTCTTAAGGAATTAAAAACAGTAAAAGAACAGCTGGATACCTGTCCAGAAAGCAGAGAAGACCTGCATGCAGAGTATCAGGCAAGATATGATGTGATCGCCAAATACGCACCGCAGCAGATGGGAGCAGAGGAGATCCGTGCATATCTGGAAGAGAAATTTGCTGATCTTCTTGCAACAAAGAATAAAGGCCAGATCATGAAAACTGTAATGGGTGATCTGAAAGGAAAAGCAGACGGCAAGCTGATCAACCAGGTGGTGGCTGATATTTGCAAATAAAACCAGACAAAACAACGAGGCCACGATTTGCGGCCTCGTTATATTATTTCAACAAATAAGAGCGAATCACAGCTCTTTTTTTAATTGCCGGAAATCCCCAAGAGCCTTCCAGCCAATTTTCACAATCTTTTTAATGTTGATGGAATTAGTACCACCCTGTCTTGGTTTAAAGGAAATTTCAATAAATTTCACATGCTTTTTGTAGTATACAAAATAAGTGGTAAGCATGATATTGGGAAGATTGAAATCAGCAGGCATCTTTTTGATGAATTCTGCGGTCTGGTTTGCTTTCATAAGACGAAAAGGAGCATTGGCATCAGAAACACGGATACCAAAGATCATCCGAAGAAGTAAACAAACAATATTTTCCACAAATTTCCTGGATTTGCCGTCGCCTCGTACACTGCGCTGGCCGATCACTGCATCATAGCTGTTACGAGCTGCCCAAAACTGATGGAATTCCTCCGGGTTGGTCTGGCCGTCAGAATCTGTCTGGAAGATAAAATCAGCCCCATTTTTGATGGCGTAATCGTATCCGTAAAGCAAAGTAGGACCATGTCCGCCGTTAGGCTTGGTAAGAGGGGTGAGAAGCGGGCGTGTCTTGGCGCAATCACACAGGATCTGGTAGGTATTGTCTTTACTGCCGTCATTGATGATCACCAGTCTGGACTGTCCATCGCCGTTATATTTTTCTACAATCGGATACCATTCATCAATGGTACGCCGAATGTTGGTTTCTTCATTATAAGCCGGGATTACTATAAATAATTTATCCATGAAATTCTCCTTGTAATGTGTAGCGAAGCTGCCACCTGTTTTGATGCTTATAGGATACTATTTTCATGGCCGTTTGTAAATGCTGGTGAACTATGTAGCCAGCAGATGATATGCGGCAGTCTGCGTAGAGCAGATTATGAATAAGAGACGGGGACTCTTTTTTGTACTTCATCTGTGAGCCATCCGATCAGCAGGCCTGTGATCACACCAGACACCAGAAGTGCAGGTGCATAATACAAAAGGCTGGTATTTTCCACAATGACCATGGCTACAAGCAGCTGTCCCACATTGTGGGTGACGCCTCCTGCTACGCTGATGACTGGAATGGAAAAATCTGAGAATTTTTTCATAAGTGTCATGACGATAAGACTGAGGGCTGCACCGGACAGGCTATAAAGAATGCTGAACATATTGCCAAAAAGAAAGCCGATCACCAGGATCCGCACTGCAGATACCAAGGTTGCTTCTTTTAATGAGTATCTTTCCAGAATAAAAAGAACACTTAAATTGGCCAGACCAAGCTTAATGCCCGGGATCCCGGCGAAAACCGGGATCAGTGTTTCTACGTAGCCAAAGATAATGGCTACAGCTGTAAAAAGCCCCAGATAGGCTGTTTTTTGTTTCATAGATTGCTTCCTTTCATACAAAGAGAATCATAACATGGTCAAAAAGAAAATGCAATGAAAAGTTAGAATACAAAAATATAAATTAGACATATGTAACAAAAGTTATGGACATATAAAATGAAAGATGATACAATTCACAAGTTGGAAACATAATAGGTAAATAGCAAAAGGAGCAAACAGATTTATGAAAAATCAAAATTTCTATATGCGGGTTCTTTGCCTGGTGGTGATCATTGGTGCAGTCCTTTTTTATAATTCAAGAACCCAGGAAAAGGAATATCAGACACAGAATGAGGAGCTGACCAAGCGGGTAGATGCACTGGAAAAGCAGCAGCAGGAAATCCTTACAGCACTTCAGGAAAACTTTGATGTACAGGAGAAGGCAAAGGCAGAAAGCGAAAAGCAGAAAACAGAAACGACAAAAAGCGAAGAAAATGCAGACAGTACAGAAAATACAGACAGTGCAGAAAATGCAGACAGCGCAGAAAATGCAGACAGCACAGAAAATGCAGACAGCACAGAAAATGCAGACAACACAGAAACTGCAACCAGCACAGACACAGCAGATCCGGTATATAAGGATGGAACTTATACAGGAGATGGTCAGGGATTTGGCGGCAATATCCAGGTACAGATCACCATTGCGGATGATACCTTAACGGATATTCAGGTAGTCAGTGCAGAGAAAGAAGACAGTGCGTATCTTTCTCAGGGAAAAGCAGTGATTGACCCCGTATCTTGGAAGCCCAGAGCACAGATGTAGATACCGTATCCGGTGCTACTTTCAGCTCTACCGGTATTTTGATGGCAGTAGAGGATGCCCTGGGAAAGGCGGAAAATCAATGAAAAAGCGAATAAGAAAAACCCGGCTGATCAGGGCCGGGATACAGCTTTTGTTCTTTATCCTGGCGCCTTCTCTTTTTTCTACTGCATTTGCAGGAGTCAGATCCATTTTCGATTCCATCTCGCAGGGAACACCGGTAGAATGGAATTCTTTTCTTGATATCACAGGGATCCTGGTGCTTGCAACGATTTTATTCGGGCGTCATTTCTGTGGTTATGCCTGTGCTTTTGGAAGTCTTGGGGATGCTTTATATGAGACCTTTTCCTGGTTCTGGATCAAAGTCCTGCACAGGAAAAAGAAACCGGCTTATCCGGAAAAAGCGGTTTATTTTATGCAGAAGATCAAATATGTGATCCTGGCAGCTATTTTGCTGGCCTGTGCCACCGGAACATACGGAAAGCTTCAGGGTACCAGTCCCTGGGATGTATTTTCCATGCTTCGTGCAGGAAGACTGCCGGGAGCGTCTTATAAGGTCGGAGTCCTCCTTCTTGTTCTGATCATGATAGGAATGTGTACCCAGGAACGGTTCTTCTGCCAGTTCTTTTGTCCTATGGGAGCTGTTTTTGCTATTCTTCCCATTGTGCCCGGAGCACTTCTGAAAAGAGACAGGGCGAATTGTCCCCAGAAATGTGGAGCCTGTAAAAAAAGATGTCCTGCGCATCTGGATATTGACGGTGATACGTCCAGATCAGGGGAATGCATCTGCTGTCATGCCTGCCAGGCTATTTGTCCCAAGCAGAACATCCATACAGGCGATGCATAAGGGATGTTAATATTTGTAAAATACTATGATGACATGGAACTAAAGCATGAGTCGAGGGTAATTCTATGTCCAATGGTTAGAACAAACTTATTTACGTTTTAAATGATAAAAAAAGTTAGATAAGACTGATTGAAAAGAATTGACATTTTTTTCTATACAATATTATACTAACTAAGCACGGTTAGATGATACTAATAGATAGATCAGAAACAAATGAGAAAGAAATAAATGAGAAAGAGACAAATAAAAAAAGAAATAAATAAAAAAGAAATAAACCGAAAAGCAAATCCATATGGGAAATTCTTGCTTGCGGCAGTATGTGCAGCCGGGACAATCGCCCTCTGTCAGGCTGCATATGCCGCAGAGCCTGAATTATATACAGCAACAGATCTTGCCATGGATACGGTAGTTACAGAAAGTATTTACACCACCGGGGAAGATGTGACCGGAGAGATTGGCACCCTGCTTCGGAAGATAGAAAGCGATTGGCTTTCCTGGACTCAGGAGGATTCTATGATCGCCAGGATCAACGCAAGTGAAGGGCAGACCATGGAAGTACCGGATCAGCTGGCTTCTTATCTGGAGAAAGTAATGCAGTTAAGTGAAAACAGTAACGGTGCATTGGATCCTACTCTTGGACAGGTAATTCGTTTGTGGGATATTGGCGGCGAAAATCCTCACATTCCGGATGAAGATGAACTGAAACAGCTTCTGGCACTAACCGGTTATGAGAAAGTTCATCTGGAGGGAAACAAGATCACTTTGGATGAAGGCTGTACTCTGGATCTTGGGGCAGTTGGAAAAGGAATCGGCTGTGCAGAGGTTACAGATTATCTGCAGAAGCAGCAAAAGATCACGGCCGGACTTGTAAATCTTGGAGGCAGCAGCGTGCTGACTTACGGTACAAAGCCAGATGGAAGTAAATGGCAGATCGCTATCACGGATCCAAGGGAAACAGAAGGGGATTATCTGGGAGCAGTTGCCCTTGACGGTGGAGAATTTCTTTCCACATCCGGAGATTATGAAAAGTATTTTATGGAAGACGGGGTCAGATATCATCACATTCTGGATCCTGAAACTGGATATCCTGCAAATAGCGGTGTGTGTTCTGTAACCGTTGTGTGTGATGATGCAGTGGCAGCAGACGGCCTTTCCACAGCCTGTTTTATACTGGGCAGGGAAAAGTCACAGTCACTTCTGGAAAAATACAATGCAGAAGCACTTTTTGTAGATGAAGACCATCATGTGACTATGACCGATGGGATGAAAGAACGGTTTCGTCTTTTAAAGGACAGCTACACAGTAAAAGCATTACAGACCGATTAAAGAAATGATAGATGATTCCCAAAACATTTTTGGACGGGATATCTATAGATGAAAAATTATAAACTCAGAGAGGAGAGAGGTTATGCATAAGTGGAATGTATTGAAAAAAACAGCACCGGTTTTCTTAAGCCTGGCAGTGGCAGCAACCAGCATGCCAACCACAATCCTGGCAGCAGATGCATTTGGTGATGGTACCGTTGTAGAAACAGAGGATGTTTCCGCAGAAGAAGTGTCAGAGGATGTTTTGGCAGAAGAAGCACCAACGGATGCCAGCGTAGAAGAGGTGCCGGAGGACACTGCAGATGTGCCTGAAGAGGTAACAGAGGATGCAGCTTCTGAGGAGGATTCATTATTTACATCTGAAGAAGAGACTGTAGAGACCGATACTTTAGAGGCAGAGGATGTTGCTGATAGAGGTGAGGTTCAGGTTGCCGGTTACACCTATCCATGGACAAAGGTTGCAGATGGCTCCACTGCTCCGACAGGATACAATAAGATTGGTGATTCAAACGTTTACTATAAAGTAGATGAAAGCAACACTTATTTTTCATGGCGTTTTTATTATGGTAAGACAACTTTAAGTTATACAGATTTTTATAAAACAGGGCCATTTGACTCCACGGTTTATGATTCAGTAACTTCGGCAACAACGAAAAAGAATCAGCTTTTTGCAAATGCAGATGCAACTACACCTGATGAAAATGGATATAAGATCAATGGTGTAAAAAATGTAAGTGTTAAGGTTGGGGATAAGGATTATGTAGAGGCAAAGATCCTTGAAGCAGCAGGGGAACTGCCCTCTGATGGTGTATATGCAAAAGCGGCAGGGATCGTATTGAATGAAAGTCCTTCAGATGAAGTGGTTCAGTATAAAGTCTTAAGCTCCAGCGGCTCATATGGAAAATGGCAGATAGCAGATGCTGCGCAGACAAAGGTAACGGATGCAACAGCAACACTGGAAACCTCTTCACGCTGGGGAGATTATGTGATCAAGGTCAATGAGACAAGCACAAAGTATCTCCGCAATTCCAGAGAAGGAGATTTTGCGGTAGCTGCCAACGTACAGGGTGTGATCCTGAAAACAAAGAGCGGCAAGACAGTAGGCCTTCGCCATTTGCAGGAAATCTGGGTACAGCCATATGAACTGGCATTTTCCAAAGATGCAGGTCTTCAGGGAGAAACGATTACAGAGATTACTTACATTATTCCAGAAGGAAGATATGTATACTCTTTTGCAAATGGAATCTATGTAAAGAAACAGGCTACAGATGCTATGAAACAGGCTGTAACAGCATCTTTTGAAAACAAGAATACTGTCAAAGTAACAGGCCTGGACAAATTTAAAAATCCAAAGGTTTCTGTTTACTATGTAACAGGTTCCGGAAGAAATTCCAAGACGACCTACATGGCAGAGGAAACAGCAGTTACAATCGGTGAGGATGGATCTGCAGCAGTAACATTTGCAGATGAGAAGGTGGCACAGGCTGGCAAAGAGTACACCGTAAAGGTGACCAGTGATGATTATGCTGACCTTACCACTACAGCCGTAAGGTCTGAATCAGATGAATGGAGCTATATGTATGTAGGCCTTACCTGGTCTGAGTATTGGGCAAACGAAGGCGTATACATGGCAGGAAGCACAGAGGCAAATGCTGAGACTGACGACAGGGATGAACATGACAAAGGTGCATTTGATACAGTTACAAGAGCTACTGTGAATCACGGACTTCAAAGAGGAAGCTTCCAGTGTACTACAGTTATTTATACAACAGACGGAAAAACATTCCCGGTTCAGAGCTGGAGCGCAGATGGCGGCACTATGATCCTTACAGATGGAAGCACGGCTGCTTATAAAAGAGGCGTTATCACCGATGCTGAAGGTTCACATGTCCTGAAAGAGTATGATGTATATGGGCTGAAATATGTGCCTGTAAAAGTCAACAATGAGGATCTGGAAGCTTTTAAAGCAGCTTACGGAAGCAAGATCGTAGAGAATGGCGCAGCCATGAGCGGCGGCTACGGAGAACAGAAACTGAGTGCTTACACAGCAACTGCAACTGTTACTGAGAATACAAATGGTTTAAAGACAGCTGTATTACAGGAGAACGGAAGCTTTGCATTCAGTGCAAGAAACAATGCAGGTACAGAGTCCGGGCTTCAGGATCAGGCGTTAAAGACAGCGGATGGACTGGTCGTAACTGTAAAACCGGCAGATGGAAGCTACGGAGAATTTTTAAGAGTTGATCTTACCGGCAATTATGGTGATCTTGGTGCACATATGCAGGCAGTACGCTGGGATTACTATGGCACAGGTGAAACGGTTCTCGCATCTTATGGAACAAAATTCGCAGCAGATAACTGGATGCACAAAACAAACGGAATCCAGCTTGGACTGACAAATTCTCTTCGCTGCCAGCTTCCGGAAGGAACAGACGGAACCGGAAAATGGGTGATTACCGTTTATGCACTTGGATATGCAGATACACAGGTTATTGTTAATGCAGCAGAGGAAAATATAGTTAAGGCTATGGCCAATGCTACAGAAGAGGAAATTGCATCCGCAACATCTGCAGTAAATGCAGCAGAAGCATTGAAAGAAAGTGACTATACCGCAGAGTCCTGGGCTGCTATGCAGACAGAATTAGGCGAACTGAAAGATGCACTTAAAAAAGCAAAACCTAAGGCACCAGTATTAAATGAAGGGATCCAGCACTTAAATGCAGCAATCGCAGCACTTGTAAAGGCACCTGTCCCTACTGCAGTGCCGGCACAGCCAACTGCCACACCAACGCCTTCTGCAGAACCAACCGTAACGCCAACACCTTCCGTAGAGCCAACAAAGACACCGGCACCGGAAGTGAAACCTTCTCTTACTGTTAAGAAAGCTGTACTTAACCTGAAGACCAGAAAGTCCGCAGCTATCGTACCGGTACTTACCGGAATCAGCGGAAATGTAACTTATAAATCAAGCAACAAAAAGGTTGCTGCTGTTAATTCCAAGGGTAAAGTTACAGCGAAGAAAACAGGTAAAGCTGTGATTACTGTGAAATGCGGAAATTACAAAACAAAGGTAGCTGTTTATGTAAATGAGAAGCTGAAGCTGAAGAAGTCTTCCGCAGTGATCAAGGTAAAAGGAAAAACTTCTATCAAAGCAACTACAAATATTTCCGGTAAGCTCACATATACTTCCAGCAATAAGAAGATCGCAACCGTTACATCCAAGGGTGTTGTAAAGGGCGTAAAAAAAGGAAAAGCAACCATTACAGTAAAATGCAATGGTGTATCTAAGAAATTTAAGGTGACAGTAAAATAATATGAGTAAAAAATACAGCCATTGGGGAAAGCTTGCACCAGCGGCGGTTGTAATAGCAGCCATTCTTGTATCCGGAAAGGGCGATGAAGTCCTTTCCGGGCAGGAAATTGCACAGACACAGATCGTGAAGGCTTCCCAGTTGGCAATCTGGAAAACGGAATCCGTTTCTGAAACGGAAAATACAAAGAGCCAGACAGGTACAAAAAGTCAGACAGGCACAAAAAGCCGGTCTGACAAAACAAGTAATAAGAGGAATAGTATTAAGAAGGCCAGTCATACAAGACCGGCCTCTTCCTCTTCCGGGGCAGCAGTTGGAGGCGGAATGGGAACTACCCATACGCCTACCACAGCAGTTCCGTCAGACGGTTATCGGGACGGTACCTATACAGGAAGCGGCACCGGCTTTGGAGGACAGATTTCCGTACAGGTTATAGTTGCAGGAGGAAAGATCACAGCTGTGAATATTGTAAGTGCATCCGGAGAGACAGGAAGCTATCTTTCCAAAGCGCAGGGCGTGATCAGTAAGATTCTTTCTGCTCAGAATCCAAATGTGGATGCAGTAAGCGGAGCCACTTATTCTTCCAACGGGATCATTTCTGCTGTTCAGAATGCCCTTTCCAAAGCAGGGAAAAGCAGCTCCAGTACAGATGATGCCGCACAGGAAGAAGAACATCTAAGTGAAAAGGAAATGAAAAAGAATCTGTCACAGATGCTGTCCGGGCTTGATGAGGGAGCATCAGACGGTTATGAAGACGGAACATATCAGGGAAGCTCTCAGGGCTTTAACGGGATCGTTACGGTAACGGTTACTATTGCAGATGGCAGGATCACCCAGATCACTTCCAGTCACAAGGATACCCCAAGATTCTTCCAGAAGGCATGGGAGGGTATCCAGCCCAAGATCCTGGCAAATCAGTCTCTGGAGGGAGTGGATGCAGTAAGCGGAGCCACCTATTCTTCCGCCGGAATCATGGGCGCAATAAACGAAGCTCTTAGTAAAGCAAGGAAAAGCGTGGAGATTCCCTCACAGCCGATAACAGTACCGGAGGACGTTCCACTTACCCAGCCGGATCAGGATGATCCGGAACCCACAGCTGTACCAGCGCCTACAGCCACACCAATACCGTCAGAAACACCGATGCCAACGCCTGCCCCGGAGCCAGAAAATCCGGAGGTTACACCAGGAGCGGAAACTACGCCTACACCTTCTGTTCTCTATAAGGATGGTACCTATACAGGACAGTCCTATGGATACAGCGGTATTGTCACAGTAACGGTAACGGTTTCTGGAGGCAGGATCACAGCTATAAACCAGACTAACAGTGATTCCATAGAATATTTTGGTGATGCATGGGAAAGCATTTACCCACAGATCCTGGCAAAACAGGAAGCGGAAGGAATCGATACAGTCAGTGGGGCAACTTTTTCATCAGAAGGTATTCTGGATGCTGTTAAGACAGCTCTTGTCCAGGCAAAATAAAATAAAGAGGACTTTTGCCCCTCCCAACATCTTTTTATAACTGTTTTTTCACCTTGATTATTCGGACAAAAGTATTTACAATTAATTCGGATATACTTTTGGGGGAAAAGGAGTTGTTACAATGAGAGTCACTGTAAACATGAAGAAGACAGCAATGTGGCTTCTGGCGACAGCGTCTGTGTGGTTTTTTGCAGGTCTGCCATTGCAGGCGCAGGCACAGATCCAGGAAGGAACTGTTCAGAATGAGGCGGATACAGCAGCACCGGTCTTAGTTCAGAAAAAACAAGGCTTGGTTCGGGAAGGCAGGAATTACTGTTATTATGTAAAAGGCCAGAAGGTACGCCGGGTATGGAAGAAGATCCGTGGTCGGAAATATTACTTTGGAAATAATGGCAATGCAGCAACCGGATCTGTACAGATCAAGGGTACCTACTATATTTTCAACGAAAAGGGTCAGCTTCTGGCACCAAGGCGTAATGCCATTATGAAGGTAAAGAACGCATACTATTATGTAAAGCCTTCAGGAACCCCTGTTACCGGATGGAATGTGGTAAAGGGAAAACTGTATTATTCCTACAGGAATGGTAAATGTGCAGCCGGCAGGAAGGTTGGGGAGATCCGTTTCACCAGGAACGGATATGCCAGGGATGATATTAATACCAGGCTGAAGATCAAATGTATGGAAGTAATTAATAAAGTGACTACGCCTTCTGCTTCAACCAATACAAAGCTAAGGCAGTGTTGGTATTACCTGAATACGATCCGTTTCCAGTCAAATAAATTTCCTATTACCAGTCAGAAGAACTGGCCAAAATACTGTGCCTACGACCTTCTGGATACCATGTGCGGCAACTGCTACGGGTTCGCTAATGCATTTGCAGCACTTGCAAAGGAACTGGGATACAAGCCTTATGTGATTGAGCTGCCTATGACTCATTGTTGGGTTCTGATCAATGGCGGATACTGGGATAACATGGGAAATAAAATGGGTGTACCTAATTCCCCTAACCGATATAATTCCGATCAGATTTATAAATTCTAAAGAAAAATGGCACTAATTGAGAAAAATAACTCAATTGGTGCCATTTCCTTTTGGAGAGAAAAGCAGTAGAATAATTGGAGTTAGATGATACTAACAAAAAAGGAGGAAGGAGATTCCCAAAGGGAAGAAAAAGAAGTTATGTTTTTGGAAATACATAATCTGAAAAAAAGCTATGGAGATGGAGAGAGCAGGACAGAGGTTCTTCGCGGAATTGATTTTTCTGTTGCAAAAGGGGAAATCTGTGTGTTGCTTGGGCCATCCGGATCAGGAAAGTCAACACTGTTGAATATCATCGGTGGAATCGATGATGCAGATGAGGGGTATATTTCTATTGAAGGCGAAAAGACTGCAGATATGAATGAAAAGACCCTTACAAAATACAGAAGAAAGCATCTGGGTTATGTGTTTCAGATGTACAATCTGATCCCGAACCTGAATGTAAAGGAAAATGTGGAGGTAGGGGCCTACTTAAGCGATAAGGCATTGGATATAGATGATCTTCTGAAAACACTGGGGCTTTATGAACACAGACACAAGCTGCCAAATCAGCTTTCCGGTGGACAGCAGCAAAGGACTGCTATTGGAAGAGCTATTGTAAAAAATCCGGATATCCTGCTTTGTGACGAGCCCACCGGTGCCTTGGATTATAATACATCCAAGGAGATCCTGAAGCTGATCCAGGAGGTGAACCGTAAATATGGCAATACAGTGATCATGGTAACACATAATGATGCCATTAAGAATATGGCAGACCGTGTGATCAAGCTGAGGGATGGTCAGATCCGGAAAAACTATGTGAATGAAACCAAGATCTCGGCGGAAGATCTTGACTGGTAAGGCGGTGAAATGATGAAAAATCCATTATTGAAACGTCTTCCAAAAGAATTAAAGACAGATCTGGGGAAATACCTGGTGATCTTTCTTTTTATGACACTGACCATTGGCTTTGTATCAGGATTTCTGGTGGCTGGATCCAGCATGTCAGCTGCCTACGATGAAAGCTTTGAAAAATATAATATAGAAGATGGTAATTTTACACTGTCTTCAAAGGCTTCGCAGGCACAACTGGAAAGGCTGGAAAAGGAAGGAGTCAGGATTGAAGAAAACTTCTTTGTGGAAGAAGATGCAGACGCAGATTCTGACGGGAAGACAGACGGAACCATGAGAATTTACAAGAACCGGACAGGCATGAATCTGATCTGTGTGATGAAAGGAGAGCTTCCAGAGGCAGAGGATGAGATCGCCATTGACCGTATGTATGCGGATAATAACCATTTGTCTGTTGGGGATTCCATGAAGATCGCTGATAAGGATATGAAGATCACAGGGCTGGTGGCCTTGTCCGATTACAGCTGTCTTTTTTCTGATAACAGCGATATGATGTTTGACGCTGTAAAGTTCGGGGTTGCTATTATGACAGATCCCGGTTTTGACAGTCTGGGAACTGCTCATCTCAGCTACCGGTATTCCTGGCAGTATGATAAGGCTCCAAAGAACGAAACAGAAGAAAAAAATATGTCTGAGGATTTTATGAAGGTCCTTGCCAGAAATGTTTCTCTTACAGACTATATCCCACAGTATTCCAATCAGGCGATCCATTTTGCAGGGGATGATATTGGGGGGGACCAGACCATGATGGAGGTTCTTCTGTATATCCTGATCGTGATCATGGCCTTTGTATTTGCTGTCACTACTAATAATACGATCACAAAAGAGGCTTCTGTGATCGGTACTTTAAGAGCTTCAGGATATACCAGAGGAGAACTGCTGAGGCACTATATTGCACTGCCTATTCTTGTAACACTGGCAGCTGCTGTGATCGGAAATATATTAGGCTATACTTATTTAAAAGATATCTGTGCAGATATGTATTACGGAAGCTACAGCCTTCCTACTTATGTGACACGGTGGAATGGAAAGGCATTTGTGCTTACTACAGTAGTGCCTATTGTGCTGATGCTGGTGATCAATATTATGCTGATCTACCGAAAGCTGACTCTCTCCCCGCTTAAATTTCTCCGCAGGGATTTAAGCAGATCCAAAAAGAAAAAGGCAGTACGCCTGCCGGCATTCAGTTTTATGAACCGGTTTCGTATCCGCATTATCTTACAGAATAAATCAGGCTATATTACCTTATTTATTGGAATTCTGTTTGCCAATATCCTGCTTCTGTTTGGTATGATGATGACTCCGCTTCTGTCAAATTATCAGAAGAAGATCATGGATAACATGATCGCAAAGTATCAGTACATGTTAAATGTACCGGAGGACGAAGAGGATGAAGAAGCGGACGCAGATTCAGAAGAAAATAAGCTTACATTGATGGGAATCCTGGAGAAAATGCTTATACCGTCTCTTGATACGAAGACAGAAGGAGCTGAGAAATTCTGTGCTTATTCCTTGAAAAACATGCCGAAGAATCGTGATGGAGAGAGCATTACCGTATACGGTATCCAGGACGACAGCCAGTATGTAGACCTTGATTTTAAGGATGAAGGGGTATATCTGTCTGACGGATTGGCTGAAAAATACAATATCCATATCGGGGATGAATTAACATTAAAAGAGCCTTATGCAGACGATACTTATACATTTCAGGTGGCAGGAACCTATGATTATCCGGCTGCTCTGGCAGTGTTCATGCCTATCCAGGAGTACAGGAATACCTTTGACAAGGCAGAGGATTATTTTAACGGATACTTCTCAAATGAAGAAATTAAAGATATTGATGAACAGTATATTGCCACAACCATTACAGAGGATGATCTGACTAAGGTATCCAGACAGCTGACTGTGTCCATGGGAAGCATGTTTTACCTGGTCAATATGTTTGCAATTATACTTTTTGCAATCCTGATCTATCTGTTGACAAAACTGATCATAGAGAAAAACAGTGCATCCATATCCATGGTAAAGATCCTGGGTTATGAGAATAAAGAGATCATAAGTCTGTATCTTACATCAACTACCTGGGTGGTCATATTTTCCATAATTCTCAGTCTGGCAGCTGCTTCCTGGATCATGACTGCCATTTATAAGGTGATCATGATGGATTTCAGTGGGTGGCTGACATTGTATCTGGATCCTGTGATCTATCCGGAAATGGTAGCAATGGGGCTTGGTGTTTATGGTTTTGTGGCTGCAATGCAGTATAGGAAAATTAAGAAGATCCCAATGGATCAGGCATTAAAGAATGTGGAATAAATTAAACAGAAAAGAGAAAAGAATATGATACAGATTACTATTAAAATCGACGGTATGCAGTGTGGGATGTGTGAGTCCCATGTCAATGATTCTATCCGCAGGGCTTTTCCTGTGAAAAAGGTTACATCCTCTCACACAAAAGGAGAAACTGTGATCCTTACAGAAGAGGATATTCCGGAAGACAGACTGCAGGCTGTGATCAAAGAAACTGGCTATGAGTATAAGGGGATGGAAAAGGCTCATTATGAGAAGAAAGGGTTCTTTTCAAGATTACGGAAGAAATAAAAATGAGAGTGAAAGAAATAAGCCTTTGTTTGGCTTGACAGGAAAGGGGGAATAGTGTTACCTTTATCCCGTTGAATGAATTAAATACGGAAGCTGACGAGGTGTAAAAAAATGCAGGAAATGAAGCCAATCAAAGAAGGTAAAGTACGTGAGATCTACGACAATGGAGACAGCCTGATCATGGTTGCCACAGACCGTATCAGTTGCTTTGATGTGATCCTTAATAATGAAGTTACCAATAAGGGCAAGGTGCTTACTCAGATGTCCAAATTCTGGTTTGACCTTACCAAGGATATTCTTCCAAATCACATGATCTCTACAGATGTGAATGATATGCCTGAATTTTTCAGACAGGAGAAATACGACGGTAAGAGCATGATGTGCAAGAAGCTGGAAATGCTTCCATTGGAGTGCATTGTCCGGGGTTATATTACAGGAAGCGGCTGGGCAAGCTATAAGGAGAACGGCAAGGTTTGCGGGATCAGCCTGCCGGAAGGACTGAAAGAGTCTGACAAGCTGCCTGAGCCTATTTATACACCATCTACAAAAGCTGAGATCGGTGATCATGATGAGAATATTTCTTTTGAACAGAGTATTGACCATCTGGAGAAATATTATCCTGGTAAAGGTAAGGAGTATGCAGAGAAACTTCGTGACCTGACCATCGCACTTTATAAGAAATGTGCAGAGTATGCACTGAAAAAAGGGATCATCATTGCAGATACCAAGTTTGAGTTCGGGCTTGATGAGAATGGCAATATTACCATTGGCGATGAAATGCTTACACCTGACAGTTCCCGTTTCTGGCCTGCAGATGTATATGAACCGGGACATGGACAGCCGTCCTTTGACAAGCAGTTTGCCCGTGACTGGCTGAAGGCAAATCCGGACAACAACTGGACTTTGCCCCAGGAGATCGTGGATAAGACTATTCAGAAATATCTGCAGAGCTATAAAATGCTTACAGGCAAAGAACTGGACTGATCTTTAAAACACCGGCATAAGTGGGGATATCCGGTGGATCATTTACTGTCGTTTGATTAAATAAAAGAGAGGGATGAATGAAATGGATTATGCGAAAGAATCGTTGAAGATGCACTATGACCTGAAAGGAAAGCTGGAGATCAAATGCCGCGCAGCAGTAGACTCCAAGGATGCATTAAGTCTTGCCTATACACCAGGGGTAGCACAGCCTTGTCTGGAGATCCAGAAGGATATTAATAAAAGCTATGAGCTGACCAGACGCTGGAATACGGTTGCTGTTGTGACAGATGGTACCGCAGTTTTAGGCCTTGGAGATATCGGACCAGAGGCTGGTATGCCGGTTATGGAAGGTAAATGTGTTCTGTTTAAGGCTTTTGGCGATGTAGATGCCATTCCATTATGTGTACGCAGCAAGAATGTGGATGATATTGTTGAGACTGTACGCCTTCTGGCAGGCAGCTTTGGCGGTGTAAACCTTGAGGATATTTCTGCACCAAGATGCTTTGAGATCGAGAAGAAGCTGAAAGAGTGCTGCGATATTCCGATTTTCCATGATGATCAGCATGGAACTGCAGTGATCACTTTGGCTGGTGTGATCAATGCACTGAAAGTAGTTGGCAAAAAGATGGAAGATATTAAGATCGTTACATCAGGTGCCGGTGCAGCAGGGATTGCTATTATCAGGCTTTTGATCTCCATGGGTCTTAAGAATGTGATCATGACTGACCGTAAAGGTGCTATCTATGAGGGCAGAGAGGGTCTGAATCCAATCAAGGAAGAAATGGCTAAGATCACAAATAAAGCTCATGAAAAAGGTACTCTTGCAGAGGTGATCAAAGGCGCAGATGTATTTATCGGTGTATCTGCTCCGGGAACACTTACTCAGGATATGGTACGTACCATGGCAAAGGATCCGATCATTTTTGCATGTGCTAACCCTACACCAGAGATCTTCCCGGATGAAGCGAAGGCAGCAGGTGCAGCTGTGGTTTCCACAGGAAGATCCGACTATCCTAATCAGGTAAATAACGTACTTTGCTTCCCTGGTATTTTCCGTGGAGCACTGGATGTACGTGCATCTGATATCAATGATGAGATGAAGATCGCTGCAGCCTATGCTATTGCAGGACTGGTAAGTGATGAAGAATTGAATCCGGATTACATCCTTCCGGCTGCTTTTGATCCAAGGGTAAAAGATGCGGTTGCAAAGGCAACTGCAGAAGCTGCCATCAAGAGCGGTGTTGCAAGGATTAAATAAGCTTTTTAAAATAGTAAAATGATTTACTAAGGACTGTCGCATTCGTTTGCGGCAGCCTTTTTTGATTGAGATAAATGCTGCTAATCATTGTGAGAAAAAAATAAAAAAAGTAGTTGACTACTAAAAGATATTAGAATATACTAATTAACGTAAGCGAGAAACAATATTTAATAGATATAGCTATGACAACGTGAAGGGAGAGTGTAATGATGCCTTTGTCTATGGTTAATGAAGGGGAGCCGAACGTGATCCGGAAAGTCGGTGGAAAAGAAGAGATACGCAAATTCCTGGAAAACCTTGGCTTTGTTGTAGGAGGTACAGTGACCGTTGTTTCTGAGAATGACGGTAATCTGATCGTAAATGTAAAAGATTCACGTGTGGCGATTGGTAAGGACATGGCCAATAAGATTATGGTGTAAACAGCATCTTATATCCTTGGAGATTTTCAGCCTCCGACAGACATGAGAGTCTGTCGGGGATTGTGAATTAATAAAAAGTTACATATTTTCATGAAAAGGAGTTTGTTATGAAAACATTACGTCAAGTTGCCGTTGGCCAGACAGTTACTGTTAAAAGGCTCCACGGCGAAGGGCCTGTAAAAAGGCGTATTATGGACATGGGAATCACAAAGGGCGTAGGGATTTATGTGAGAAAAGTTGCACCCCTTGGAGATCCGGTGGAAGTAACAGTGAGAGATTATGAGCTGTCCTTAAGAAAAGCGGATGCTGAGATGATCGAAGTGGAATGATTTTTTTTACACGGCTGTTAGTGATTGCTAATTAACAACTGTATATTCTAACAAATGGAAGAAGCTTAAAACGAAATTAAATCAGGAAAGAAAGAGGAGGCATGAAAATGTCGATTAAGATTGCGCTTGCAGGCAACCCGAACTGCGGCAAAACAACATTGTTCAATGCGTTGACAGGATCTAACCAGTTTGTTGGTAACTGGCCTGGCGTAACCGTTGAGAAAAAAGAAGGTCGTTTAAAAGGACACAAAGATGTGATCATTATGGACCTTCCTGGTATTTATTCCCTTTCCCCATATACACTGGAGGAAGTAGTTGCCAGAAATTACCTGATCAATGAAAGACCGGATGCAATCATCAATATCGTTGATGGTACAAACCTGGAAAGAAACCTGTATCTGTCCACTCAGATCATGGAGCTTGGCATTCCGGTAGTTATGGCTGTCAACATGATGGATCTGGTTCAGAAGACAGGGAATAAAATCTATATTGACAAATTAAGCAAAAAGCTTGGCTGCGAAGTAGTTGAGATTTCTGCTTTAAAGGGAACTGGCATCAGTAAAGCTGCTGAAAGAGCTATTGCGGCAGCCCAGAAGAAAAGCAGCGTAACACCTGTTCATGAGTTTGCTCAGGAAGTTGAGGATGTGATCAAGACTGTTGAGACAAAGCTTACAGGTATTGTTGCTGAGGAGCAGAAGCGTTTCTTTGCTATCAAGCTTCTGGAGAAAGACAGCAAGATCACAGAACAGATGAAAAGCGTGCCGGATGTATCTATTGAGGTTAAGGCTCTTGAAGATAAATTTGATGATGATACAGAGAGTATTATCACCAATGAACGTTATGTATACATTTCTTCCATTATCGGACAGTGCTATTCAAAATCCGCAAAAGGAAAGAAACTTACAACATCTGACAAGATTGACCGTATCGTGACAAACCGCTGGCTTGCACTTCCAATCTTTGCAGTTGTAATGTTTGTTGTTTATTATGTATCAGTAACTACGGTTGGTACGATTGTAACGGAGTGGACAAATGATGTTCTCTTTGGCGAGATCATCCCTCCTGCGATTGAATCTGCACTGGAGGCTGTTCACTGTGCTGCATGGCTGCAGGGACTGATCCTGGATGGTATTGTTGCTGGTGTTGGCGCTGTACTTGGTTTCGTACCGCAGATGCTGGTTCTGTTCTTCTTCCTTGCATTCCTTGAGTCCTGCGGTTACATGGCTCGTGTTGCATTTATTATGGACAGAATCTTCCGCAAATTTGGTCTGTCCGGTAAATCCTTCATTCCTATGCTGATCGCATCCGGATGTGGTGTTCCTGGTGTTATGGCTTCCCGTACCATCGAGAATGACAGAGACCGTAAGATGACTATCATGACAACTACCTTTGTTCCTTGTGGCGCAAAGCTTCCGATCATCGCCATGATCGCAGGCGCATTCTTCGGCAACAGTGGATGGGTGGCTACAAGTTGCTACTTTGTAGGCATTGCGGCAATCATCTGCTCTGGTATTATCTTAAAGAAAACAAAGATGTTTGCAGGTGATCCGGCACCATTCGTTATGGAGCTTCCTGCATACCATTGGCCAACCGCCGGAAATATTTTAAGAAGCATGTGGGAGAGAGGCTGGTCCTTTATCAAAAAGGCCGGTACGATCATCCTTCTTTCAACCATCGTTCTGTGGTTCTTAATGGGCTTTGGATGGGAAGGCGGTTCCTTTGGAATGGTCGAGGAACTGAACAACAGTATCCTTGCAAAGATCGGTTCTGCAATTGCCTGGATCTTTGGACCTTTGGGCTGGACAAAAGCCGGCGAAGGCTGGAAGATGGCTGTTGCTGCTGTAACTGGTCTGATCGCAAAAGAAAACGTAGTAGCTACCTTTGGTATGCTGTTTGGCTTTGCTGAAGTTGCAGAAGACGGCGCTGAGATCTGGGGTAACCTGGCACAGGTTATGACACCTATCGCAGCATATGGATTCCTGGTATTCAACCTTCTTTGTGCACCTTGCTTCGCAGCAATGGGCGCCATCAAGAGAGAGATGAACAACAAAAAATGGTTCTGGTTTGCAATCGGATATCAGTGCGGTCTTGCTTATGTGGTTTCACTTTGTATCTATCAGATCGGTACACTGATCACTACTGGAACTTTCGGTATTGGCACAGTGGTTGCTTTCATACTGGTTGCATGCTTTATTTATCTGTTATTCAGACCATACAAAGAGAGCAATACATTAAAAGTAAGTGTAAAAGCCTGATAAAGACAGGCACTTTTACAGCCTGCATCCAACAGGGTGCAGGCTGTTACTGCATCAGCCCAGAGCAACAGGAGGTGAGTTTTGGTGGGAGAACGAAAGGAAGAAGCAGCAAGGGAGTCTCAGTCATATGAGCGGACGAAAATGCAGAAAACCATGGTGATCCAGAAGCTTCGTGAGCAAGGATGCAGGATCACCAGACAACGAAGGACGATCCTGGATATTATTTTGGCAGAGGAGTGCTCCTGCTGTAAAGAGATTTATTTTAAAGTTCAGAAAAAAGATAAGAATATTGGTCCTGCAACGATTTACCGTATGGTGAACGTGCTTGAGAATATTGGAGCCATCAGCCGGAAAAACATGTATAAGATCGCAGACTGCAGTACCTGTTGTGAAGAAAAATCCTGTTATGTAAAATTAAGTGACGATACAATATGCAGGCTTTCTCCCGGAATGTGGCGGGAAGTAATGAAGGCAGGCATGAAAGAATGCGGATATATAAAGGAACAGGAAATCGCCAGTATTGAAATGAAGGCTTGCAAATGCGAAGCCTGAAAGCAGGCAGGGTAATTACAGGATATGGGAATGCATTTTACCTCTTGGCTGTGAGAATATTAAATAATTGAGAATGTTTCTCGATTAAGAAAAAGTTTCTGGACAAGTAAAAATACGAATGCTATACTGACTTTTAAACTTTTATAAAGGAAGAAAAGCAGCAGAGATTATCTGACTGCAAAATATAAGGAGGAATCTATTATGGCAGATTTGAACTGGAAAAAATCAGGATTATTTGCAGCAGGAGTTTTATTTGGCACGGCAGGCATCAAAGCACTGTCCAGTAAGGACGCAAAGAAGCTGTATACCAACTGCACAGCAGCTGTTCTTCGCGCAAAGGATTGCGTTATGAAGACAGTTACTACAGTTCAGGAAAACTGCGGTGACATTTATGAGGGGGCAAAGCAGATCAACGAAGACCGTGCTGCTGCTGAGGAGACTTTTGAGGATACGGCAGACGAGGAAGTAAAGACAGACCAGGAAGTCAAGGCAGAAGAGGATAAAACAGAAGAGGATACATTCAAAGAGGCAGAATAAAGATGCGTTTTAATATTAAACATGAGATCCGGGGAAGAATCAGGATCCATATTTTCCAGAAACGGATGACTTATCAGCAGGCAGATATCCTGCAGTATTATCTGGAAAATACTGACGGAGTGATAACGGCAAATGTTTATGATAAAACCTGTGATGCCACCATCAGTTACAAAGGCGACAGGAAGGAGCTTCTTGGCAAGTTGCAGTGCTTCCGCTATGAGAATGTGAAAGTTCCGGCAGCTGTGCTGGATAGCTCCGGCAGGGAATTAAATGAACAGTATAAAGAGAAGCTTGTTAATAAAGTGATCTTTCATTACGCAAGGAAGTTTATGCTTCCAATGCCATTTTCAGCCATCTATACAGGTGTGGTATCTGCAAAATATATCTGGAAAGGCCTGAAGACTTTATGGCAGCGCAAGATCGAGGTACCGGTACTGGATGCGACTGCTATCAGTGTTTCTATGATCCGGGGAGATTTTGGAACTGCCGGTTCTGTAATGTTCCTTTTGGGAGTAGGTGAACTGCTGGAGGAGTGGACCCATAAGAAATCAGTAGGCGATCTGGCTCGTACCATGTCCCTGAATGTGGGCAAGGTATGGCTGCGCACAGAAGATGAACAAGAAGTACTAACTGATGCAGATGTGATAAAGCCAGGTGACTGTGTGGTTGTGCATATGGGCAATGTGATCCCGTTTGATGGTACAGTCCTTGAAGGTGAGGCTATGGTGAACCAGGCTTCTCTTACAGGTGAGTCTGTACCAGTACGTCGTGTATCCGGCAACACCGTGTATGCAGGCACAGTTGTAGAAGAAGGAGAAGTGGTCTTTACTGTTTCCTCAGTAGGAGGCAGCAGCCGGTATGAAAAGATCGCTGCTATGATCGAAGATACCGAGAAACTGAAATCCGGACTGGAGAGCAAAGCAGAACATCTGGCAGACCGTCTGGTTCCATATACTCTTGGCGGCACGGGTCTGGTGTATCTTCTCACAAGAAATGCTACAAAGGCACTTGCAGTGCTGATGGTTGATTTTTCATGCGCCTTGAAGCTGGCAATGCCTATTTCCGTATTGTCTGCGATCCGTGAGGCTAACCGGTATAAGATCACAGTTAAGGGAGGCAAATTCCTGGAGGCTGTAGCTGAAGCAGATACCATTGTATTTGACAAGACAGGCACTCTTACCAAGGCAAAACCAACCGTAGCAAAGGTGATTTCTTTTGGCAGATACAGTGAAGATGAAATGCTTCGTCTGGCTGCGTGTATGGAAGAGCATTTCCCTCATTCCATGGCAAAAGCTGTAGTAAATGCGGCAAAGCAGAAAGGGCTGGACCATGAGGAGATGCATTCCAAGGTAGAGTATATTGTGGCCCATGGCATTTCCACATTTGTAAACGATCACAAAACTGTGATCGGAAGCTCTCATTTTGTATTTGAGGATGAGAAATGCAAGATCCCGCAGGGAATGGAAGAGAAGTTTGAACAGATTCCAGAAGAGTATTCCCACCTTTACCTTGCTATAGACGGTGAACTGGCTGCAGTGATCTGCATTGAGGATCCGCTGCGGGAGGAAGCACCGGAGGTGATCCGCAGGCTGAAAGACGCCGGATTTACCAAGGTGGTGATGATGACCGGGGATAGTGAGCGTACAGCAGCTGCAGTTGCCAAAAGGGTTGGGGTAGATGAATATTATTCAGAAGTCCTTCCTGGAGATAAAGCCAGATTCGTAGACAAGGAAAAAGCCGCAGGACGTAAGGTAGTGATGCTTGGAGATGGCATCAATGATTCGCCTGCACTTTCGGCGGCTGACGCAGGTATAGCTGTCAGTGAAGGTGCACAGATCGCAAGAGAAGTGGCAGATATTACCATTGGTATTGATGATCTGTATAGCCTTCTTGCACTGAAATACATTAGTGATGAACTAATGAAGAGAATCAGATGCAACTACAGAACCATTGTAGGCTTTAATACAGGACTGATCATTCTGGGGGTGGCTGGTATCCTGCAGCCTACTACTTCAGCACTTCTTCATAATACCTCCACACTGCTGATCGGGATGAGGAGTATGAAGAATCTTCTTCCGGAATAAACAGAGGTTTGTATGGGCGAAAATCTGGTTATTATGAGGACTAATTAGTACAGTTAAAATCAGGTAAGTCAATATGGCGGTTACTTAATATTCACTGTACCAGTCACTGACATCATAATGAGAATTATTATACAAATAAGGGAGTCATCATCTATTGACAAAAAAGCATAGATAAAGTAATCTATCTATGTGGTTAGCAAATGCTAACTACCAATAGGTGATGACCTTATTTTTTTTAAATGACGGTTAGATGTAACTTATATGTATTGCAAATAACTAATTACCTATCATTAAATGAATACAAGAAGGAGGATTCATTTTGGCGGAAAACATAGAAAGATATCTGATTGAACATTGTTCCCCTACGCTGGCGTCTGTAAAGGCGGCCAATCTGTTTAATGCAGTGATAGAAGATGACCAGGAATTGGCTGAACAAGTCAAACAGTGGAATCGCCTGATGAATCCAAAGGGAGTTAAGCTTCTGGTTTTGCGTAATCATGGACGACGAGCACTTGTATATGTATATCGTGAGAAAAAGCTGCAGGAAAAGCTGGACGAATCCGGTGTTGCAGGTTTTCTGGAAAAGTACGGGTATACATCCACAGATGCAGGGTATGCATTGAACCGCCTTGTGGAACGGTTTTCCAGGCAGGAGGAATTTCCTCATGAAATTGGGATTTTTTTAGATTATCCACTTGGGGATGTGATTGGTTTTATCAAAAACAGCGGACAGAATTATAAGTGTGCAGGCTGTTGGAAAGTATACTGTAATGAATGTGAAACTATGAAGCTGTTTCATAAGTACCGGAAGTGCAGGAATATTTACCGCAGTCTGTGGCAAAATGGAAGAAGTGTTGTGCAGCTGACAGTAGCCGGTGCCAGTGCATGATGGGCTGACCTGGTGAAAAGTTTGCTTAACATAAAATTTAATATGAATGAAAGGGGTATTTATATTATGAGTAAAGTTGCAGTTGTTTTCTGGAGCGGAACTGGCAATACAGAGGCTATGGCAGATAAAGTAGCGGAAGGCGCAAAAGAAGCAGGCGCTGAGGTTTCTGTTTTTAGTGCAGAGGATTTCTCTGCTGACAAAGTGGAGGAGTTTGACGGACTGGCATTCGGCTGCCCTGCTATGGGGGATGAAGAACTGGAAGATACTATTTTTGAGCCGATGTATGCGGCGTGTGAGCCAAAGCTTGCAGGTAAAAAAGTAGGTCTTTTCGGATCCTATGGATGGGGAGACGGAGAGTGGATGCGTACCTGGGAAGAAAATGCAAAAGGTGCAGGTGTATCACTTGTCGCTGATCCTGTGCTTTGCAACGAGGAGCCGGATGATGATGCACAGGCAGCTTGCCAGGATCTTGGAAAAGCACTTGCCTGAAAATATTATGGGATATTTCTTTGAAAATGTCTAAAAATATTATAGCACCCTATTGACAAAAAGGTCTAGGGTGCTATAATAATATCAAACATATGAATAAATGTTCATATGATAAAACGAAATTATGAAAGACCTTAGGCAGGATCGTAAGCAGCCGGTGAAGGTAGAAAAGGAGTAGACCATGAAAAAAACTTACAAAATCGACGTTGATTGTGCAAACTGTGCAAATAAGATGGAGGACGCTGCCAAGCATACCCCAGGAGTTAAGGATGCTACTGTAAACTTTATGACACTGAAGATGATCGTTGAGTTTGAAGATGGCCAGGATCCTAAGGCTGTTATGCAGGATGTATTGAAGAACTGCAAGAAAGTTGAGGATGATTGCGAGATTTTTCTTTAAGCTTTAGAGAGGCAGATTTACAGGAGGCATGAATTGTGAATAAGAAACAGAAAAAAATGTTCATTAGGATTATTATTTCCACTGCCCTGATTATTATTCTGTCATTACTTCCGGTAGAAGGATACGTGCAGTTCGCTTTGTTTATGATTCCTTATCTGGTGATCGGATATGATATTCTGAAAAAAGCATGGAAGGGAATCCTGAATAGACAGGCATTTGATGAGAATTTTCTTATGGCAGTGGCAACCATCGGTGCGATCGCCCTGAAGGATTACAAAGAAGGCGTAGCTGTTATGCTGTTCTATCAGATCGGGGAGCTTTTCCAGAGCTATGCAGTGGGTAAGAGCAGGAAGAATATCAGTGAGCTGATGGATATCCGACCGGATTATGCCAATGTGGAAAAGAATGGTACCCTTTGCCAGGTAGATCCGGACGAGGTGGAAGTAGGAACTGTGATCGTTGTACAGCCTGGCGAGAAGGTGCCCATTGATGGTGTGGTAGTGGAAGGACAATCCACACTGAATACCAGTGCACTTACAGGAGAGAGCCTTCCGAGAGAGGTTGGATGTGATGACGAGATCATCAGCGGATGCATCAATCTGAATGGTGTGTTGAAGATCCGTACCACCAGGGAGTTTGGTGAGTCTACTGTTTCCAAGATTCTGGATCTGGTAGAGAATTCCAGCTCCAAAAAGTCAAGATCTGAGAATTTTATTTCCAAATTTGCCAAATATTACACACCTGCAGTATGCTACTCTGCGCTGGCACTGGTGATCATTCCTCCGATTGTAAGGATGGCTGTTATGGGCCTTTCTCCGGAGTGGGGGGACTGGATCTACAGAGCACTTACTTTCCTTGTAATCAGTTGTCCGTGTGCCCTTGTGATCAGTATTCCGCTAAGCTTTTTTGCAGGGATCGGCGGAGCCAGTAATCAGGGAATCCTTGTAAAAGGATCCAATTATCTTGAAACATTGTCCCAGACAAAGTACGTTGTATTTGACAAAACAGGCACTATGACAAAAGGTGTGTTTGAGGTTGCAGGCATCCATCACAGTGACATGAGTGATGACAAGCTTCTGGAGTATGCAGCACTTGCAGAGTGTGCATCTTCCCATCCGATCAGCAAAAGCCTGAAAAAGGCTTATGGCAAAGCGATAGACAGAAGTCGTGTGACAGATATTGAAGAGATCAGCGGCAATGGTGTGATTGCCAAGGTTGACGGAATATCCGTAGCAGCTGGAAATACCAAGCTGATGGATCATTTGGGCATTAAATATATTGATTGTCATCATGTGGGCACAATTGTTCACATGGCTGTTGACGGTAAATATGCGGGACACATCCTCATTGCAGATATTATCAAACCCCATGCAAAAGAAGCAATCCAGGCGCTGAAAAAGGCTGGAGTCAGGAAAACGGTCATGCTTACCGGAGACACTAAGAAAGTGGCTGATCAGGTTGCAGACGAGCTGGCAATTGATGAGGTTTACAGTGAATTGCTTCCGGCAGATAAGGTAACTAAAGTAGAAGAACTTCTTTCTACAAAAGGTCAAAAAGAGAAACTGGCATTTGTAGGTGATGGTATTAATGATGCCCCTGTTTTGTCCAGAGCCGACATCGGTATTGCCATGGGAGCGCTTGGCTCTGACGCTGCGATTGAGGCAGCGGATGTGGTGCTGATGGATGATGACCCTCTGAAAATCTCAAAGGCGATCAGGATTTCCAGAAAGTGTCTTAGGATCGTTTATGAGAATATCTGGTTTGCTCTTGGTATCAAAGGGATTTGCTTGCTCCTTGGTGCTCTCGGTATTGCAAATATGTGGATGGCAATTTTTGCAGATGTGGGAGTTATGGTGATCGCCGTACTGAATGCAACAAGAGCTTTGTTTGTAAAGAATCTTTAAATTCAAAAGAAAGAGAGGAGAAACCGTATGGAGGAAAAGGGTCTTGAGGTGTGTGATTGTTTTGAAGTACATGAGGATCTTCTGAAGACCGTGAATGATACCATGCCGGAAGAAACAGAGTTATATGATCTGGCAGAGCTATTTAAGGTATTTGGGGATTCCACCAGAATACGGATTCTGTTTGTCCTTTTTGAAGCAGAGGTGTGTGTCTGCGATCTGGCCAGGGTATTGAATATGAATCAGTCTGCTATTTCCCATCAGCTTCGGATCCTGAAGCAGAATAAGCTGGTAAAGAGCCGCAGGGAAGGAAAATCCATTTTTTATTCCCTTGCAGATGAGCATGTGCGGACCATCATCGACCAGGGCCGGGATCATATAGAGGAAGATCGACCGTAATCATAAT
The DNA here is from genome assembly GCF_013304385.1 of Blautia glucerasea. Classification (GTDB taxonomy): domain Bacteria; phylum Bacillota; class Clostridia; order Lachnospirales; family Lachnospiraceae; genus Blautia_A; species Blautia_A ammoniilytica. Next base: position 47,811 of record NZ_JAAITU010000016.1, read on the forward strand.
CTGTAAATAAGCAGGCCTGCGTAATCAGGTATTGCCAGAATTGATATAAAATATAAGCTGCTGTATATGCTGGTTGGAAGAACCGGAGATACAGCAGCTTTTGTCTTGTGTAGTACGAAATACTTCGCAGCGTTTCTATTACAAAAAGGGTTTATCTCAGTCGAGAAGACTCCCACCTCTTTCAGGTAGTGAGTAACAGCAAGTTCGTTTCAGTGGGAGTCCAATCTCCGACTGAGATAAACGCTCCGCGAGGATGCGCAGTGATTCTGTAAAGAATATGTCAGCTTACGCTGACCAGAATCACGCGCCAAGTCTCGCGACTGTTCGACTTGAAGCTGTAAAAGTAAAATAGCAAAAAATCAGAGAAGCTCTTTTGTGATAATTTGGATAGGAATTTCATAAAAGTAATCTGCAGGCTTCTGGGCAAGCATCAGGTACTCGAAAAGCTGCTTCACGATCTGATATCCCTGTTCCTGGGCATTTTGTGTGATCACAAAATCCAGGCAGCCATCCTGTAGCATCTGGACAGACTCCGGAACCAGGTCATGGCAGATCATCTTTACAGGGTGGGAAATATTGGCAATAGACAGTGCCTGTTGTACACCACGGCATCCATTACCGGACAGGTAAAAGCCCATCAGATCAGGATGACGGTTCAGGTAACTTAAGGCAATACGGAAGGCATCTTCCTGTTTGTCCTGATTCTCCTCTGTGCCAATGATCTGGATCCCGTTAGGACGCTGGGACAGGCGGCTGCAAAATCCATCCAGACGTTCTGTATGACAGGTAAGGGAATGGGAACTAATGATCACACCGATCTTCCCACCCTGAGGGAGCAGCTTCTCCATAAGACCGGCGGCAACAGTACCAGCTTTCTTATGATCCTGTCCTACATAGCAGAATCCATTCAATTCTTTAATAGGGGAATTGAATGTAAGAATATGGATACCATTTTGCTCCATTTGGTTGATTTTCTTGATCACCTGAGGATCATCAATAGGAATCATTGCCAGGCCGTTTACATTTTCGGCTTCCATTTGGAGAAGCAGCCCCATAAACTCCACAGGCTCCAGGGAGGTAAGCATCTTAACTACTACTTCAAATCCAAAAGGAGCATACTCTGCCTGGGCTTTGTGGATTCCTTTCAGAAGAACCTGAATAAAAGCATTATAATCCGGTGGAAGGATGATTCCGATCTTCATAGGATTCTTACTGTGCACAAGTGCTTTTCCAAGAAGATTGGGACGATAATCCATATTTTTTAATATAAATTCTACCCGCTCCCGTGTTTCTTTCTTAACACCGGGACGGTGATGTATTACTTTATCTACAGTTGCCCTGGATACATTTGCCAGCTGGGCAATCTCATTAATGGTAACAGCCATTGATCTTATCACCTCTTGCTTCTACGGTACATATCCTGTGCTGCGGTCTTTGTAATGAGTTATGTTCCCGCTTGATATTAGAAAAATTTTAACACAAAACAGTCTGACAGGCAATAGCGTATGCTGGGAAAATTATAAAATATCGTATTGAGCACGAGCACAATATGCGTAAGAGAATAATAAAAAATGGTTTCTTTGAGAAAGGCGCTTATGGTAAAAAGTGTGGAAAACAACAAAAACAATTGTGCAAAAAGCAATAAAACACATATTTAAATAAAAGCAAATAGTGAAAATAGATAAAAAACAGAATTGCTATTTATGATAATTGGATATTGCACACAAATATAATGTATGCTATATTGAAATTATGCACGAGCACAATAAAATACACATACAAAACAAATGTTTGTGAATGTAACATAACCTATAAATGTAATAAAAATAAGCAAAATGGAGGGCTTAAAAATGGATTACAGGAATTTTGACATTAACTTTGGCGCTGACGGAAAGACAGTTCTGGTAACTGGTGCAGCAGAGGGGATCGGACAGGCAACTGCAATCATGTTTGCAAGAAAAGGAGCAAATATTGTGTGCTTTGACCTGAAAGAAGGAGAGCATACGAAAGAAGAAGTTGAGAAGCTTGGACGCAGATTTGTAAGTGTTGTTGGTGACATTACAAAGGATGAAGATATTAAACGAGCAGTAGATACAGCAATCCGGGAATTTGGAAAAATCGATGTGCTCATTAATTGTGCAGGCATCGGTATTCTTGAAAAGGTAGAAGAAGTAACAGATTCTATCTGGCAGAAAACTTTTGATGTAAATCTGACCGGAAGCTTTAAGATGACAAGAGAAGTGGGGAAAACCATGCTGAAGAACGGCGGTGGAAAAATTGTCTGCATTGCGTCTCAGGCCGGTGTAGTAGCTCTTGACAAGCATGTGGCATATGGCTGTACGAAAGCAGGTATCATCCAGCTTGTAAAACAGTGTGCACTTGAGTGGGCAAGATATAACATCAACATCAATGCAATTTCACCTACTGTTATCCTTACCGCTTTAGGTGAGATGAACTGGAATAATGCAGCTGGAGAAGCTTTTAAGCAGACCATTCCTGCAAGACGTTTCGGATATCCGGAGGAAGTGGCAGCGTGTGCTGTTTATCTGGCAAGTGATGCAGCAAGCCTGATCAATGGCGCAAATATTGTAATTGACGGTGGATTTACCATCGGCTAAATAAGGGGGAAGAAAATCATGACAGAAAAGAGAGTAGCTATCGTTACAGGCGGTACAAGAGGTATGGGACATGCAATGAGTGTGGCTCTTGCAAAAGCTGGATACATTGTAAATGCTGTATATCATTCTAACCAGGAAAGCGCATTAAAAACTGAGAAGGAACTGCAGGAGATTCAGCCTGAATGCCAGGTGATCTGCGGAGATGTTTCCAGCCAGAAAGCAGCAGAGACTATTGTTGCTCAGGTTACAGACAAATGGGGCAGAGTGGATGTTCTTGTAAATAATGCGGGGATTTTTGATTTCTGCTATATCGAAGATATGACAGAGGAGTACCTGGATCGTATTCTTGGGATTAACTTTAAGAGCCAGTTCTTTATGGTAAAAGCAGTTATTCCGTGGATGAAGAAAAATAAATACGGACGTATTGTGAATGCATCTTCTATTTCAGGACATTTTGCGGACTGCGGCCTTGTAGGTTATGGAGCCAGCAAGGCAGCGGTAGATATGCTGACAAAGATTGGAGCAGGAGAACTTGGACCTTATGGAATCACGGTAAATGCATATGCACCTGGAATCATCCATACGGATATGACACATGCAATGATCACAGAACGTGGGGATGAACAGGTACAGGATTTGTGCCTTCAGAGATTTGGAACACCGGAAGATGCAGCTGCACTTGTAAGTTTCCTTGTATCTGATGCAGCTGGTTATATTACCGGTGAGATCATTGGTGTAGACGGTGGTATGTTTAAGGTACAGAACGCATATCTGGCGTATAAGCGTGCTAAAACCGAATAAAAGAGTATAACCAATATTAGAGTAAAACGAGAAGAAAACGTTAATATTGCACAAATATATATAATAAATACTGTGCAAAAAGTAAAAAATGCTAAAGGGTATTTACAAGCGATAACAAATTGGTTATAATCAATTTAACAAAAACGCAAAGCGCACAAACCAGCGGAGGCGAAAAACAAAACACCATGAAAGGGGAAACGACATGAATGTAAAAGCAAAAAATAAGCCGGGAGGTGCTGGCAAGCTGAAAGAGCTTCTGGCGCATCAGGAAATGGTAGTGGTATTGGTAATCATTTTGCTGGCAATCTACTTATCTATTGTGAGGCCGGATTCATTCCCCACAACCATTAATATCTTCAATGTACTTAGACAGGCTTCACATTACGCAGTCCTTGCAGTAGGAATGGGGTTCGTAATCATCACAGGAGGAGTTGATCTGTCTGTTGGTGCAGTGATCGCCTGCTCCATATGTGTGGCAACATACGCAAACCTGAATACAGAGAATGGAGTTAATCCTTTCCTGGTTCTTCTGATCATCCTTGCAGTAGGACTTGTATTTGGTCTTCTCAATGGTGTTCTTGTAGCAAAGATCGGACTTCCACCGTTTATCGCAACAATGGGTGTTTTGAAAATAGGAAATGGTATCGCACTTCTTGTTTCTAACGGATCTCCGATTAAGTATGGAGAGTCCTGGATCAGTGTATTCGGTGGTTCTTATATCGGATCTATTCCGGTTTCCGTAATCTTTATGATCGTTGTTGTAGTACTGGCCTGGATGTTTGCGAAATATACAGTGCTTGGACGTAATATTTACGCTGTAGGATGTAATGAGAGGGCTGCAAAGCTTTCCGGTATTAATACTGAAAACGTAACGATTTTTGCGTACGCAGTCAGCGGACTGATGAGCGCTTTTGTAGGTCTTCTGATGCTTGGGCAGCTGAAACAGGCTGGCCCTTCCTATGGCGATGGTTATGAGTTGGATGCAATCGCAGCCTGTGTAATCGGTGGTATTTCCATGACAGGTGGTGAAGGAAACATCTTTGGTGTTATCCTCGGCGCCACATTGATGTCTCTGCTGAAGAACCTGTTCGTACAGGTGGCAGTGCCAGGATACTGGCAGACAGTTGTTCTTGGTATTGTTATCATCTTCTCTGTAGCAATTGATTGCTGCAGAAAGAAACGGGAAGCAAGATAAGAGCTTCAAGTGAAAACAAAAACTAATAAAGCAAAAACTAATAAAGCAAAAACTAAAACAATAAAAACTAAATAATGTAAGGTTTTTACATCAGTGGATGTTCAAAAACAATACAAAGAAAAGGGTGGGAAAAGCCCAACCCCAAAGTCGAAAGGAGAAGGGACTTATGAAGAAAAAAATGATGGCAATGCTGATGGCAGGTATGATGGCAGTAGCTGGTACGGGGGTAACAGCTATGGCAGACGACTTTGTGAAAGCAGCAGATCTTGAGGTACCGGCAGGAAAAACATTAAGAACACTTCCTGTTGACCAGGTAGCAGAAGACCCGATCAAAATTGCTTCAATTTGTGTTCAGACCAATCCATGGGGCGCAGCTGTTATGGTAGGACAGAACTACGCAAAAGAGGTTCTTGCTGACCGTAACTGTACAGTAGATGTTATCTCTGTAGAAAATTTTGAAGCTATGAACTGGACATCCACAATTGAGAACTGTATCGCTGCTAACTACAATGCGATTTGTATCTTTGGTGTATCTGATGAACTTGATCCTGTTGTTAATCAGGCAACAGAGGCCGGAATCCTTGTATACTGCTTCAATGGTGACCTTCCGGACACAGACCGTACTGCATGGTTCGGAATGGATGATTATCAGGCAGGTGAGACTGCTGGTAGCGCAATCAAAGATGCTATGCCAGATGGTGGAAAATATGCAATCATCACAGGCAGCTTCTCTGTAACAGGTCACGAGAAACGTCGTACAGGATGCCGCTCCATTACAGATGAAGTGGAAGGACTGGAACTTGTTGGTGAGTATGAGAACAATGATGATGCAAATACAGCATACAGCCTTACAACAGACCTTATCACAGCGAACCCGGATATCAAAGCCATCTATGTAACAGCTGGTGGTCCTTCAGGTGCAGCTCAGGCTCTGAAAGATGCTGGTATGGACGGCAAGGTTACACTGGTATGCCACGATGTTCTTGATGCAGTTGCTGATTATATCGCAGATGGAACAATCTCTGTTGCAATCGATCAGGATCCATTTAACCAGGGCTATCAGCCGGTTGTATGTGCATTCAATAAACTGGTTGCTGATCAGGACTGTGACGAAATTAATACCTATGATGCAGTTATCGCAACTCCGGATACAGTAAAAGATCAGTTCCCAGAATTATTTGAATAAAAACTGAGATATACATGGGGTGGGCGCTTCCTATTTCGGGATTGCTTAAGCGCCCGCCCTTATTTTAACAGACGGAGGCAGGATATGGAGCGAGAGATTATCTGTAAGATAGAAAATATTACAAAAGAATTTCCAGGTACGAAAGCCCTGGATCAGGTTTCTTTTGATATAGCAAAAGGAGAAATTCATGCGATTGTTGGTGAGAATGGTGCTGGAAAGTCTACCCTGATGAATATTCTTTCAGGTGTATATCATCCGGAAGGAGGACGGGTTATTTTTGAAGGCCAGGAATGCCATTTCGCAAGTACAAACGAGGCGAGACAGGCGGGAATTGCAATGATCCATCAGGAATTATCCCTTGCATCCCAGATGACTGCCGCCGAAAATGTGTTTATCAATCGTATGCCAAAAAACAGGTTCGGGTTCATTGATTATAAGAAGATGAACAATGACTGTATGGAATACCTGAAACGATTGAATGTAAGCTATATTTCACCAAAAACAAAGGCAAAGAATCTTAGTATTTCCGAGCAGCAGCTTCTGGAAATATCAAAAGCAATCTCTCTGAATGCACGAATGATCATTATGGATGAGCCGACATCCTCCCTTACAAGCTCTGAAGTTGAATTCCTTCTGCAGGTTGTTATGCAGCTAAGAGAACAGGGAGTAGCTATTCTTTATATTTCCCATAAGCTGGAAGAAATCCGGAGAATTGCAGATACCATTACCGTGCTTCGTGACGGTCAGCACATCATCACAAAGCCGGCATCCCAGATGACGGAGCAGCAAATGGTGAATTACATGGTAGGGCGTGAATTCCAGGGCGTTGGGAAACGTGATTTTATAAGAAATTATGAAGGACGTAAACCCATTCTATCTGTGCGAAATCTTTATGATATGGCAGGGAAAGTGAAAAATGTTTCCTTTGACTTGTATCCGGGCGAGGTTTTAGGACTGACAGGTCTGGTGGGAGCAGGACGTACAGAAGTGCTTCAGTGTATTTTCGGAGCTAATAAAATGAAGTCCGGACAGATTTTCTGGAATGGGGAAGAGGTTCACATCAATGACTGTAATGATGCGATCAAGCTGGGAATTGGACTGATCCCGGAAGGCCGCAAGATTCAGGGACTTTTCCTGAAAATGTCTGTAAAAGAGAACGAGATGATCGTTTATGAGAAACAGAAAGCAAAAATGGGGATCCGAAATGTGAAGGAGAGTAACAGCATTGCCCAGGCTTACAGGGAAAAGCTGAGAGTAAAAACCCCTACATTGGATACACCTGTTTCCAGTCTTTCAGGAGGAAACCAGCAGAAGACCATTGTTGCCAGATGGCTGATGAATGAGCCGAAAGTGCTATTTATGGATGAACCTACCCATGGAATTGATATTGGCGCAAAAAATGAGATTTACAAGATTATTGATGATCTTGCAAAAGAAGGAGTAGCAGTTATCCTTCTGTCTTCTGAAATGCCGGAGATCCTTTCCCTGGCAGACCGTATCATGGTTATGCATCACGGATACAAGCGTGGCGAGCTGATGAATGATGAGGCAGATCAGGTTAAGATTCTTTCCTATACATTGGAAGATGCAGTGACACAGGACGAGCTGGATGACAGAAAACGTTCAGCTGAAGAATATGAGGAGGCAAGACACTAACATGAATAAAAAAATTACAGTACAGGATGTAGCAGATACTATTGACCATTCTCTGTTAAGACCGGACATTACAGTTGAAGGTTTGAAAGAAGGCTGTGAACTGGCTGCAAAGTATCATTGCATTTCTGTATGCGTCAGGCCATCTGATGTGGAAATCGCAGATAAAGAATTAAAAGGTACAGGCGTTCTTGTTACTACAGTTATCGGCTTTCCTCATGGTACCTGTACAAAGGAGACAAAGGTGTTTGAAACAAAAGACGCTGTTGCAAAGGGCGCAGTGGAAGTAGATATGGTTATGAACATAGGCAGATTTCTTTCTGGAGAATATGACTATGTGGAGAACGAGATCACAGAGGTTGCAGCCGCTGCTCATGAAGGTGGCGCACTTCTGAAAGTAATCTTTGAAAATTACTACCTTACAGAAGATCAGATTGTGAAAGCCTGCCAGCTTGCTAAAAATGCAGGGGCAGATTTTATCAAATCTTCTACCGGGTATGCAGGCGGCGGTGCAGTGCTTTCGGACATGCAGGTGATGGTTGATCATGCACAGGGGATGAAGGTTAAGGCAGCAGGCGGTATCCGCACACTGGATGACTGTCTGGCACTGATGTCTATCGGAGTAGTACGTTGCGGAACCAGAGCTTCAGAGAAAATCCTTGGGGAAGCAAAAGAAAGAGAAGAAACAGGAACTCTTTATTTAACTATTTAAAAATATAAAAATCCAGAGAGTTATATGCCGGAAAAGGAGGCTGTCATGGGGAAAAAAATTATTGCATGGGATCTTGGAACCGGAGGGAATAAAGCATCATTGTATGATGAAGAAGGAAATTGCCTTGCGTCTGATTTTACTTCATATAATACCTATTATCCTGCTCATGGATGGCATGAGCAGCGCCCGGAGGACTGGTGGAATGCGGTTGTGCAAAGTACAGCAAAGCTTCTGAAGCGGTCAGGGGTGGATCCGGAAGAGATCATAGCCTGTGGAATTTCCGGGCATTCTCTTGGAACAGTACCCATTGGAGAAGATGGGGATCTTCTTCGGGAGTATACCCCCATCTGGTCTGATGGAAGAGCAATCAAAGAAGCTGATGATTTTTTTAAGACCTATGATGAGAAAAAATGGTATCAGATGACAGGAAATGGTTTCACAGCAGGATTTTATACTGCATTTAAGATGATGTGGTACAGAAACCATGAACCTGAAATGTTTAAAAAAACAAAGAAAATTATCGGAACAAAAGATTATATCAACTATAAACTGACTGGCAGGATCTGTACAGATCCGTCTTATGCATCCGGATGCGGAGTTTGGAATCTTCTGAAATGGGATTATTCAGAAGAATTGATGGACGCAATGGGATTTGGCAGAGATCTTTTCCCGGAGGTGATCAAATCCACAGATGTGGTTGGCCTGATGTCAGAAGAAGCGGCAAGATGCCTTGGGCTGAAAGCTGGCGTAAAGGTTGTCTGCGGTGGTGTGGATAATTCCTGTATGGCACTTGGAGCAAAAGCTTTTAAAGAAGGACGGGCTTACAATTCCCTTGGCTCTTCCTCCTGGATCGCCGTATCCTCTACAGAACCATTATTAGATGTAAATACAAGACCATATGTATTTACTCACGTAGTACCTGGCTTTTACGCATCTGCACTATGTGTAACGGCAGGGGGAACAGCATTCCGCTGGTTCAGAGATCAGTTGGCACACGAATTTACAGCGGCTGCAAAAGAGACTGGGGAGGATGAATACGATTATATGACACGTGAGGCATCCAAATCCCCGGTAGGAGCCAACAGACTGATCTTTAACCCCAGTCTTGGCGGCGGAATGCCTATGAATAAAAGCTATAATTTAAGAGGATCTTATATTGGTTTGGATTTGATTCATACAAGGGCAGATGTGATCCGGGCAACCATGGAAGGCATCACTATGGGACTTCGTTCCTGTCTGGATGAGATTCGTAAGCTGACCAGTGTGGGAGATGAGATGCTTCTTGTGGGAGGCGGTTCCAAGTCTTCCTTGTGGAGACAGATCTATGCAGATATTTATGGAATGAATGTGGTGAAGACAAATATTGATCAGCAGGCAGCAGCTCTTGGCGCAGCAGCATGTGCAGCAGTTGGAGCTGGCATATGGAAAGATTTTGAGCGGATCGATGCTCTTCATCAGGTAGAAGAATACGTAAAACCTATTCCTGAAAATATGGAATTTTATAATAAAGAGATGGATCTTTATAATCAGTTTACTGACATGCTTTGTGACATGGGAGACCAGCTTGCTAAGCTTTAAGGAGGATGTAAATGGAATTATATGGAAAGAAATTGACAAAAGAGGAATTTATGAAATATGTGGGTGATCCTTCACAGGTTGCTGATGCAAGGCCCTGTGTACTTTCAGAGGGAAAGGCGGATGGTGTTCGTGCTATTGAAGTGAAAACCGGAGGAGGACTGCATTTTACAGTCCTTCCAACAAGAGGCATGGATATTGCATGGGCAGAGTATAATGGAAAAGCACTTTCCTTTATCAGTAAAACAGGAGTAACACATCCGGCATATTTTGAAAAAGACGGATTATCCTTCCTGCGCGGATTCTTTTGCGGACTTGTCACAACATGCGGATTAACTTATTTTGGGGCACCTTGCGAGGATGATGGACAGTCTCTTGGGCTTCATGGAAGGATTAGTAATACACCGGCAGATGGTGTTTGCATTGAAAAATACTGGGACGGGGATGAGTATATCCTGAAGATCCGTGGACAGGTAAGAGAAAGCAGTGTGTTTGGCGAGAATATTGTTCTTATAAGAGAGATTGAGACAAAACTGGGAGGCAAAAGTCTGAAGATCACAGACAAGATCCAGAATCAGGGCTTTAACCAGCAGCCGTTTATGCTTCTTTATCACTGTAATTTTGGGTACCCGATCGTTAGTGAAAACACTATTTTGATAGAACCTAAAGGAACTGTAGTGACAGCAAGAGATAGTGAGGGCGTGGTTGAGAAATGCTTTGAATTTCAGAAGCCTACCCATGATTATGCAGAGCAGGTATTTTATCATAAGCTGCCAGGTAAGGAGACGAAAGCCGTCCTTTATAATCCGGATGTAAATCTGGGTGCATATGTAGCCTTTTCAACGGAACAGTTTTCTCATTTCGGAGAATGGAAGATGATGGGAGAAGGGGACTATGTAGTAGGGCTGGAACCGTCCAATGCGATTCCGGAAGGAAGAGACGTTGTGCGCAGACGTGGAGAGCTGGAATACATACAGCCTGGTGAGGAAAAATTATTTGAACTGGAAATCGGTGTAGTGGAGAAAGCACCGGAACAATTATGAAAAAGGAGTGTTGAGAATGAACGCATATGAAGCAGCTAGATTGATTGACATCAGTGCAGTCAGAACCCACCATGGACTGAAGGATATTCAGGAAGTGGTGGACATTGCAAAAAAATATAAGTTTATTAATGTACATGCTCTTCCAAGCTGGACCAAAACAGTAGCGGAACTGCTGAAGGATGAACCGGATATTTATGTTGGAGGTCCAGCAGGTTTCCCAGGTGGTGGTCATTGTACAGAGATTAAAGTAATGGAAGCGAAAAGACTGGTAGAAGATGGGGCCCAGGAGATCGACGTGGTCATGAATGTTGGAAAGCTGAAAAGCGGCGAGTACGACTATGTGAAAAACGAGCTGAAAGAAGTGCTCAGTGTGATCCCTTCCAATATTCTGACAAAGGTAATCATTGAGATCAACTGTCTTACAGATGAAGAAATGCTGAAAGCATGTGAGCTTGTGATCGCATCTGGAGCAGACTTTGTGAAAACAGGTACAGGCTGGGTACCAGCACCACTGGATCTGGAAAGAATCCGCAAGATCAAAGACTTTACAAGAGGAAAGATCAAATTGAAAGTGGCCGGCGGTATCCGTACAAAAGAGGATTTCCTTGCAATGGTTGATATGGGTGTGGAGCGTTTCGGCATTGGAACAAAATCAGCACTTGAGATCGTACAAAGTTTTGAATAAAATTGAAATACAAATTCCGTGATATAAACATATATAAAATTAAAATGACAAAAACAGAAAATGACAGAAAATGACAGATAAAATCAGGAGGATGAAAAAATGAACAGTAATGAGATTACAAGAGAGCAGCTGGCAGGTATGATCGACCATACATTTTTGAAAGCATATGCAACAAAGAAAGATTTTGAGAAGCTGTGTGGTGAGGCAAGAGAAAATGGATTTGCAATGGTAGCGATCAATTCTTATCCTGTTAAAATGTGTAAGGAACTTCTGGAAGGCTGTAAAGTACATGTTGGTGCTGCAATTTCTTTCCCTTTGGGACAGACTACCATTGATACAAAGGCTTTTGAAACAGAGCAGGCCATCAAAGAAGGTGCAGATGAGATCGATTACGTGCTGAATATCGGCAAGCTGAAAATGGGTGATGATGAGTACATTAAAAAAGAAATGGAAACTATCGTGGGAATCTGCCGTAAAGCAGGAGTTCTCTCTAAAGTAATCTTTGAGAATTGCTATCTGACAAAAGAAGAGATTAAGCGAGCTGCTCTGATCGCAAAAGAAGTAAAACCTGATTTTATTAAGACAAGTACAGGATTCGGTACTTCAGGAGCAACACCTGAAGATGTAAAACTGATGAAGGATACTGTTGGAGATGAAGTAAAGGTAAAAGCTGCCGGCGGTATCCGTGACTGGGAAACCTGTAAAAAGATGATCGATGCAGGCGCAGAGCGTATTGGCACCAGTAATGGCGTAACAATCTGTGAAGAATTTTCCAGACAATAATATAGCAAAAGTGTGGTGATGGGAATGAAGAAGTTTATTTCATATGATCTTGGAACAGGCGGTGTAAAGGCAAGTCTTTTTGATGAACAGCTGGGTGTACTTGCAAATTCATTTATTGAATATGGGACAAAATATACTGGTGGGAACTTTCATGAGCAGGCTCCCCAGGACTGGTGGAATGGAGTGGCAAAAAGCACAAGAAAGCTGCTGGAAGAAACAGGAACAGATCCGGCAGAGATCGTAAGTCTTGCACTTAGTGGCCACAGTCTGGTGACGGTTCCTATGGATAAAGATGGCAATATGCTTCTTCAGATGGTTCCCATCTGGTCTGACACCAGGGCAGAAGCAGAATCAAAGGAGTTTTTTGAGAGCTTCAGTGAAGAAGACTGGTATATGCGGACCGGAAACGGATTTCCGGCACCATGCTATTCCATTTTTAAGTTGATGTGGATGAAGAAGAATCAGCCTCAGGTTTATGAAAAAACCTGGAAGGTGCTGGGATCTAAAGATTTTATTAACTATAAGCTTACGGGAAAGATGTATATGGATGATTCCTATGCATCCGGTACAGGAGCTTTTGACCTGAAAAAAAGAAAAATGTCTGATGAGATCCTTGCTGTGGCAGGAATCAGTAAAGAAATCTTTCCGGAGATCATCCCTTCTCATGGAATTGTGGGAGAGGTTACTGAAGAAGCTGCTGCACAAACCGGTCTTGCTCCCGGAACAAAGGTAGCCTGTGGCGGTGTGGACAATGCCTGCATGGCTTTGGGGAGCGTAGGCGGAAGGGAAGGGAGAGTCTATACCTCTCTTGGCTCCTCTTCCTGGATCGCTGTAAATACAAAAGAGCCGGTACTGGATTTTAAGACAAAGCCATATGTATTCGCACATATTCAGGAGAATATGTATACATCCGCCTTCTCTATCTTTGCAGGAGGAAGCTCTTTTAGGTGGGTGCGGGATACCCTGTGCAAGGATCTTCTTGAAAAAGAAGATCCATACAGAGTAATGACCGAGGAAATCAGAGAGCTTCCGCCTGGATCCAATGGAGTGATCTTTAATCCCAGTCTTGCAGGAGGTACTTCACAGGATAAATCCGTAAATATCCGAGGGGCTTTCCTGGGGCTGAATCTGGGAACAGGAAGAGCAGAGCTGGTACATGCAGCCATGGAAGGGATTGCCATGAATCTGAAGCTGTCTTTAGATGAATTGGAGAGACATGCAGACCTGGAAAAAGGGATTCAGTTTTGTGGCGGCGGAGCCAGAAACCCATATTGGATGCAGATGTTTGCAGATGTATTTAACAGACCGATCATTAAAACAAATATTGACCAGAATGCTGCGTCTATCGGTGCAGCTGCTATTGCTGCAAAAGCAGTGGGGGTTCTTAAGGATTACAGTATTATCGAGAAGCTTCATATAAAAGAACTGGAATGTAATCCAGAGCAGGAAAAAGCAGAGAAATATGAGAAACTTATGAAGGTATTTTCTTATACAAGCCAGGTGCTATCTGATGTGGGAGATTACATGAAAGAAAATATGATTTAAAGGGTTACTGTTGAGGTGCTTTGACGCTTATGTGTTTACATTATCTGAAAAATGGGATAATATAGAAATAAATAGTATAAATTACACTTCAGATTAAAAGGATTACGGAGAAAATATGCAAAAGGTAACAGCTTACATGACGGTTTATTTAAGCATTAAAAAGCTGATCAAGGAAGGCGCCTACAAACCGGGGATGCTTCTTCCTACAGAACGTGACCTGGAGAAAATTTATGCTGTGAGCAGGATCACTGTGCGGCGAGCTATCGCCATGCTTTCGGATGAAGGTTATGTAAAAGTGGTCCAAGGTAAAGGCACGGAAGTACGGGACATCTCAACAACTCAGCAGCTGAATACAGTCACTTCTATTACGGAAACATTAAAAAGAAAAGGATATAATATCAAAGTAGAAGGGGTAAATATCCAACTGGTGCAACCACCGGAGATTGTGCGAGAGAAGCTGAAACTGGAACCTGAGGTAACGGTTTATCTGATCCAGAGGATTTTATATGCTGATGATAAGCCCATTGCTCTTATGAATAATTACCTTGTGAAGGACCAGATCCCTGGTTTTGAACAATATGCAGGCAAATTTGTAGGCTTATATAATTTCCTGGAACACACATATGGGGTGGTGGTGACAGAAGCAGATGATACATTCTCAGCGGTGAATGCGGACTATCTGGAGGCCCAGGTGCTTCATTTGAAACAGGGGGCAGCCCTGCTGCGAAGCCGAAGGATTGGATATACTGAGAAAGGTCCTTTCGAATATGTTGATAATAAGCTGGTTGGCGATCGGTACGAATTCAGCATCCATATGACTGGTCGGATCAGATAAAAGAACAGCTGGGGCGATCATTCGTCCCAGCCTTCATAAAATCGGATATTTACAGAGATGTTGCGGACGATCTCTCCTTCTTTAAGGTCAAGATCGCTTTCGTCTGAGATAGGGGGCATTGCAGGTTCATCTTCTGCAAGCTCCAGTGTGATCCAGTCATAAGCTGCCGCATTGGCACTTTCTATGGCTTCATCCAGGGTATCCCCGTCTCCGTAGCAGCTTTCCAGGTCCGGAAAGTAGCCGTGGTATGTGCCGTTTTCTGTCTTTTTAAAAACCGCAGGATAAATAAATTTCATAACAGCCTCCAATAAAAAAGATGATTGCAGGAGTGCGAAGCACAAAGCAATACTAAGCTTTATTATAGGTAATTTCCTGTGGAAAGACAATAGGTGATTTTTGAAATTACTAAATGAGTGATTTGTGAAATTACTAAATGAGTGATTTGCGAAATTACTAAATGGGTGATTTACAGAATTGCTAAATGTGATTTGCAAACTTGCGAAAGAAGGTATAATAGAAGGTATAATATATGGAATTTCAGCATGAACTGATCATCCCAAATGAAGGGGTGCCTTTTAAACTATTTATATTTGAAGGAATGAATGGGAATTATGCAAGAGAAAAGCACTGGCATACCTCTGTGGAGATTTTTGCTGTGCAGGAAGGGCATCTTTCCCTTTTTTTAAATGATCAGGAGTATCCATTGGAGGCCGGTGAGCTGATCATTATCAATTCCAATGAGGTTCATTCAGTGCAGGCTCCACACAAGAACCGGACCATTGTGCTGCAGATCCCTTTGAAGCAGTTCCAGGATTATTTTACTGCCCAAAGGTTTATCCGGTTTAAAAGTGCTGCCCGTATGAGTGGGCACCAGGATGAGAAGATCCCGGACAACCGGAAGCTGGCCTTTTTTGTGGAAGAGCTTTACAATGTGTATCATCAGGAAGGAGACGGATACGAGTTCCGGACTATGGCATTGTATTACAATATTCTGTTTCTTATGATCCGTGATTATCGTGAATCAGAAGCTGCCAGACAGGAAATCCACGCCAGCCGCAGGCTTGATGCACTGTCAAAGATCACTTCTTATATGAGGGAGCATTACAGGGAAGATTTAAAGCTTTCAGAAATGGCAGCCCTTTTTGGCTATTCGGAGGCTTATTTGTCACGAATGTTCAAAAAATATGCAAAAGTCAATTTTAAGTCATATCTTCAGGATATCCGAATGGCATATGCATACAGAGAACTGATGAATACTGACCATACAATCAGTCAGATTGCACTGGATAACGGATTTGCCAGCAACAGATCATTTGCCAAGGAATTCCAAAAAAGATACCAGATCCTGCCCAGTGCAGTGGAAAGAGAAAAAAGGTCAAAAAAGTGACATGGAATAGACAATAAAAAAGACGAAAAGCATACCTGTTTATGGTATGCTTTTTTTATCGATAAACAAAAAACTTATGGCAAGGAGGTAAAGAGGTGAAGATTCAAAATGTAACAGCTGACTCTTTCCGCAAATATGGGAAGGTTCTGGAGGGGTATGATTTTACAGCACTGATCAGGGAGATGAAGCATACACCTGTACCGGAAAATGTGATCTATGTAGCTTCCGTAGAAGAACTGGAAAGCCTGGATGTGGCCAGGGAACTGCAGAACAAAGGCTATGGCGGACTTCCTATTGAGATCGGATACTGCAATGGACATAACAGGAAACTGAATGCAGTGGAATACCATCGCAATTCAGAAATCAATGTGGCTGTAACAGATCTGGTGCTGCTGATCGGACATCAGCAGGATATTGCACCGGATTTTACATATGACACAGCGAATATTGAGGCATATCTGGTACCGGCAGGCACTGGCATTGAGGTTTATGCCACTACACTTCATTACGCACCATGTCATGTAAATGATACAGGCTTTCAGTGCGTGGTAGTTCTTCCAAGAGGGACAAATACAGATCTGACTTTCCAGACAGAGACCGATGGGGAAGACAGACTTCAGACTGCTAAGAATAAATGGCTGATCGCACATGAGGATGCAAAGATCCAGGGTGCATTTAACGGATTAAAAGGTAAAAACATTTCATTGGATGAGGAATAAGGAGGATAATATCATGATGAATAATATGCCACAGATCAAGATTGGAATTGTTGCAGTAAGCAGAGATTGTTTTCCGGAGTCTCTTTCTGTTACAAGAAGAGAAGCACTGGTGAAAGCTTACACAGAGAAATATGATGCTTCTGAAATTTATGAATGTCCTGTCTGTATTGTAGAAAGTGAGATCCACATGGTACAGGCATTGGAGGATATTAAAGCAGCTGGCTGTAATGCACTGGCTGTTTATCTTGGTAACTTCGGGCCTGAGATTTCTGAGACCCTGCTTGCAAAGCATTTTGATGGACCAAAGATGTTCCTGGCAGCTGCAGAAGAGTCTGGAGATGACCTGGTACAGGGCCGTGGAGACGCATACTGCGGTATGTTAAATGCAAGCTATAATCTTAAGCTTCGCAATATTAAAGCTTATATTCCAGAATATCCGGTTGGAAATGCAGAAGAATGTGCAGATATGATCCATGATTTTGTGCCTGTTGCAAAGGCAGTATATGCACTGAGCAATCTTAAGATTATCAGCTTTGGACCTCGTCCATTGAATTTCCTTGCATGTAATGCACCGATCCAGCAGCTGTACAACTTAGGGGTGGAGATTGAGGAAAACTCAGAGCTTGACCTTTTTGAAGCATTCAACAAACATGCAGGAGACGAAAGGATCCCGGCACTGGCAGAAGAGATGGCAGCAGAGCTTGGAGCAGGTAATAAAAAGCCGGAGATCCTGCCAAAGCTTGCACAGTATGAGCTGACCTTAAAGGACTGGGTAGAGGAGCATAAAGGTTATCGTAAATTTGTTGCCATTGCAGGCAAATGCTGGCCTGCATTCCAGACACAGTTTGGATTTGTTCCATGCTATGTAAATGGTCGTCTTGCAGCACAGGGTATCCCGGTATCCTGCGAGGTTGATATTTACGGTGCATTAAGCGAGTTCATCGGCACAGTGATCAGTAATGATACAGTAACACTTCTTGACATCAACAACACCGTACCAAATGATATGTACGAAAGCGATATCAAGGGCAAATTTAATTATACGCAGAAGGATACCTTTATGGGATTCCATTGTGGAAATACAGCAGCTGGCAAGCTGTCTTCCTGCACAATGAAGTATCAGATGATCATGGCAAGAAGCCTGCCTGAGGAAGTAACACAGGGTACACTGGAGGGTGATCTGGTGCCAGGAGATATTACTTTCTATCGTCTGCAGAGCACTTCTGACAACAAGCTTCGTGCTTATATTGCACATGGTGAGATCCTGCCGGTTGCAACACGTTCCTTTGGATCTATTGGTATTTTTGCAATTCCGGAGATGGGACGTTTCTACCGCCACGTATTGATCGAGAAGAATTTCCCACATCATGGTGCAGTTGCATTTGGACATTACGGAAAAGCACTGTTTGAAGTATTTAAGTATATCGGAGTTCCGGTAGATGAGATCGGTTATAATCAGCCGGCAGGCGTAAGATATCCGACGGAGAATCCATGGGGGTAATTGAGTATGTATTATATCGGTATTGACCTGGGCACTTCCGCCGTAAAGCTTCTTCTCATGGAAGAGTCCGGAAAGATCTGTAATATCGTATCAAAAGAATATCCATTATATTTCCCACATCCAGGCTGGTCAGAGCAGAATCCTTCTGACTGGTTTGAGAAAAGCATGGAGGGTATGAAAGAGCTGACCGCCGGGATCGACAGATCCCAGGTGGCAGGCATTGGTTTTGGAGGCCAGATGCATGGGCTGGTAACTCTGGACAAAGAGGATCAGGTGATCCGTCCTGCAATTTTGTGGAATGATGGACGCACAGGAGAAGAGACTGATTACTTGAATCAGGTGATCGGTAAGGATAAACTGTCCGCATATACTGCAAATATTGCTTTTGCAGGATTTACAGCACCAAAGATCCTGTGGATGAAGAAAAATGAGCCTGACAATTTTGCAAAGATCGTAAAGATCATGCTTCCAAAGGATTATCTGGCTTACCGTCTGTCTGGTTCCTTCTGTACGGATGTATCTGACGCATCCGGTATGCTTCTTCTGGATGTAAAGAACAGATGCTGGTCTGAGGAAATGATCCAGATTTGCGGAATCACAAGGGAACAGCTTCCAAAACTGTATGAAAGCTGGGAGGTTGTAGGTACCCTTAGGCCGGAACTGGCAGCTGAGCTTGGTTTTTCACCAGAGGTGAAGATCGTGGCAGGAGCCGGAGATAATGCAGCTGCGGCTGTGGGTACAGGCACTGTAGGAGATGGCCAGTGCAATATTTCACTTGGTACTTCCGGAACTATTTTTATTTCTAGCAAAGAATTCGGAGTAGATCAGAATAATGCACTTCATTCTTTCTGCCATGCAGATGGCAGCTACCATCTGATGGGATGTATGCTTAGTGCAGCTTCCTGCAATAAATGGTGGTCAGAAGAGATCCTTGGAACAAAGAACTATAGTGCGGAGCAGGCTCCAATCAAAGAATTAGGTGAGAATCATGTGTATTTTCTGCCGTATTTGATGGGAGAACGTTCTCCTCATAACAATCCGGATGCAAGAGGCGTATTCTTTGGCATGACTATGGATACTACACGGGCTGATATGACTCAGGCCGTACTGGAAGGCGTTGCATTTGGCCTTCGGGATTCCCTGGAAGTGGCAAGAAGCCTGGGAATCCAGATAGAACGTACAAAGATCTGCGGTGGTGGCGCAAAGAGCCCACTTTGGAAAAAAATGATTGCTAATATTATGAATCTTAAGGTGGATGTATTGGAAGTGGAAGAAGGTCCATCATTGGGCGGCGCCATGCTTGCAGCAGTTGGCTGCGGCGCCTACCCGGATGTGGAAACCATTGGAAAGAAGCTTACAAAGATTGTGGATACTGTGAAACCGGAACCGGCTCTTGTGGAAAAGTATGAAGCAAGATACCAGAAATTCCGTGAATTGTATCCAACGATGAAGCCTTTATTTACTATAAAAGTCCCGGACTGCAGCCATGAATGAGCCATGGTTGCATGGGTGAATTCATATTAAGACAAATTTTTCAAGAACTTTACCAACACCGTCTTCCTCGTTGGAAGAGGTAATGTACCGGGCCCGGGTTTTTACCTGGGCCTGTGCATTTTCCATGGCAACGCCAAGACCAGCATATTCGATCATAGGCAGGTCATTCAGGCCATCGCCGACAGCAATCATCTCTTCCTGACGGATATTAAAAAGCTGTCCCAGCCGTTCCATAGCCTTGGCCTTGGATACCTGGCTGTTGAAAAACTCCAGATAAGTGGTCTGGGAAGTACAGAAAGTTACCTGGGAAAAAGCATCTCCAGGGAGTTCTTCCTGTATTTTTTTGATTTTTTCTTCTGTATCGATCCACAGGATCTTAGTAACGCCCTGGCGGATCAGGGCATCTTCGTCTTCCATAAGGACAGGCTCCACACCAGTGTTTTTCTTATAGGCATGAATCTGATTATTCAAAACATTCCCATAAAGCCGATTGCCGGACCAGATACACATGGTGGTATTATAATTCCGGCCGAATTCTAATATCTTATGTATATCTTCTGGTAAAAGTTCCTGTTTGTACAGGATTTCCTTGGTGTCAGAGCGGATGATCATGGCACCATTATAGGTGATCAAAGGAGCCTGAAGACCAAGGAACTGACTGTATCTTTCTACACCCTGGATGGGACGTCCGGTGCACAGGGTTAATAGAAATCCCTGTGCAACAGCTTTCCTGATCGCCTGAGCAGTTCTGGGAGAAATCTCCTTGGAATCATTTAAAAGAGTTCCGTCCATGTCCACTGCCATCATTTTGTATTTCATTATTTTTTACCTAACCTTCCCATGATCCATACACAAAGCATGATCAACAGGATGGCTACAAAAATACCAGCCATTCCTTTGCCCATGATTTCCAGGGCTGCCATTATATTCTCTGTATTCATTGAGATTCCCTCCTACGTCTATACATTATAATTATGAATCTTTAAAGCAGGCTTGTTACCAGATTGATCACAAGTCCTCCTGCGATAACAGAAGCGATCTGACCGGATACATTGGCTCCGGCTGCGTGCATCAGGATAACATTGCTTGGGTCTTCTTCAAGTGCCATTTTCTGGATCACGCGGGAAGACATGGGGAATGCAGAGATTCCAGCTGCGCCAACCATGGGATTGATTTTTTTCTTAAGGAACAGGTTCATAAATTTGGCAAGAAGTACACCGCCTATAGAGTCCATTACAAAGGCAAAAAGTCCGATCAGCATAACCATTAAAGTACCTTTTGTAACAAAGTATTCTGCACGCATGCTGAAGGAAATGGAAATACCAAGTAATAATGTAATCAGGTTGGCGAGTGTATTCTGAGCGGTATCGGACATGGTGCCAAGTACGCCGCACTCACGGATCAGATTACCAAACATCAGGAATCCTACAAGGGCCACAGACTGTGGTGCTACCAGTCCTACGATCATAGTAACAACAATAGGGAATGCAATACGCATTTTCCTGGAAACAGAAGCCGGATTGTATTCCATATGGATCTGGCGTTCTTTTTTTGTTGTAACAAGCCGGATGGCAAAAGGCTGGATAATGGGAACCAGCGCCATATAGGAATAGGCGGCTACTGCTATGGCACCTATATATTTTGAGTGCAGGACCTGGGATACCAGGATGGAGGTAGGACCGTCAGCAGCACCGATGATACCGATGGAGGCTGCATCCTTCAGGTCAAAACCAAGAACGGTTGCCAGCAGGATTGCTGCAAAGATCCCGAACTGTGCGCCAGCACCAAATAAAAACATCTGTGGGGTAGAAAGCAGCGGACCAAAATCGATCATTGCTCCGATACCGATAAACAACAGGATGGGCATAGCCTCGGAAGCATTGATCCCTACATTGTACAGCCATTCGATCACTCCGTTTGCCTGAATGCCGCCCTGAAGGGTCTGATCAAGTACACCTGTAAAGGGAAGATTAACCAGAATGGCACCAAATCCCATTGGTAAAAGCAGGGATGGTTCATAACCTTTTTCGATTGCCAGATAGATCAGCAGGATACCTACTGCGTACATAACCACCTGCTGCCAGGTGAGAGCCTGGACTCCTTCAATTAAAAAACTCATGATTTTCCTCCTGAAAAATGGATTTTGAGAGAGAGAAACGATGTACTAGTACAAGCATGTTTCTTTCATGACTGCTGCCCGTGGCTTTATAGTAAATAAAAAAGACTTTTATTACAGTATTTGCTGAATGAACAATAAACATACTGTAATAAAAGTCTTGCTATTTCAATTTTAGGCGGGTCACTGTACTGGTGGCCGTTCTGACGCCTGAAAATCCACTGGATAAAACCCTGATAAAGGTCCATGCCTGTGGCAGCTACTCCCTCTTATTGGAAGTATTATATCTATAAGAGGAAGTATTTGTCAAGGTTGAATTTATATTAGAAAAGACCTGTGATCTTTCCGGTCTCGTCTACGTCGATCTTCTCAGCAGCCGGTACCTTCGGAAGTCCTGGCATGGTCATGATCTCACCGGTAAGTGCTACGATGAAGCCGGCACCTGCAGAAATCTTCAGGTTACGTACTG
>NZ_JAAITU010000163.1 GCF_013304385.1 Blautia glucerasea
GAGAACCCCGTGACCGTAACGCTGCCTGTGACCGCTTCATGGATAAAATGAGCAGACTGACCGGGGTATTCCAAAACGAAACCATGAGCTTTGACAGGGAGACAGGAAAACCGAAACAATTTCAAGCTGGCAGCCTTTATTTCAAAGGCGCACCGTCAGAAGATACCCGGCTTGACCTCTGGTTCCCGGACAACCGGCGCACAGAAGAATGTGTGTCTGCCTATGCGTCCCTCTACCCGTTGATTACCTATTATCTGAACAGGCTGAATGACTGGGGGCTTTGCTTCCGGCGGTGCAAGGTCTGTGGAAAATATTTTCTGGCAAAGAGCCAGCGGTATGAGCTGTGCAGCGATAAGT
>NZ_JAAITU010000164.1 GCF_013304385.1 Blautia glucerasea
GCTCAGTCTTTCAAAGGGAAGAACCCTGGTTCCTCCTGTAACAGCATAATCATCACCCTCGTCCTGAAGCACTATGTAGTAGCTGCCCTCAGCCAGATTATCAAAAGCATATGCCCCATCAGTTCCGGTGACCACCTTGTCCAGAAGGTTGCCCATCACATCCACAGCCGGATATAAGGTCTTGCCATCCACAGTGGTAGCGCTCATAGTCCGTGTTTTGCCGCCAATCTGCTGACTGAAGCTTCCATCCGGATTCTTGGTGATCTTGAGAGAAGATGGCTCGCTTCCCTGATAAAGATATACATCCACCTTGGAAAGCAGCCGGTCTGTGGTACTGTAGCCATTGATGGC
>NZ_JAAITU010000165.1 GCF_013304385.1 Blautia glucerasea
AGGATGCTTGTGTATCTTATACACAAACTTACATGTATGCAGTTTTCAAGGTACAATCATTGGCTTATATCACTTAGCCTCACAGCATATATGAAATACAAGCCAATGGGCTTAAGTGGACTCGAACCACCGACCTCACGCTTATCAGGCGTGCGCTCTAACCAGCTGAGCTATAAGCCCATCTTTCAGAAGACTTGCTTCTGAGTGGAGATGAAGAGATTCGAACTCTCGACCCCCTGCTTGCAAGGCAGGTGCTCTCCCAACTGAGCTACATCCCCATTTGATCTGGCGTCCGCCTGCTCTCCCACACCGTCTCCAGTGCAGTACCATCGGCCGCTTAGGTCTTA
>NZ_JAAITU010000166.1 GCF_013304385.1 Blautia glucerasea
CGGTTCTCGCTGTTTAATTTCTGTGCCAATTCCTGCCATTGCTGATTCTCGTCTGTAAGTTGCTGTATCTGGTCTGTCTTTTCTTCCAGAAGCATCAGCAGTTCTTCTGTATCCGGCAAGATTTGAAGCAGCTCTGATAATTCTTTCTCTAATTGCTGCAATCGTTCTTCCTGCTCCTGAAAGCACATCAGCTTCTCGTCCTTTTCCTGTATCTCCTGAAGCATCTCTGCCATGATATTCTGCTGTTCCTCGATCTGTGTAATCATTGCTTCCATCATGGGAATTACTTCTTTGCTTTCTTCTAATGTCATTCAACCACTCCCTCCACATCGACAATGCACCGGA
>NZ_JAAITU010000167.1 GCF_013304385.1 Blautia glucerasea
CTAAAGTCACGTGCTTCCAGACGCTTTAGGCGTCAGACTGAATATCGGCGGATACGCCTGTAACTTAGGTCTGCACAGTTATGCGCTTTTTCCATGCCGGATACGGCAGGCTCCCACATTACAGGTAATCCGCTGTATATCTGCCTGTGTTTATACTGCTTTTAAGATCTCCATTTGCAGATGAAGTTTTCTTAAGTCAGCATAAACACATAAGGTTCTATGCTTTACAGAAGGGACTTTTGCCTCCAGTAAAGACCTTTCCGTTGCCGGAAGGGGTTTTAAAAGTTCTCGGATAAAATATCTCGCCCCGATATTATAAGAAGCCGACAGGTCACAGT
>NZ_JAAITU010000168.1 GCF_013304385.1 Blautia glucerasea
ACAATTACATTACTCTGCTGATACAGCCAGTCCGTAAATTCTTTCGGGCTGGCTGTTCCTGTTTTTACAGCCTTTTTTCTCTGCAAGGCTTCTTTCTTAAAGTCGGAAAAGGCAACCTGTATTTTTTCCAGACGGTCAGCAGGAAAGCCTGCGGTATTTTTTACCCGGTTTATTTTGTTGCGCCAGTTCTGGCATTCATTTTTATAAAGCAGGTCATAGTTATTTTCTCTTGCCCTCTCGTCAAATTCCCGTTTGTTCTGAAGCGCCTGTGCTTTTCGGCACTTATCGCTGCACAGCTCATACCGCTGGCTCTTTGCCAGAAAATATTTTCCACA
>NZ_JAAITU010000169.1 GCF_013304385.1 Blautia glucerasea
ACCATGCTTGGATACGGCATTACCCTGCAGATGTACAATAATAAGACCAACAAGGGAATGCGGGGACTTCAGGTACCCACAGGGGACATCCAGTTTGATGTAAGCTTTGGCGGAGAACTGGTGATGAATGGAACCACGCTTGGAGAGAACTCTGCCCCGTATGCATGGGCTTACAAGGCCAATGAAAACGGAGAGACGGGGATCAGCTTTAAAGGCGAGGAAAATACGGTCAATGTTGACTGGAATGATGAGGATGATTATACCAAGACTACCACGTATGGCTGGGATGCGGCTCCCTATAATACAGGAAACAGCGCTACTGG
>NZ_JAAITU010000170.1 GCF_013304385.1 Blautia glucerasea
AGTGGGAGATGAAAATGTATCCTTTTCAGTTCGTTCTTCCCGAAGTGTATTATGATTGAATCCTTTACTGTTCCATCCTGCCAGAAGATAGGTCGTACGAATACCGCTTAACTGGTCATCCCAGGTAGCATCTACCAGATACCAGGTATCATTATCCATCTTTACATAGTTCCACATATGTGCTTCCCCGGAACTTGCAGAACTGTTCCTTGCAAAACCGCCAATACATGCACATTCAATACCCAGTTTTCTGCAAAGAATCAGCATTGCTTTTGCATAGCCTTCACATACTACATGTCCATCCCCGATAAACATTGG
>NZ_JAAITU010000017.1 GCF_013304385.1 Blautia glucerasea
GAAATACGAAAAAAAGCCCAATTCTTTTTTAGAATCAGACTTTTTCAGTGCCCTTGATTTATTGGGCTTTTCTCGACAGAAGGCAGACCGTCTCCACATGAACAGTGGAACAAAACTGGTCCACGCTGCAGGTCTTTTGGATCTGGTATCCAGCATCAATGAATGCAGGCAGGTCTCTTGCCAGGCTGGTGGGCTTGCAGGAAATGTAAATGATCTTGTCGACCTGATAGTCCAGAATCTTGGGCAATGCCTTGGGATGGATCCCATCACGAGGGGGATCCAGCACGATCACATCCGGCTTTTCAGTCAGATCATCCAGGACCTTCAGCACATCCCCGGCAATAAAATGACAGTTTTCCAGACCATTAAAGGCTGCATTTTCTCTGGCAGCTTCCACAGCCTCTTCCACGATCTCCACACCAATCACCTCTTTTGCTACCGGTGCAAGCAGCTGGGCAATAGTTCCGGTTCCACTGTAAAGATCGAAGACTACTTTTTCTTTAGTTTCCCCAATATATTCCCGCACAATGGAATACAATACTTCCGCTGCCAGAGAATTGGGCTGAAAAAAGGAAAATGGGCTGATTTTAAACCGAAGTCCCAAAAGAGTTTCGTAGAAGTAATCCTGTCCGTACAAAAGCCTGGTTTCATCACTTTGAACCACATCTGAAAGAGAATCATTGATAATATGCATGATTCCTACGATCCTGCCTTCCAGCGGAAGTGCCAGAAGTCTTGTCACTAACGGAGCATAATCATATTCTGCCTGGCTGGTTGTGATCACATGCACCAGAATCTCTCCTGTTGTTACGCCTCTGCGAAGTAGTAGATGGCGCAGATAACCGGTATGCTGCATTTTGCGATAATGCACAGCTCCCAGTTCTGTGAAGAAATCCAGCACGCACCGGAGGATCTTGTTCATATCCGTATGTACCAGCCTGCAGTGATCTGCTGTCAGTATATCGTAGGTACTGCCTTTTTTATGAAGGCCAAGGGAAAGAGGTCCGTCCTTATATTCATCCCCAAATGAAAATTCCATTTTATTTCTGTATTCAAATTCTCTTGGACTTCCATGTATCCCTTCCCAGTGGATATCTTCTCCTGCTGCCTGGGTGAGAAGCTCTTTCACTTGGGTTTCTTTCATTTTCAGCTGTTCCTCATAGGACATAGTCTGGTACATGCAGCCGCCACACTGGGGAAAAACAGGACATACCGGATCTCTTGTTTCCAATGGAGACTTTTCCAATACCTCAAGCAATCGTCCTTCAGCTCTTCCAGAACGCTTCTTATTGATCATAAAGCGTACTTTCTGCCCTGGGATCCCGTTTTTTACAATTACCTTTTCACCATCGATATTCACGATCCCTTTATTGGGAAAATCAATTTTTTCAATAACTCCCTGATATATTTCACCTTTTTTCATAATAATCTACCTCTCACAATGTCTTTACGATCGCACAGGTACATTACAAAAGAATCTCCTGTTGCAGACGGAGTTTTTATGTAATAGGAACATTACAAAGTAATTTCCTGGTACATAAAAAAACTGTTGCATTAAGCAGTAGAAAATGTTTTAATGCAACAGCTTTTTCAGTTTGTCTTATTTACTCTTCTTCATCCTCAAAATAATCATCGAAATCATCATCGAAATCTTCTTCAAAATCTTCCAGATAATCCGGTGCAAAGAAACGATATACTGCAAAAGCAATACCTGCAATAGCTGCTACAGCTCCAATGATCGCCAGTACCCAGAGGACTGTATTCTTCTGCTTCTCATCTTCTTTTTTCTTTAAGGTTGACAATAATTCTTCGATCTTATCCATTTTAATATTCATGATCAATACCATCCTCTCTTTTTCTGATAACACCCATAATTGCTGATACTGAGAAAAACACCATACGTCCCAACATCATTCATATTCGGTATTATACCACCAATTCTGTCTTTTTACCATATCCAAGATAAAAAAGATCATGCAAATCATTCAAACTGCTCACAGCAACCACAAATCAACATTCTTTTATATACATTCAGCAGACAGTATCCCTTGCAGTTATATTTTTTTCAGCTTTGCAAAGCTGGCAAACATTTTTTTAACACCTACTTTATCAAAATCTACAGTAACTTCATAATCCCTGCCGCCTTCTGCAATGGCTTTCACTATGCCAACGCCGAATTTCATATGTCGCACAGTATCACCTACCTGGTAATCCAGGGCATCCGCTTTTGTCACTTTAAATTCTTTTGGCTTGTAGGCTCTTGTCTGAAAAATCTGCTTCATCTGGGAATATTTGCTGTCAGAAGAGAATACCTGTTCCATCTTTGGTTTCTTTTCCTGTATGGTGTGTCCCAGATCTACCAGATCTCTTGGAATCTCCTGAACAAACTGTGACACCTTGTTATACTGCGTTTCACCTCTCACCATCCGTTGTCTTGCACAGGTCATGGTCAGCTCCTTCATGGCACGGGTGATACCCACATAGCACAGCCTTCTCTCTTCTTCCAGTTCTGAACCATCTCCGTAATTAATGGACATATAGCTTGGGAAAATCCCGGTTTCCATACCAGCCATGAAAACCCTGGGGAATTCCAGTCCCTTTGCACTATGCAGGGTCATCAGAAGTACATAATCCTGCTCCGGATCCACTGTGTCAATATCTGCCACCAGTGCCACTTCCTCCAGGAATCCTGCAAGAGTAGCTGGCTGATCCTGCTCTTCCATAGTTTGCTGATACGTAACTGTTTTACTGATCAATTCGTCAATATTTTCAATCCTTGCCCTTGCTTCTTCTGTATCCTCAGCTTCCAGTTCCTTCACATACCCGGTAAGTTCAATGATCTCCTTTAACAGATCCTCCACTGTGTAAGCCTGAGCCTTGCTTTTCAGCATCTGGATAAAAGTAACAAAGCCATCTATCTTGGATAAGCTTCTGCCTATAGACGGCACTTCTTCAGCTACTCGAAGTGCTTCATAAAGACTGATGCCCATTTTATCTGCATAATCCTGGACACGACCTAGCGTGGTGGCGCCGATCCCACGCTTTGGCACATTGATGATCCTCTGTACAGCCAGATCATCTCTTGCATTATCCACGGTTTTCAGATAACAAAGCAGATCCTTGATCTCTTTTCTGGCATAAAAATTCACTCCGCCTACGATCTTATAAGGTATATTGGCATTGATAAATTTCTCCTCAAATAAACGTGACTGGGCATTGGTCCTGTACAGGATGGCACAATCCCTATACTGGCAAAGCCCTTCCCTGTGGGCCTTGCTGATTTCTCCTGCTATGTACTCTGCCTCCTCAAATCCGTTCATAAACTGCCTGAAATGGATCTTTGGCCCTTCTTCGTTCTCTGTCCATAAGGTTTTTTCTTTACGCTCTGCATTATTTGCGATTACATGGTTGGCAGCATTCAGGATATTCTGGGTGGAACGATAATTCTGCTCCAGACGTATCACAGCCGCATTTGGAAAAACCCGCTCATATCCCAAAATATTCTCAATATTAGCTCCCCGGAACTTGTAAATAGACTGGTCATCATCTCCAACCACGCACAGATTCTCATACCTGGAAGCCAAAAGACTTACAAATTTAAACTGGGCATAATTGGTATCCTGGTACTCATCCACCATAATATACTTAAACCGTTCCTGATAATATTCCAATACACGATCACAATTCTGAAACAACTCTACTGTTTTTACGATCAGATCATCAAAATCCAGCGCATTGTTTTTACGAAGGGCTGCCTGATACTCCCTGTATACCATAGCTGTTTTTTTCTGATTAAAATCACCGGCCGCATCCATTTCCATCTGATCCGGAGTAATCAGATTGTCCTTTGCATGGGAGATCTGGGACAACAGTGCCCTTTCTTTAAATATCTTTGTATCCACATTCAGCCTGCGGCATACATCTTTGATCACTGACTTCTGGTCATCTGTATCATAAATAGTAAAATTAGTGTCATATCCCAGATTGTCAATATGCCTTCTTAAAATCCTTGCACAGGTGGAATGAAAGGTAGATACCCATATTGCATCTGAGCCAAAACCTGCGATCCGGTCTACCCTTTCCCTCATCTCCTGCGCTGCTTTATTGGTAAAAGTGATTGCCAGGATATTCCATGGATTCACTTCTTTTTCCTGGATCAGATATGCGATCCTATGTGTCAGCACCCGGGTTTTTCCTGATCCTGCACCTGCAAGGATCAGCAATGGGCCTTCTGTATGAAAAACGGCCTGCCTTTGCATAGGATTTAAACTGTCATATATACTCATTCTTGCTTTTCCTTTCAAACTGAAATCAAAATCTCAGAAAATACTATAAATTACTCAGTACTTAAGTTACCTTAGCATCAAAAAACTACTCTTTGAATTATACATGATATTCCTATTTGCCACAAGTACACCTGAATCAGGACGAAGAAATTATATCAGCTGGGAGATGACCCCCACCTCTATAGGTGGTGAGAAACAAGCTGGTATCAGTGGTGGGAGTCAATCCCCCAGCTGATATAGCCTCCGGCAGGATTGCAGAGGTGCGCAGGAGAAGTATGTCATGCAATTGCATGACGCGCACCTCGCAGCAAGAATGCCGAGGCATTCTTGAGAAAAATCCAAAAAATTATTTACAAGTAGTATTGAAAACTATATAATAAGGATTATGAGGTGATAAAACATGACAATTGATAACAAAGACATTTTAAATAGTATTCTGCAGAATATATCCAGTTTAAGTTATATTAAACCAGAAGATCTTCCCAATATTGATCTTTATATGGATCAGGTAACTACCTTTATGGAGGGGCAACTGGCTTCTACCAAGCGCTATCCTGAGGACAAAGTTCTCACCAAGACCATGATCAACAATTATGCCAAGAACTCTCTTCTACCCTCACCTGAAAAGAAGAAATATTCCAGGGACCATCTTCTTGTGCTTATTTTTATATATTACTTCAAAAATATTCTGTCCATCAATGACATCCAGACCCTTTTTCAGCCTATCACAGAAAAGTATTTTAAAGGTTCTGACGGCAAAGATATGGCTTATATTTATAATGAAGTTTTCGGGATGGAGAAAAACCATATTGAGCAGATGGAGAAGAATCTTCTTCGGGATTTTTCTGTTTCATCCAAGACTTTTCAGGATGCAGATCCCCAGGATCAGGAATTTCTCCGAAAGTTTTCCTTTATATGTGAATTAAGCTTTGACGTATACATCAAAAAAATGATCATCGAAAAGCTGATCGACCAGATGGCTCCTGGTGATACCAAAAAAGAGCGTAAAAAATCTTCCAAAAAAACAGACGGCTGAATCTGACAGCCGTCTGTTTTTGCGCGGAACTTTTCTTGATCATATATGTTGCCATCTGATATATTTCAGTTTTTATTCTTGCTCTTCTTTTGCTTTCATTCTGGCAAATACCATTTCATAACCGTCATTACCATAATTCAATGAACGATTCACACGGCTGATCGTAGCAGTGGAAGCTCCTGTCTTCTCTGAAATGTCCAGGTATGTGCGCTTATCCATCAGCATCTTCGCAACTTCAAATCTCTGTGATAAGGATAAAAGCTCATTGATGGTACACACATCCTCAAAAAATGTGTAGCATTCTTCCTTATCTTTCAAACACAGGATTGCCTCAAAAAGATGGTCAACTGCCTCTGTTCTGATATTTTTTCCCATAGTCTTACTCCTTTACAGCAACTGCAGCTGCATATGTTTTATTTCCATTCATTCCCTTTTCCAATACATTACTGAATGGCATTATCTTTTGTTATTTTAACACGCTAAACTGTGATAAGCAAGGGATTTTTCAGTAATTTCCCAGATATTCCTGTCAGGCTTGTCTCTCCAGATACTGACAAAGCAACTCATAAGAACGATTCAGCACCAATTCCTTTGGAAAATCCATTTCATTCAAAAGTCGTACTGCATACTCAAATCTGCCGATCAGTTCATCAAAATGAGCATCACTGTCTACCACAATAGGTACCTGATACTCCTTGCATAGCTTTAACATTTTACGGTCATTCTCCCATGCATTCTCTCTGCAGCCGGCCGGATCCAGGGAATGATTATTTAACTCCAGAACCTTGCCATAGTCCTTGGCCGCCTGCACCACTGCCTGGTAATCCACAGGAAAACGTCCGTCATCCGGATGACCGATAATATCTACATATGGATTTTTAATCACATTCAGGTAAGCCTGTGTATTCTCCTCCACTGTCCCAGGCTCTGTGCAGGCAATATGAAGGCTTGCGATCACAATATCCATAGAATTAAGCAGCTTATCTGACATGTCCAGGGTTCCCCGGCTATCCATAATATTTACCTCACTTCCAAGAAAAAGCCGGATCCCATACATTTCTCTTGAAACAATCTTCAGATTATCAAAATAGAACCTGTGGCAGGTTCCCGGCAGCTTAGGAGCATGCTCCGTGATCCCCAGTGCTTTCAGTCCTTTATCTGCTGCTGCCCGTGCCATTTCACGAATCGTATTGTAAGCATGTCCGCTGGCAATGGTATGTGTGTGCAGATCAGCTTCGAAATTGTATTCCATAATCTTCTCACTCCTCCTGATTTCCTGTCAGTCTTCATAGTATAACACATTTTTTCAGGAAAGCAAAACAAGGATACTGTCCAAAGACAATATCCTGTTCTGCGTCTCGAGAGAATATTATTTTAACAACTAATGCTTGAGAGACCTGTTTCTCTGCCCTTATTTCGCAATAAAGGACTTTCTCTTACTTACTACATCAAAGATAACTGCTGCCAGAAGCACCGCACCTTTTACAACCTTCTGCATATTCTGGTCAGTACCCATGATACTCATGCCCTGGTTGATAATACCCATCAGCACAGCACCTACAATAACTCCAGGTACAGTACCTGTTCCACCGTAAGCAGATGCACCACCGATAAAGCAGGAGCCAATTGCATCCATTTCATAGTTCTGTCCATATGTAGGCTGAGCAGATGTCATACGTGCAACTGTAAGAAGACCTGCAAGACCTGCAAGGAAGCCCATATTTGCATAAGCAATGAAGTAAACTCTGTTTGTATTAATACCGGAAAGCTTAGTTGCTTTCTCATTACCGCCAACTGCATAGAAATGACGTCCAACGGTTGTTTTACTGGTAATATAGCCATAAACAATTACCACCAGAATAACCCATACAAGAGAAGTAGGAACACCTTTGTACTGCGCCAGTTTTATACATACAGCCATGATCACTGCTACGATCAAGATCATTTTTCCGTATACAGCCACAGCACTTCCTGCGTCATAACCGTTTTTCTTACGATTCATGTAAGTTCTGATGGTAAGGATCACATAGATCGCACATGCAATAATTCCTACAGCAAGAGCGACTTTATTAAATCCATCCTCTCCGCCGAGAAAATCCGGAATATAACAGTTTGCACCGCCGCCAAACAGTTTTACGAAAATCTCAGATTTGATAGGCAATGTTTTTCCCTGAAGAACCACGTTGGACAACCCACGGAACATCAGCATTCCTGCCAGTGTAACAATAAAAGGAGGGATTCTTACATAAGCGATCCAGAATGCCTGCCATGCTCCGATGAGTGTACCGATAAGAAGTGCCAGAATAATGGCTACTCCATCTGGAAGGTTCATATTTTCCATAAAAATGCCGCACAGGGCACCTACAAAACATACTACGGATCCAACAGAAAGGTCGATGTTTCCTCCTGTCAGGATACACAGCAGCATACCTGTAGCCAGTACAAATACGTATGCATTTTGTGAGATCAGATTGTTAATATTCTGAGGAAGAAGAATCTTGCCCTGTGTTCCCCATGCGAAAAATATAGTTACAAGCACCAGGACAATGATCATTGTATATTTCTGAAAACCTTCTTTAAACTTTGTCTTATCCATTTTTACTCTCCTTTGCTTGACTGCATAATGCAGGTCATGATCACTTCCTGGGAAGCTTCTTCTGAAGATAATTCTCCTGCAATTCTGCCTTCATTCATTACATAGATCCTGTCTGACATTCCAAGAACTTCAGGAAGCTCAGAGGAAATCATGATCACAGATTTGCCTTCTGCCACAAGACTATTAATGATGCAGTAAATCTCATACTTTGCACCAACATCAATCCCTCGGGTAGGCTCATCCAGGATCAGGATGTCCGGATCTGCAAACATCCATTTTGCAAGAAGCACCTTCTGCTGGTTTCCACCGCTTAGGTTACCCACATTTTGTTCAACTGTAGGACATTTGGTTTTCAGCTTATCCTTATATTCCACTGCTACAGCATACTCTTTGTCCTGGTCAATGACCCCATGATTACTGATACCTGCCAGATTTGCCAGACTGGTATTATTCTTGATGGAATTACTGAGAATCAGACCATCGCCTTTTCTGTCCTCTGTCACATAGGCCAGCTTGTGCTCGATGGCATCCCTAGCACTTTTCAGATGAACTTCTTTTCCGTTAATAAAAAGCTGTCCACTGATATTGGTCCCATAACTTTTTCCGAAAATACTCATGGCAAGCTCTGTTCGTCCTGCTCCCATCAATCCAGAAATACCTACAACCTCACCTTTACGCACATTCAGGGATACATTGTCCACAACTTTTCGCTCATTATACAGTGGATGGTACACATTCCAGTTCTTAACTTCCATACGCACATCACCGATCTTTACCCCTGGCCGTTTTGGGAAACGGTCAGCGATCTCACGGCCTACCATACCTTTAATGATCCTCTCCTCTGAGAAATCATCCACGCCCTTTGTCAGTGTTTCAATGGTAGAGCCGTCACGGATCACAGTGATCTTATCTGCCACATAGGAAACCTCATTCAGCTTATGTGAAATAATGATGGATGTCAGCCCTTCTTTTTTTAATTTAAGAAGCAGATCCAGAAGTGCCTGGGAATCCGCCTCGTTCAAAGATGAAGTAGGCTCATCCAGAATCAGAAGCTTAGCATTCTTAGCCAGAGCCTTTGCAATCTCTACCAGCTGCTGCTTGCCTACTCCAATGTCTTTGATATAAGTCCTTACAGAATCTGTAAGACCTACCTGTTTTGTATATTTCTCTGCCAGCCGGTATGTCTCATCCCAGTTGATGGCAGCTTTTTTTCCACGCTCATTTCCAAGGAACATATTTTCTCCGATGGTCATATATGGTATCAGAGCCAGTTCCTGATGGATAATTACAATTCCTTTTGCCTCACTGTCTTTAATATCATGGAAATTACAGATTTCTCCGTCATAAATGATATCGCCTTCATAAGAACCATGAGGATAAATTCCCGAAAGAACATTCATCAAAGTCGATTTCCCGGCACCGTTTTCTCCTACCAGCGCATGGATCTCGCCCTGCTCTACCTGTAGATTTACGTTATCTAGCGCTTTCACACCGGGGAATGTTTTGGTGATATTCTTCATTTCCAACAGTATCTTTGCCAAAATTTTTCCCTCCAGACTTTCCCAATTTAATCCAGAAACCAATATTTTTAAAACTGGGGCTGTCGCATAAACAGCCAGAAGACCTTTTATGCGGCAGCCTCAAAATTATTACTTATTATGTCAGTTCATATGAAACTGATTATTTCAGCTGATCCTCTGTGTAATATCCGGAATCAACAAGAAGTTCTTTGTAGTTGTCAGCTGTGCATACTACAGGCTCGCAAAGGAATGAAGGAATAACGCCTGTGCCGTTGTCATATGTCTCTGTATCGTTTACAGGAGCCTCGCCACCCTGCATGATAGCATCAACCATTTCAACAACCTTGGAAGCCAGTGTACGTGTATCTTTGAATACGGACATAGCCTGTTTTCCATCAATGATATTCGGCATGTTTGCAATGTCACAGTCCTGACCTGTGATGATCGGATATTCGCCTGTGTAGTTTGCTGCAAGAGCATTCTCTACACCAAGTGCTGTGGAGTCATTGGATGCAAGAACAGCGTCAAGATTTGTGCCATCTGCATAGTAGGAAGAAAGGATATTCTCAAATCTGGACTGTGCAGTTTCTGTTGACCAGTTTGCTGTAGCAACCTCATCCTTTGTCATCTGTCCGGACGGAACAACCAGTTTTCCTTCATCAATGTATGGCTGAAGAACATCCATAGCACCGCCGAAGAAGAAGTTTACATTGTTGTCACCAGGATCACCTGTAACGAACTCAATGTTGTAAGGTCCATCTGTATTGTCCAGATCCAGAGCATCTACCAGGAACTGGCCCTGTGTCTTACCAACAAGATAGTTATCAAATGTTGCATAGTAGGAAATTGCATCTGTGTTCATGATCAGACGGTCATAGGAGATAACCGGGATATTATTTTCTTTTGCCTGAGCAAGAACGGTTCCAAGAGAATCACCTTCGATGGAAGCAACCACAAGGAGCTCATCTCCATTAGCGATCATATTCTCAACCTGGGAAACCTGTGTGCTAACTTCATTTCCTGCATACTGCAGATCTACCTCATAGCCTTTTGCTTCCAGCTCTTTCTTCATGTTCTCGCCGTCCTGATTCCATCTCTGAAGATCCTGGGTAGGCATTGCAACACCGATCAGTCCCTTGCTTTCATCAGCGTGTGCAACTGTAGGAACTACTACCAGACCAGCTACCATTGATGCACAAAGAGTTGCAGCAAATAATTTTCTTTTCATTTTGTAAATCCTCCCTTTAATCTCATACCTTCTCGGTACATTCATTTTTGATGATGTTATCTTAGCACGGGCAATACAGGACATAGTTGTCAAAATATCGGATTATTTACGGAAAACAAAAAATGTCCTGCCATAAGCAAGACATTTTTGCTACAAAAAAATCCTATTGACTTTTTATTTCAGTCAGTCCTCCCTGGGAACATTCAGATACACATCTTCTACGGAATGATAGCCACCGTCAATAATGATCTCATCCATATTCCGGCTGGTAACGGAAATAGGCTGAAGCATACAAAATGGAATATCCCCTGAGCCATCATTTATACTGCTGTTAATCCTGGACAGCTTTTCTCCCTTTGCCATACTGACTGCATACCTGGCTGCAACCTTTGCCAGAAGCTCAACTGATTTAAAAGCTGTCATTGTCTGGGTGCCTTCCACGATCCTCTGGCAGGCAGCCAGATCTCCGTCCTGTCCTACCACCTGTACTTTTCCGGCAAGTCTGTGTTCTGCCAGAACACGTACTACCTGAGCTGCTATATCATCATTCCCGCACATGATCCCACTTACATCCGGATATTTTTCCAATGCTTCATCCAGATAATCCACAGCCAGCTCTGCTCTCCAGCCTTTACAATGTGCTTCATAAACCACTTCCAGATTGCTGCCTTCCAATTCCTCCATAAAGCCCTGATACACCAGCTTCACATTATTATCTTCTTCAGCTCCCTGGATCATAATGATCTGTCCCCCATCTGGCAGATCACGTTTCAGTTCCTTTCCCATTAAAGTGCCTACTGCTTTGTTATTAAAAGAAACATACAGATCTGAATCTCCATTCAGGATCAGACGGTCATAGCTGATAGTTTTGATCCCTTTTTCCTTTGCTGCATGCATCACATCAGACAAAGCCGCACAGTCTGCAGCCACCACTGCAAGAACATCCACATTTTTATCGATCAGATACTGGATCTGGGAAATCTGTTCCTGCACACTGCCATTTGCATTCTGCACGTTCACAGAAGCTCCCAGCTTTTTAGCTGTGGAAACAAATACATCCCTGTCACGGATCCAACGTTCGATCACAAAGGAATCAAAACTAAACCCTATCTTTACTTCCTGATTTTCTTTGTTATTATTTTCTTCTGCCTGCTGCCCACTGTCCTGTGTTCTTTCTGAAGTTTTACTTCCACATCCAACTCCAAGAACACATATACACAAAAACAGGCATATTACTTTTTTCCGTTTCTTCATATTGCTTCTCCTACCCTCATCTTCATCTGAGTGTTTTGTTTTGCCGAATCTTTCCCAGATCGTTTAACACTATCCTAATCTTTCTCTGAATTCACTGGGGGTTACCCCTTCATAACGTTTAAAGATCCTGCTGAAATAATTGGGATCACTGTACCCGCACATGCTGCAGATTTCTTTAATACTGTACTTCTGGTTCTTTAGAAGCTGTCTGGCATTTGTCATCCTGATCCTGGTCAGATACTCCACAAAGCCCTCGCCTTGTTCCTGCTTAAATAACTTACTGAAATAATATGGACTGATATCCACCATTCTGGAAACCTCATCAAGAGAAATATCCTTATTATAATTTTCATCAATATAGTTCCTGGCTTTTGCAACTACAGACTCGGATTCCTTTTCCTTTGTAGTTGCCATGCCCTGGCATACGTGGGCTGTTTTCTCCAAAAACCAGTTCCGTAATTCTTCATAGTCCCTGCATCCATGAATCTCTTTCAGGTAGTTCTCCCTGTAGCGAAAACCATACTTCACTCCGCCCTTAAAAAACGCTGTATGCTCAATCCTCATTACCAGCTCCAGCACTTTGATCTCAATGTCTTCCCTGTACTCCTGGTAATGCTCCAGCATCCACTCAAAAAACCGGTTGGCTGTATCCATTGCCCCTGCATAATCCGGTTCCATTGCTCTTTGAAGAAAACGATTTTCCAATTCCAGTGGGTATTCTCCGTCATAATCCTTTACAATGGGAATATCATTAATATGTACCACATGGCTGTCTCCTTCACGCAGTGCACGTAAAGCCTCAGTGTAAGAATCTTTCACATTTTCCCAGGACTTAACTCTGCCAATCCCACCTCTGAACTTACAATCGATCCTGTTTTCCAGACGATGGATCATATTGCGCATCCGGGTAAGGATCTCCACACGTTCTTCATACTCTACGCTCCCCGTCTGATATGGCACAAGAAGGATGATGCGGTTTCCCATCACAGGCCCTACCAGACAATCCAGAAAGCTTTTGGCGATCTCCCGAAACTCTGTATAGAATTTATTGGCC
Organism: Blautia glucerasea; assembly: GCF_013304385.1. GTDB lineage: Bacteria > Bacillota > Clostridia > Lachnospirales > Lachnospiraceae > Blautia_A > Blautia_A ammoniilytica. The sequence continues at coordinate 12,975 of NZ_JAAITU010000017.1, forward strand.
TTTACACTGGCTCCTACTGCATTGGTAAGCACGCCATTCTCCACACTGTCGCCAAATTCCACTACCACCATAAAAGCATATTCCTGTGTAATATTCAGCAGAACCTGATAATTGCTCTGATATGTATGGAATTCGTCAAGAAGCAGAAGATTGTATATATAACCAGACTCGATCACAGGCACTACGATCTCCAGCTTTTCACGGATCTTTAGGTCATCACTCCGCTTCTTCCTTGTCTCATCCACCAGCTGCATAGCCTTTGTGCAGACTTCCAGGATCTTCTTCTTATTCACAGGCTTCATCAGATATTCCAGAACCCCAAGATTAATGGCTTCCTGTGCATAATGAAATTTGTCATATGCCGAAATAATAATAAAAATAGTGTTCTGGTTAAACTTTCGAACCTCTTTAATAGCCTGGATCCCGTTCAGACCCGGCATCTGAATATCCACCAGCGCAATATCCGGCCGAAAGCTTTCTGCCTGTTCTACCACTGCCCTTCCGGTTTTTGCGCAGGCAATCTCACATTCATCCCCAAAACTGCTGGTAATAATAGTTTTAAGGGATTCCACCATGATCCCTTCATCATCTGCAATTAATATCCTATACATTTTCTTTTCCCTTCCCTGCTTCCATGAAGTGCTTTAGCATCTGGTACTGTCTGGAATCTGTATGATCACTTCAGTTCCCAGATCTTCTCCCTGGCTTTGGATGGACAACAGTCCTTTTTCTCCATAATACAATTCCAGCCTGCTGATCACATTGTTCATACCTACACCTGTGGAATCCCCTGCTTCCTCCTCGCTGGTGATCTCTCCGTCCAATATCTGCCGGATCCGTTCCCTGGAAATACCTTTTCCGTTATCTTTTACACTGATCTGTATATACTCTTCTTTTCGTCTGATACACAGATGGATCCGGCCCTCCCAGTCAATATTCCGGATACCATGATTCACAGCATTTTCCACGATCGGCTGTAAGATCATGCTGGGGATCCTGCAGTCAAGCACAGATTCATCCACATCTGTTGTATAATGAATTTCTCCAGAAAAGCGTACATTCAAAATGTAGATATAGTTCTCCACAGCCTCCACTTCCTCCCGAAGTGTAGCATCTTCACTGCCTTTTTTTACATTGTAGCGAAAAAAATCTGCCATCTTCTCCACAAAAATACTGGTTTTCTCTGCATCCTCCATCATAGCCAGCTGCGCCCCTGCATTCAGGGAGTTGAAAAGAAAATGAGGATTGATCTGTGACTGCAGATACTTTAACTGAGCTTCCTTCAGGTGATTCGTCATAAGAAGTTCCCGCTCCATCATTTTCTGTTCTTTTACCATATTTTCTTTGGTAAGATTCACATATTCTTCCAGACTTGATACCATAGAATTAAAAGTTCTTGTCAGTACGCCAACCTCATCTCCTGCATCTGTGGAAGGCATTTTTACATTAAAATTGGCCTGTCCTACCAGCTTTACCGTAGCTGCCAGTCTTGTAAGGGGAGCAGATACACTCTTTACCATCAGATACAGCATCAGCATGCAGATCCCCATAACCATAATAAGAAGCACAGAACTTACGATCTCCAGATACCAAATAGCGCTTTGGAGAGCCTGGTAGCTTGAAGAGTTATTCAGAAACTGCTGTCCATTCAGTTCTCCGATGTAAGTATTCAGATAATGATATACCTGAAGGGCTTCCCCATAAGAGTCCTTATACTTCTCCACATTCCGCCCACGCTTTGCCTGTACTGTCTCTGCCGTATAAGCCAGATAGGTTTCTGACATATTCCGTATATTACGTTCCAGAAGCTTTACCGGATTCTCCATTACCTGTTCATTCAGCTTCTCCAGAAGCTTCCTATAATTCTCCTCATAACGGTAATAATCCTCCAATGTATCTGAAGACTTCACTGTAAGATAATCGTACATGCCAATCTGAACCTTTTCCAGGGACTGGGCAAGCTCTGTAATATCCACATTACTGGCATATACAGCATCCAGTGTCTGCATGGTACGGTTCATCTGCCAATATAGAAGTGTGTTTGTACCAAAAAGAATCACAGCCACAATTATTACCTGTATCAAAACCTTTACTGCAAGGGAAAGATCCTTCCATCTTAGTTTTTTTCTTGTTTTATTCATTACTATTCCCCTGTCCTTAAGCTAGTACATCGTTTCGTCCTTTGTACTGGCAATCACATCCAGATCCACATTATAATAGGCATTTGTTCTGCCTTCTTCCCAATATTCTGTGAGAGCTTCAATACTGTATTTTCCGATCTGCTCCACATTCATGCTGATGGTCACAGGGATCAGTCCTTTCTTAACAGCCTCCATAATACTTCTGGAGGTATAATATCCAATGATCTTCACATCTCCTACCATGTTGTAATCGATCATGGCCTGATACGCACATTTGGTCGTCACCTCATCCAGACAAAGCAGGATCTGAGGCGGTCCTTCCGGTGCCTGGAAAATACTGCGAATTTCTTCTTCCGTATCAAACCGACTATAAGACAAAATATTCCGGGTCTGTATTTTGATCCGCTGGTCATTGCCTGCCTTCTTCTCAATGGCACTGTAGATCTGAGCATAAATCTGATTCTGTCCAAGCTCCTGTTCCCGGTTCAAAAGAAGCATCACCCTGGAAGTGGAAGAATCTATCAGCTTTGCCACCTGTTCTCCATATACCTGCCCCAGCTGATAATCATTGATCCCTACAAAGGACTGTCTGGTACTCTTTGTGGCATCATTGGCAATGATCACCACAGGGATTCCCTTTTCCACTGCCTCATCGATCTTTTCCTGCATACCCTTTTCTCCATTGTACTCCAGGATGATCCCGTCTACCTGTGCGGCAATACTCATATCCATATAGTCCATTTTGGTATAATCGCCGCCGTTCTCAGCACTTTTCAGTTCCAGCACTGCGCTGTTAGCCAGTGCTTCTTTTCTTGCATTCTTGTATACGTCCTGCCAGAAGGTTTCATTTCGACTGTCAACGATCATTTCATACTGATATTTATAAATCTGATTCAGTTCTTCTGACATGGCTCCTGCATTTTCCATGATTGTATTATAATAAGAAGAGATAAAAAAAATGAAAAGAATAGCAACCAGTACTGCAGCCACCATCAGCCACACCTGTCTGCCTATCCTGTGTCTGTTTTCCATACGCAAAACTCCCCTCATCCACACCTGGCAAACCTTTTTTTTATATTATACCAAAATTCTCCCATTCATCAAAGACATTTTTGACCTAAAACACATCCAATCTTCCAATTGCTTTTTACCCACAGATTCGTTATACTATGATTACAATGCGGAGTGCAAAGCACGAAACTATCCGTGTAATCATAATTTTTGTGTTTTGACACTGTCAATCATACTATACCATATTGATATTTTAGGAGGTTTGTTTATATGGGACGTTTTTTTGATATGGATAATAGGTTTTTTACTTTTATGAGCAGAGTCAGCGACCTGATCATCCTGAACCTGCTATGCATACTCTGCTGTCTCCCTATTGTCACAGCAGGTGCATCCATTACCGCTATGTTCTACGTTACCCTGAAGATGGTACGCAATGAAGAAGCCTACATTGCCAAAAGTTTCTTCAAGTCATTTAAACAGAATTTAAAACAGTCTATTATCATCAACCTGATCATGCTGGTAACAGGCGCACTTCTGTATTTTGACCTGACCATTGCAAAAAGCATGAGCGGCCTTCCTGGTAAGGCACTTTCTGTAGTCTTCATGATGATCCTGCTGCTTTACGTAATGGTGTTTATTTATATTTACCCAGTACTTGCCAAGTTTTACAACACCACTAAGAATACCTTTATCAACGCATTCCTGATGGCGATCCGTCATCTTCCATATACTCTTTTGATGCTTCTAATCACAGCACTGCCGGTTGCCATCCTGTATATTCCTACAGCTAGGGTTCAATCCCTGGTGCTTATGCTTTTTGTTCTTACTGGTTTTGCCACTATTGCTTATATCAATTCACACTTTTTTGTGAAGATTTTTGATAACTATATTCCAAAGGAAAACACACTGACAGAGGAAGGCCAACAGGAACAGGGAAATGACTCCCAGGTATCCGGTTCATGACCAGTTGGAACGGCAAGCCTTATCATTCTCTTGACTATATGCTTCGGCAGATGTTCGGAGAAAAGATATACAAGGTTACACTGAATGGCGGCATGACCTGTCCCAACCGTGACGGTAAGATTGGGGAAAGAGGCTGTATTTTCTGCAGTGCAGGAGGCAGTGGTGATTTTGCTGCCAGTGCTTCCCTTTCCATTACGGAGCAGATCCGGCAACAGATCCAGATGTTGTCTGCCAAACGCCCGATTCATAAATACATTGCCTATTTTCAGGCTTACACCAATACCTATGCTCCTGTAGAATATTTGGAGAGAATATTCACCGAAGCCATCCAAAACCCGGATATCTGTGCCATATCCATCGGCACCAGACCGGACTGTCTGGAAGAGCCTGTGATTCGGCTGCTTTCCAGGCTGAATCAGATCAAGCCTGTGTGGGTAGAACTTGGTCTTCAGACCATCCACGAGCACACTGCCAGATATATCCGCAGAGGTTATCCTCTTTCCTGTTTTGACCAGGCCATGCAAAGCCTTCATCAGGCAGGCCTGGATGTGATCGTACATACCATTCTGGGACTTCCGGGGGAGACCTCCAGGGATGTGCTTGACACCATGAAGTACCTGAACGCTTGTCAGATCCAGGGGATCAAGCTTCAGCTTCTCCATGTACTTTCCGGTACAGATTTGGCTGCTGATTACCAGACTGGGAAGTTTTCCGTACTGGACCGTGAAGAATACATTGATCTGGTGATCCGCTGTCTGGAACATCTGGATCCTTCCATAGTGATTCACAGGGTAACAGGAGATGGTCCCAAGGATCTGCTGATCGCCCCTTTGTGGGCTTCCAGGAAACGGGAAGTGCTGAATCTTCTCCATCACCAGATGAAAGAGCAGGGCAGCTATCAGGGCAAAGCCTTTATCCAAGTATAAATACAATTTTAGGAGGTTGATCGTATGGAAACACCATTTACAGTATATAAGCTTATTATTTTGTACATGCTGTCCCATTCAGACACGGAACTTACCAATTCTCAGCTTTCTGAATTTATCCTTGACCGGGATTATACCAATTATTTTCATCTTCAGCAGGCTATCTCCGAGCTTGTGGAGGCAGGACTGATCTACAAGCGGGTAAAGTCCAATTCCTCTTATTACCAGATCACCTCTGATGGTGCAAGCACCCTTTCTTTTTTTGAATCTGACCTTTCACCTGAGATTCGTAAAGATGTATCCGAATTTCTAAAAACAGCCGGTTATGAAGTACAGAATTCCATTGTTACCCCTGCTGATTATTATATTACATCCCAGGGAAACTACTCTGTACGCTGTCAGCTTCTTGAGAAAAACGTATCCCTGATCGACCTGAATATTTCCGTTCCCACACTGGAAGCTGCGGAAGCGGTATGTAAGGCTTGGCCTTTAAAATATCAGAAAATCTATGATAAATTAATGGAGGAGCTGTTATAAGCCCCTCCACTTTTATATCTGTTTCTCTATACTCCGGCAGAATATGGTCTTCTTAAGCCTGCTCCCGGATCTTCTCCATATGTTCTTTCAGTTTTTTCTCATATCCCATATCACTTAATTCATAAAAAGTTTCCCCAAGTATCTCAGAAGGCAGATACTGCTGCTCCACATAATGATTAGGAAAATCGTGTGCATACTTATAGCCGATGCCATGGCCAAGCTTCTCATGACCGCCATAATGGGCATCCTGCAAATGGGCAGGCACTGTTGTGCGCTTATGTTTTACAGAATCCATAGCTGCAAAAATTGCATTCACTGCTGAATTACTTTTGGGGGCGCATGCCATGTAAGCTGCTGCCTGGGCCAGAATGATCTGTGACTCCGGCATGCCTACACGCTCCACAGCCTGGGCTGCTGCCACAGCTACCTGAATCGCCTGGGGATCTGCATTTCCAATATCCTCCGAAGCCAGGATCATAATCCTTCTTGCAATAAATTTCACATCTTCTCCTGCATACAGCATTTTTGCAAGATAATAAACGGCAGCATCTGGATCTGATCCCCGCATACTTTTAATGAAAGCAGAAATAATATCATAATGATTATCCCCGTTCTTGTCATAACGTACCACCCGCTTCTGGATGCACTCAGAAGCCACTTCAAGAGTAATATGGATCTTCCCATCCTCTCCTCTTGGTGTAGTAAGGATCCCCAATTCAATGGCGTTCAATGCACTTCTTGCATCTCCCCCTGCCATATCTGCCAGGAAATCCAGGGCATCCTCATCGATCATAGCCTGGTAGCTGCCCATTCCTCTTTCTGTATCCTGGACAGCCCTCAGGATCAGTTCCTTGATCTCCGGTATTTCCAAGGCCTTCAGTTCAAATACAATAGATCTGGATAAAAGAGCACCGTTCACCTCAAAATAGGGATTCTCTGTAGTGGCACCGATCAGGATCACTGTTCCATCCTCCACAAAAGGAAGCAGATAGTCCTGCTGACTTTTGTTAAAACGATGAATCTCGTCAATGAACAGGATCGTTTTCTTACCGTACATACCAAGAGTATCCTGTGCCTGCTTGACAACCTCTTCCATATCTTTCTTCCCTGCCACTGTGGCATTGATCTGTGTAAAGTTGGCACTTGTAGTATTGGCAATCACCTTTGCTAACGTGGTTTTACCTGTTCCCGGCGGTCCATAGAATATAACTGAAGTCAGCTTGTCAGCCTTGATTGCCCGGTAAAGCAGCTTGTCCTTACCCACAATATGCTGCTGCCCCACCACCTCATCCAGAGTCCTTGGGCGAAGTCTAGACGCAAGCGGGGACTCTCTTTCCATTGTTTTTGATTTTGCATATTCAAATAAATCCATATATCTGTAACTCCCATCTGAAGAACTATGTCCTTGTTGTTCACATTTCATCTGCCTCATGATTGGAATTATAACAGAAAAATTAGTAAAAGTACATATGTTCCCAGTTTTTACATGATCAGCAGCTGATCCACAGTCACAAATTCATAGCCTCGCTCCAGCAGTTCATCCATGATCTGCACGGCTGCATCCACAGAAGTCTGGTAGCCGTCATGCATCAGGATGATTGAGCCGTCTTTTACCTGAGATCGTACCAGTCTCATAATGCAATCCACATTTTTACTTTTCCAGTCCAATGTGTCCACATCCCAAAGAACCGGGAACATAGTCACCAAAAGGTCAAAATTTTTCGGCCAGGCTCCAAAGGGAGGACGTACATACTGGGGATACACCCCAGTGATCTTGTATATCTCATTACTGGTTCTTTCTACCTCAGTTCTAGCCTGGGCAACAGGGATTTTATCCAGCTCTACATGATTATAAGTATGGTTTCCCAACAGATGTCCTTCCTTTTGCATCTGTTGCACCAGCTTTTCATTTCCCGGGATGTTTTTACCCATAAGAAAAAAAGAGGCATGGATTCCTCTTTTTCCTAATTCATTTAATAGAGCCGGTGTATACTTTTTGTTTGGACCGTCGTCAAAGGTAAGGGCAACTTTTGGCTTCTCTATCTGTATCACCTGGATGATCTGCCTTTTTTCCCGATTGAAAGCTCCAGCCCCCACTCCTACTGCTGCCAGGAACAGACTCCATGTAAGTGCAGCTGCTATCGTTCTGATCTTTTTGATCCAGTTCTTCTCCATTTTGAAATCCACTCCGCCTTTTCCTATACTATATGCAGATTTCTTCTGAATAGACTATTGGAAACACCGGTATATCTTCTCACAGCTGATATAAAACAACAGCGAGAACCCTGAAGTCCCCGCTGCCTGCATACCTTATTATTGTAATTTTGTGCTCACAGATTTAGTTAAGCTTCTCCCGAAGAAGTGCCAGCCTGTGTTCGATTTCCTCTACGCACTTATCGTAGCCAAGCTTGCTGCTGTCAAGACACAGATCGTAATTAGTAGCATCTGTCCACTCTTTGCCTGTAAATCTGCGGCAATATTCAAACTTGCGTTTATCATCCTTCTGAAGGAATTTCTCAATCTCCCTTGGTGTTTTGCTCAGTTTCTCTGCTGCCTTCTCCATACGGAATTCCCAGGATGCATGAATAAACACACTTAAAACATTGGGATAATCCTTCAGCACATAATTGGAACAACGTCCAATGATCACACAGGACTCCGTCTCTGCCAGATGGCGGATCGTTTTGGCCTGATAATTAAAAAGATTCTCATCGGATGTAAATTCTTTGCTGTGTGGTGGGATCAGATCTCCTGTATAAATGCTTTCTTTTTTGAAAAGAGGCGGCTTGGCACTACTGTACTCATCCACTCTTCCAAAAAGTGTTTCATGGATCCCACTGTCATCAGAAGCCATACGGATAATGTCCTTATCATAATAGGAAATCCCCAGCTTCTTGGAAAGCATTTCGCCTACTGTACGGCCGCCACTGCCATACTGTCTTGCAATGGTAATCACATAATTACTCATGTCGTCCCTCCTTATTCTCCCAGATATGCCTTCTGCACAGCCTTATCATTAAGCAAATCACTGGCTTTGCCGCTCATGCTGATTCTTCCAGTCTCCAGTACATATGCACGGTCTGCAATGGTAAGAGCCTTCTTAGCATTCTGTTCTACAAGAAGAACGGTTGTACCGCTCTCACTTACTACACGTATTATATCGAAGATCTCATTAACAAAAATAGGTGAAAGACCCATAGAGGGCTCATCCATAACGATCAGCTTTGGTTTGCTCATCAGTGCACGACCCATGGCAAGCATCTGCTGCTCACCACCTGATAAGGTACCTGCTCTTTGCCCTTTTCGCTCTTCCAGTCTGGGGAAGCGCTTATAAATACCGGCAAGGCTTTCCTGGATCTCAGCCTTATCCTTTCTTGTGTAAGCTCCCATGATCAGATTCTCATAAACACTCAGATCAGAAAACACCCTTCGCCCTTCCGGTACATGGGCAATTCCAAGTTCCACGATCTTATGGGCCGGAATCTTTGTAATATCCTTGCCCTCAAAAGTGATGGATCCTTCTTTTGCGCTAAGAAGACCTGTCAATGTCTGAAGGGTGGTGGTTTTTCCTGCGCCATTGGCGCCGATCAGTGCAATAACCTCTCCCTGGTTTACTTCAAAGGAAATCCCCTTCAATGCATGGATCACACCATAATATACGTGCAAATCTTTTACTTCTAACATTGCCATTTTCGTTTCCTCCTTACTCTCCCAGATATGCTGTGATAACGGCCGGGTCTTTCAGCACCTGTGCTGTCTTGCCCTGGCAAAGGACCTGACCAAAGTTCAGAACAGTCAGTTCCTCACAGATACCGCCTACCAGCTTCATATCATGCTCGATCAGCAGGATCGTCATATTGAAATGGTCACGTACAAAACGGATCATATCCATCAGTTCCTGAGTCTCATTAGGGTTCATACCTGCTGCAGGCTCATCCAGAAGCAGCAGCTTAGGTTCTGTAGCAAGTGCTCTGGCAATCTCCAGCTTACGCTGTTCACCGTAAGGCAGGTTGCTTGCAAGATAATCTGCAAAAGCATCAAGACCGAACACTTTCAGAAGCTCCATAGCTTTTTCATTCATCTGCTTCTCAACTTTAAAATATTTTGGAAGTCTGAATACACCTGTAAAGGTAGAATACTTATAATTGTTGTGCAGACCTGCTTTTACATTGTCCAGCACTGTCATATCCTTAAACAGACGGATATTCTGGAAAGTTCTTGCAACACCTGCTTTATTGATCTCTATAGGATTTTTACCTGTAATATCAACGCCGTCCAGCTTGATGATCCCTTCAGTAGGCTTATATACACCGGTAAGAAGATTGAATACAGTTGTTTTTCCTGCTCCGTTAGGTCCGATCAGGCCGTATAATTCCCCCTGGTTGATCTGAATATTAAAATTATCAACTGCATGAAGGCCGCCAAACTGAATGGACAGGTTTTTTACCTCTAAAATAGCCATGATCAAGCCGCCTCCTTTTCTTTTCCATGTTTTTTTAATTTATCAGCTACTCTGCTTCTGAAATCCCTTGCAGCAGGAGCCCAGTTAAACAGCATCATAACGATCATAATAATTGCATAGATCAGCATACGGTATGTGGAGAATCCACGAAGCAGCTCCGGAAGGGCATACAGGATAATAGTAGCAATGATGGAACCACGAAGATTACCAATACCGCCAAGGATCACGTAAACCAGGAATGTAATAGACAGGTTATAGTCAAAAACGGAAACCTTCAGCATGGAAAGGTTATGTGCATAAAGCACACCTGCCACACCTGCAATCGCTGCTGAAATGGTAAAAGCAAGCAATTTGTTCTTGGTTACATTGATGCCAATGGATTCTGCAGCAATACGATTATCCCTGGTAGCCGTAATGGCACGTCCGCTTCTGGAATTTACCAGGTTCTGTACAACAAACAGAGACACCAGTACCAGAATCACACCGATCAGGAAAAAGTAATCTTTAATGTCTTTATAAAGTGTAGCTGTCTTGGAAATACCAAGCGCCCCCTTAATGATCTGCTTTCCACCCGGCTCCAGCTGAAGCGCACCGGAGCTTGTAGCAACATGAAGGCCTTTGCTGTCCACACCCACATACAAAATATTGATCAGATTCTTAATGATCTCGCCAAAAGCAAGTGTTACGATAGCAAGATAGTCCCCCCGAAGACGAAGTACCGGAATGCCGATCAGGAAACCAAGGAGTGCAGCTACTGCTGCCCCGATGAGAATCGCAATGATCAGTCTTGGTACAGAGGGGATCACATCGCTTGCAACATGAGAAAATACTGCACTTGCATATGCGCCCACGCACATAAAGCCTGCATGTCCAAGGCTCAATTCACCAGAATAACCTACAACCAGGTTCAGGGAAATGGCTGCAATTACATATACACAGATTGGAACAAGAAGACCTGTCAGAAGCCTGGACAGATTTCCTGTGGAAGAAAGCGTCTGTGCAACAGCAAAGATCACAAGCACCATGCCATATGTAATAAAATTGTTTTTTGATGTTTTGTTCATACCTTTCTTCATCTTGTCCACCTCACACTTTCTCCTGGATATTCTTACCGAATAATCCTGCCGGTTTTACAAGGAGTACAATAATCAGGACTCCAAACACAATAGCGTCTGCAACCTGAGAAGAAATATATGCTTTACTGAAGATCTCAATCACACCAAGGAGAAGTCCGCCGATCATCGCACCTGGAATGGATCCTATGCCTCCAAATACAGCAGCTACAAAAGCCTTGATACCAGGCATAGCACCTGTGTAAGGAGAAAGAGTTGGGTATGCAGAGCACATGAAAAGACCTGCAATCGCAGCCAGCCCAGAACCAATAGCAAAAGTAAGGGAGATGGTTGCATTTACATTAACACCCATCAGCTGTGCAGCATCCCGATCCTCGGAAACTGCCTGCATGGCACGTCCAGGCTTCGTCTTCTTAACAAAAAGCTGTAATCCAACCATGATCACAATACATGCAACAATGGTCAGGATCGTCATCCCCTTGATCACCAGTTCTCCACCAAACAAAGACAGAGACGGAAGATCGATCACTGTAACAAAGCTCTTCGCATCAGCGCCAAAAACCAAAAGAGCCAGGTTCTGCAGAAGATAGCTGACACCAATGGCAGTGATCAGAACTGCCAGATTAGATGATGCTTTACGGAGAGGACGATATGCAACTGCCTCGATCACAACACCCATCAATGTACAGATCACAACAGATAAAAGAATTGCCACTGCAGGTGACAGTCCGGCTTTTGTGATAGCGGTAAGGATCACAAAAGCACCAACCATGATTACATCGCCATGGGCAAAATTCAGCATCTTTGCAATTCCATACACCATAGTATAACCAAGTGCGATCATTGCGTAGATACTTCCAAGGTTTATCCCGTCTTTTAAATATACCAAAAAACTCATAACCCACCTCGTAATATGAATGATTTGTATTTTATGAGCGTGCTTGAAAATTCATTCCCGAATGTAAATAGTCTAAAGTCTTAGTCTTTCCGGAAGTAAATTTTCAGACACGCTCCAGGTCACTTTAAAGAAAATCACCAGGATTTTCTTAAATACAAGAGGGAGACGGCAATCATCTTAACCGTCTCCCCGTTTGCTTAACGGCCATTCCCTGTATATCCAGGAAAATGTCCCTGTATTTTGTTCAAAGGATTATTCATCCATGGATGCGTAAACACCATCTTTGATCACATATGCTTTTGGTGCTTTATCGCATTCGCCATCCTCTGTCCATTTTGCTTCTCCTGTAAGACCATCAATTGTGATGTTCAGCATGGACTCAGACATTGCTGCACTGATATCCTCATTGGACATATCCGGTGTGATACCTGCATCATCTGCTGCTGCCTTCATAGCATAGATCACATCATATGCATCAGCTGCAAACTGGTTCGGAACCTCACCGTTATTAGCATCACCATATGCTTTTACAAAGTTCTTGGTAGCCTCATCCTCACCTGTAGCAGCGAAAGGTGTCAGAAGCATAACGCCCTCTGCAAGGGATGTATCAAAGTTCTCAACATTCAGGATACCGTCCATACCGTCAACTCCGAAGAATTTGATATCAAGACCGATATCGCTTGCCTGCTGAAGGATCAGTGCATTGTCAGAGTAATAATTAGGAAGGAACAGAAGCTCTGCACCGCTCTTCTTAATGCTCTGAAGCTGTGCTGAGAAGTCCTGATTACTATCTGTGGTGTATTTCTGATCATCTACAAGCTCAAGACCGTATTCATCACAAGCTTCAACAAATGCATCGTGAACACCTACATTGTAATCTGCTGCTGAATCATACAGTGTAGCTACCTTTGTAGCAAGACCTTTCTCAGAAATGTACTCTGCTGATTTGGTACCCTGCATAGGATCGGTAAAGCACATACGGAATTCATTGTCGCCTCCCTCAATACTCTCTACTGCTGTAGCAGAAGGTGTAAACAGGAATGTGCTGTCAGCTGCTTCACTGGCAACAGCGATACAAGCACCGGATGTAACTGTTCCGCAAAGCATCTGCATACCCTTGTCAAGAAGATCATCATATGCATGGATGGCTTTATCAGGATCACCCTGATCATCACCTGCGTCCAGGATCTCTACCTTATATCCATTGAATCCACCATTCTCATTAATCTCATCCGCTGCGATCTTAGCTGCGTTGTAAACACCGTTACCATACTGTGCGTAATCACCGGTCATAGGTCCGATCACACCAATCTTAAAAGTCTCCTCGTCATCTGCAAATACAGATACAGGTGCAATGGATGTAACTGCCATCGCTGCGGCTGCTGTGATACTGAGTACTTTTTTCAGATTTCTCATAATAAAATCTCCTCCTTAGATTTTAAGGAAGAAGCCAGCGGGAAAACCGGATCATGTATATCTCATATATAGTCAAAAAGCCCACTGGTCCATCCAGCCGGCTTTGGCTCCCTAATGACTTTTCCTCTTTACTACTTCAATGTAGTAATTATAGCATCACATTATTTTGATTGCAAGTGATATTTTATACAAAAATCAAAAGAATCCAGGGAAATTATTTTCCCTGGATTCCAGAATTGATAATACTTATGCGATTGCAGCTTTTGCAACTTCAGCTAATGCTTTGAAGCCTTCAGCATCATTAACAGCCAGATCTGCAAGCATCTTTCTGTTGATGTCAACATTAGCAACCTTCAGGCCATGCATCATCTTGCTGTAGGATAATCCGTTCATTCTTGCTGCAGCGTTGATACGAGCGATCCACAGACTTCTGAACTGACGTTTTTTCTGTTTTCTTCCTGCATAAGAGCTTGTAAGTGCTCTCATTACAGACTGTTTTGCAATTCTATACTGTTTGGAACGGGCTCCTCTGTAGCCTTTTGCCAGTTTTAATACACGGTTATGTTTCTTCTTTGCGTTTAATCCGCCTTTAATTCTTGCCATCTCTTATTTTCCTCCTGTTCGTCGTCTTCTATCTGTATCTTATAAATATGGTAATGCTTTCTTCATGCTCTTAACATTTGTAGAATCAACAACAGTAGATTTTCTCAGATTTCTTTTTCTCTTCTGAGATTTTTTGGTTAAGATATGACTCTTGTAAGCTTTATTTCTCATTAATTTTCCTGTACCTGTCTTTTTGAAGCGCTTTGCTGCTGCTCTACATGTTTTAATTTTTGGCATTATAGTTTCCTCCTTAATTTTCGTATTATGAACTGCCCTGCGGCATAAATGCTGCTGAATTTATTTTTTCTGAGCTAAGAACATGGTCATGCTTCTGCCTTCCACTTTAGGTGCTTTCTCCACATTAGCCACTTCTTTCAACATATCTGCGAAATCATCAAGCACATGCTTGCTGGCTGACATATGAGCCATCTCTCTTCCGCGAAATCTGAGAGTTACCTTCACCCTATCGCCCTTTGAAAGAAACTTCTTTGCTGCATTGACTTTTGTCATAAGGTCGTTTGTATCGATATTCGGTGAAAGCCGCACTTCTTTAACATCAATCGTTTTCTGTTTTTTCTTGGCTTCTTTTTCTTTTCTAGCAAGTTCGTAACGGTATTTACCGTAATCAATGATCTTGCATACCGGCGGTTTAGCCTGGGGGGCAATCTTTACCAGATCAAGCCCTGCCTCCTGAGCCTTGAACATTGCTTCCTTTGCGGACATAATACCGAGCTGTGCTCCGTCCGGGCCAATCAAGCGTACTTCTCTGTCCCTGATTTGTTCGTTAATCATTAAACTGCTAATTGTAGTGCACCTCCATACCTGATAGATAAATACTAAATCACCCGCCAGCTTCCCAATTTCTCTCCGGGAAACCTTCTGCCTTAAACATGAAAAAAGTGCGGACAGAATCCACACTTCACCTATTACACAAATCACATCTTTAAATATAAGCTGTGCAATATTAACCCAAGTCGCCTGACTGCGCTAAGGTGAGAGTGTAACTCTGCTTTGTTTTCTCACGTACCCAGACAGAATACCATGTTTTCCCTTAGAAGTCAAGGACTTTTTAATAATTATTTTATAATATATCAATATACTCCCCTGCCAGAGCCTTATTCATGCTGCGGACTGCACAGAATTTACCGCACATACTGCAGGTATCACTGTGGTCATCTTCCGGCTTACGACTGTCACGGATCTGCCTTGCAGTCTCAGGATCAAGGGCACATGCATACTGAGCTTCCCAATCAAGTTTCTGCCGTGCATCTGCCATACGATCATCAATATCTCTTGCTCCCGGAATACCCTTGGCAATATCAGCTGCATGGGCTGCAATCTTGGAAGCAATGATCCCCTGCTTAACATCATCCACGTTAGGAAGAGCCAGATGCTCTGCAGGCGTTACGTAGCAAAGGAAAGCAGCTCCGCTCATAGCTGCCACTGCTCCGCCGATAGCTGCAGTAATATGGTCATATCCAGGTGCAATATCTGTTACAAGAGGCCCAAGTACATAGAAAGGTGCTCCCATACAAATGGTCTGCTGCACTTTCATATTGGCTGCTACCTGATCCAACGGCACATGTCCCGGTCCCTCTACCATAACCTGTACATTATGCGCCCATGCGCGTTTGGTCAATTCCCCAAGACGGACAAGTTCCTCAATCTGACATACGTCGGTTGCATCTGCCAGACATCCTGGACGACAAGCATCCCCAAGGGAAATGGTAACATCATATTCCTCACAGATATCAAGAATTTCATCAAAATACTCATAAAATGGATTCTCTTCTCCTGTCATGCTCATCCATGCAAAAACCAGGCTTCCGCCACGGCTTACAATATTCATTTTTCTTTTGTGATTCCGTATCTGATCAATGGTTTTCCTGGTGATCCCACAGTGCAGCGTTACAAAATCTACACCGTCCTGGGCATGAAGCCTTACAACGTCAATAAAATCCTTGGCTGTCAAAGTCGCCAGATCCCTTTGGTAATGGATCACGCTGTCATATACAGGAACCGTTCCGATCATAACAGGACATTCCTGGGTCAGCTTCTGACGGAAGGGCTGAGTATTACCATGGCTTGACAGATCCATAATCGCCTCTGCGCCCAACTTCACAGCACTCATGACCTTTTCCATCTCAATATCATAGTCTTTACAGTCGCGGGACACTCCCAGATTGACATTGATCTTTGTGCG
This sequence comes from Blautia glucerasea, assembly GCF_013304385.1. GTDB lineage: Bacteria > Bacillota > Clostridia > Lachnospirales > Lachnospiraceae > Blautia_A > Blautia_A ammoniilytica. Next base: position 29,208 of record NZ_JAAITU010000017.1, read on the forward strand.
AAGCATGCTTCCCACGCCTTCCGGATCAAGACATTTGTGATTCTTATTTGCACAGATTGCAACCTTGCCTTCCCCAACCAGCTTTCTTAATGCATCTGTTGTCATATGTTCCTTTTTTGCCACAATCTCCATTTCTTTTGTGACAATGCCTTTTCTTGCCGCATCCATCTGTGTGGTATAATTTCTCAATCTTTTTTCCTCCATAAAAAAAGCCTCTGCCATACTAAAAGCAGAGACTACTCATCCTCTTCCCTACGTTGGCATTATCCAAATCAGGTTACGGGTCAAAACGGAATCACGTTTCCTCTCAGCCGGTTTTCGCCAGCTCCCCTTTTTCATGCTCATATTATAGCGCAGCATAGATGGCTTTGCAATATTTTTACTATAATTTTCCATACATATTACATAGCAAAACGCAGATACTATCCTTGTATATACAAAGATGCCCTGCATCTAATAAAAGGAGGAATGATCATGACGATTTTAAAATGTTCAGCTGCTAACTGTGTTTATAATGACGCCCGTCAGTGTTCCAGAGGTGAGATCAATGTTATGGGTGAAAGTGCCCACATTGCAGATGAAACCTGCTGTGGAAGCTTTCAGGAAAAATCTGATGCAGCAACAAATGGTATGGAGTGCCGCTGCGGCTGCGAAAAGATCCAGATTGAATGTAAAGCCCACAACTGTGCATACAATGACAATTGCAAATGTACAGCAGCAGCTGTTGATGTAGATGGTTCCAGGGCACAGTGCTGCCATGAAACCAAATGTGGAACCTTTGCCTGTAAATGTTAAGATGTAAAAAGGCTGCAGCACAGCAGAGAGTAATTTCCTGCTGTGTCGCAGCCCTGATATTTCACAAAAAATTGACTAACGGTTCTTAAGGAAATCCGGAATCTGGATATCCTTCTTCTGCACTGTACTGGAAGGTGTCTTCGCAGTAAATGGTGTTGCATTCATAGTAGGCATACTGAAGCTTGGCATCTTAAAAGAAGATGTTGTGCTTGTCTGTGCTGCCGGTCTTTTGGCATTAAAAGATGCATTGCTGCTTCTGTTGCCAAAAGGACTGGTATTCTGCGCTGCATCACTAAGGCCTGTAGCAATAACAGTGATCCTTGCATAATCAGCAACTGAATCATCATACATTGCACCAAAGATGATATTTGCATCCTCTCCTGTAAGCTCCTGTACATAGCTGGCTGCATCATTGGCATCCATAAGGGAAATATCACCGGAAATATTAATGATAACGTGTGTAGCACCTTTAATGGTAGTCTCAAGAAGCGGAGAAGAAACAGCCTGCTGAACAGCCTCCATAGCCTTGTCATCACCTCTGGCCTCACCAATACCGATGTGTGCAATACCCTTATCTGTCATAACGGTCTGTACATCTGCAAAGTCAAGATTGATCAGTGCCGGCAGATTAATCAGGTCTGTAATACCCTGAACTGCCTGCTGAAGTACTTCATCAGCCTTACGCAGTGCCTCCGGCATAGTAGTCCGACGGTCAACGATCTCCAGTAATTTATCATTCGGGATCACGATCAGTGTATCCACTGCTTTCTTCAGATTCTCAATACCTGCAAGTGCATTGTTCATACGGGTCTTTGCTTCAAAGCGGAAAGGCTTTGTAACAACACCAACAGTAAGGATACCCATCTCCTTTGCTGCTGCTGCAATCACCGGAGCAGCTCCTGTACCGGTACCGCCACCCATACCGCAGGTAACGAAAACCATATCTGCACCTTCCATGATCTGCTTCACTTCTTCTATACTTTCCTCTGCTGCCTTCTGTCCAACCTCTGGCTGTGCACCCGCACCAAGTCCTTTGGTAATCTTTTCGCCAATCTGAAGTACAGTTGGAGCTTTGCACAGAGTTAAAGCCTGTTTATCGGTATTCACACCTACAAACTCTACCCCGCCAATGGCTTCTTCCACCATTCTGTTCACTGCATTATTACCAGCTCCACCTACGCCGATTACAATAATCTTCGCAGATGACTCTGCCTCATTTGACATAATCTCTAACAATGTACTTCCTCCTTTATTTCTATACCTGATATTCAAGTCAAGTTTATTTGTATCAAGCTACATATAGATATATCATATATTTTTTTTTTGAATTAATCAACTACTAATTTTGTTTTTTTATACTTTTTTCACGAATATTCGTCATTCCCTGCATTAGGATTAGGGCCTACATAGTTGCCCTCATGGTCATATTCACCAGTTCCTGTATAACTTCCGTCTTCCAGATATCCGCCATGCCAGTCTCCGTTGGCAGCTATACTTTCTTCGGTAGGCTTGGGTCCCACATAATTCCAGTTGGCATCATACTCGCCCTCGCCAGTATAATCTCCCTCTCCGTCATATCCGCCATGCCAGTTTTCAAGGGCATAATCCAGCTCACTTTTGGGCTTTGCGCCTACATACTTGCCATTTTCGTCATATTCCCCATCACCGGTATATTCTCCATTTTCATTATAACCGCCGGTCCAGTTCTCAGCAGTTACCGGTTCTACCTCTGCTTCAAAGGTACAATTCTTCTCCGTCTCGGTAATATTCTCCATGTGAAGGATCCCTTTCTGCCCGGAAAGCTTTGGCAGGATGGCAATCGCCCTTGTCATCTTGTCCTCCAGCAGCCTGTCTTCCCCAAGCATGACAGTAACATCCCCATAAACCAGACTGATCCTGGACTTATCATCAATCTGGATATGATCCGGCACTGTGTCATTCTTCTGAAAAATAGTTGCAAGTGCCACAGCTGTATTCAGAATCGTTTTCCCTTTCAGTGGAAGCTTTTCATTCAGGACCACCTTATCTACCTGGATCCCGTCAAAAAAAGGTACCTTCTCATCTCTGGTCTTCAGACCTTCAACAAAGACCCCGTTTCTGTCAAAATAAATATAATTATCCAGATAAGGGATGCAGCCTACTACTTTCTTTTCTTTTACACTGATACAGATGGTATCCCTGCCAGTCATGGAAACACTGTATCCCTCTACAAAAGGCATGTCGCTGACCTGCTCATTTTTATGAAAAAAGGAAGCCAGCACCGTATTGCTCATAAAGGAACCCTGCAGCGCCATCTCCTTTACCTGATCCTGGGTATAATGAGTACTGCCCATGACTTCAATAGTCCTGACCCGGAAAAAGGAAAAGAAAAAGATAATGCCTGCCAGCAGCACTGCCGCCAGGGTTCCCCAGATTATTTTTTTTGTTTTTTTATCAAACACAGACGTTTCTCCGTTATCTCCAGTTCCCATAATCCATCCTTTAAGATTCAAGAATGCCCCGGCTGTCTGCAGCTCTGCCCAGACTGATCCTGGCGCCTGCGCCAGCAAGATCCTGACAGATATGCTCATAGCCTCTGCTGATAAATGAATATCCACTGATCTTTGTGGTGCCTTTGGCACACAAGGCAGCAATCACCAAAGCGGCACCGCCCCGAAGCTCCCTGGCACTTACCTGCCTGCCATATAAAGGATATCCACCTTCTATATAAGCTTCCCTTCCGCAGATCTTTATATGTGCGCCCATCTCCACCAGTTCTCCTGCCGCCTTATAACGATCCTCAAAAATCTGTTCCCGGATCAGGCTTTTCCCGGTCACTGTAGTCAGAACTGCCATAAGCTGCGATTGCAGGTCTGTAGGAAATCCAGGATAAACATCTGTCTTAAGAAGCTTTACCGGACAGTGGATGTTCTGTCCATTGACTATTAGTTTACCACTCTTCCCTTTATATTGTCCACCCATTTTGCAATATACATCCAGAAAGGCATCCAGTTCACCTTCCGGTACATTTTCCAGTGTGATCTCACTTCTTGTGGCTGCTGCGGCACAAATATAAGTTCCTGCAACGATCCGGTCCGGAGGAATCTTCATACATCCGGCTCCTAATTCATCTTTTCCCTCTATAAAAATGCAGTCCGTTCCCTCTCCTTCGATCTGTGCGCCCATTGTTTTCAAATATCTGCAAAGCCAAAGGATTTCCGGCTCCCTGGCAGGATTTTTTATGATTGTTTTTCCTTTTGCAAGCACAGAAGCCAGAATAGCCTGTTGTGTAGCACCCACACTTCTTTTTGAGAACAATATCTGGTTTCCTAAAAGACCGGATGGAGCAATTCCCTGAATCACCTGGTCTTTTTTGATCACAGCCCCAAGCTGCCTTAGTGCATAAAAATGCAGGTCTATAGGCCTGCTGCCAATTACACAGCCTCCCGGATACCCAAGCCTTCCTTTGCCATTCCTGGCAAGCATGGCTCCAAGCAGAATAACAGATGACCGCATACGTCCTGTATACATTTCCGGTATTTCTTCTTTGTCTGCATTTGTACAGTCCATATATAGATCATGATCCTCCCACCAGGTAACTGCTCCCAGCGCCTGAAGGATTTTCTCCATACAGAAAACATCTGTGATCCTGGGACATGTCTTAAGAACACTTATGCCTCTGTGCAGCAGGGACGCTGCCATCATGGGAAGCGCCGCATTCTTTGATCCCTGTACAGAAATGGTTCCTTTTAATGGCTTACCACCCACGATACAGATGTAGTCATCCAAGCTTTTCACTCCTAAAGAGCCTCTTACCCTTTAGTATATGTAAAGAGCTGCTGTTTGTGACTGCTTACACTAAGAGCCAGACCCATTTCTCCCATCAGAAAAACCCCAGAGGTTCCTCCATAGCTGACAAAGGGCAGTGTAATGCCTGTATTTGGAATGGTATTTGTTACTACAGCAATATTCAGGATCACCTGAATAGCCATATGAGCCATGATCCCGGTGCAGATCAAGGTTCCTGCCAGATCCATACACTGGGTAGCGATCACGCACAGTCTCCAGATCAGCAGTCCGAAAATCAAAATCAATATCAATGCACCGGTAAGTCCCAGTTCTTCGCAAATAATTGAAAAAATCATATCATTCTGGGCTTCCGGCACAAATCCCAGCTTTTGTATACTGCTTCCCAGCCCTCTGCCAAACAGTCCTCCGCTTCCAATAGCATACAGCCCTTGAATGGTCTGAAAACCTTTTTCGTATTTTTCCGGATCCCGCCAGATAGCAAGACGTTCCAGACGGTAGCTTTCTGCTGCCAGAAACAACACGGCAAATGCCACACCTGCGGCACCTATGCCAAGAAAACATGCATATCTGGAGTTTGATGCAAAAATCAGCACCACTCCGATCCCAAGGATAATAATGGCTGTGCTCAGATTATTGGAGCCTACAAGTCCTACCACAGGAAGAAGCGATGCAAGGGTCCGTCCCATAAACCACAGACCGGAAGTACTGCTTTTGGTATGCTGGATCTGCCACACCAGAAAAAGGATCACTGCCACTTTTGCAAATTCTGAAGGTTGAAAAGACAATGGTCCCAGATTCAGCCACCGCCTGGAGCCATTGATCTCTTGCCCCACCACCAGCACTGCTGCTGACAAGCCTAAAGAAACTACATAGGCTGCCGGTGCCAGGCGGATAAAAAAGTGATAATCCATTCCAGCAACCAGATACATAGTCAGAAGCCCCAGGGACATAGCAAATAGCTGTTTCTTAAAATAATAGGCAGAGTCGCCGAAACGTACTCTGCCATTATATTCACTGGTTGAGAAAAGCATGGTCAATCCAAAGACCGCAAGGATCAGCACCAGCGTAAGTAAAATCCCGTCTGCTTCTGAATAGCCCTGTTTCTTTCCGGATGCCATAAAATCTCCTGGATCATTCTTTTATTTAAAGATATGAAACAAGCTCCTTAAATATGTCACCTCTCTGCTCATAATTATCAAACTGTCCCCAGCTTGCACAGGCAGGTGAAAGAAGCACTGCATCACCTGGCTCTGCCTTTTGTGCACATACCTTAACTGCTTCCTTCAGGTCTTCACACAGGATGATCTGATGGAAACCATTCTTCTTTGCAGCCTCTTTGATCTTCTCCTTTGTCTGTCCGATCAACACCAGGTACTTCACTTTACCATCAAATGCCTGGATCCATTCATCATAAGTAGATCCTTTATCATAGCCGCCGCCGATCAGCAATGTAGGACGGTTCATCGCCCTGATCCCACGAATGGCAGCGTCCGGATTAGTTCCCTTGGAATCATTATAATATGCAACACCGTTTTTCTCAGTCACATATTCGATCCTGTGAGGAACTGCAGTAAACTCACACACACTTTTACGGATACTGTCAATATCTACGCCGTCATACCATGCCATAGCAACTGCTGCCATCACATTTTCAAAATTATGTTGTCCCAAAAGCTTCAGGTCTCCTGTTTTTACAACCTGGATCTCTTCTTTGTCTGTACGAAGTGTGATCATATCCCCATCCAGGCAGATACCCTTTGAAAGCTTTCTCACACTAGAGAAATAAACCACCTCCGGTACAATGTTTTCGCCAAACTTACGAAGGACCGGATCCTCATAATTCAGTACGCATACATCCTTTGGTCCCTGATTCTTAGTGAGCAGCTCCTTCACCCGGATATATTCTTCCATAGTGTGATGACGGTTCAGATGATCCTCAGTAATATTCAGGATCGCACTTACATGAGGGGCAAAATCCTGGATCGTCTCCAGCTGGAAGCTGCTGATCTCAGCTACAGTAATGCTATCTTCCTTCATCATTGGTGCTTTTAATGTATAAGGTGTACCAATATTTCCAACAACAAAAACAGAAGGACGGGCATCTGCCATAATCTTGCCCAGAAGTGCAGTGGTAGTGGTTTTGCCATTAGTGCCAGTAATCGCAAGAACCTGCCCTTTTCCTGTCTGGTACGCCAGTTCTACCTCGCCCCATACCGGCAGCCCCTGTGCATAAAAGCTTTTTACAAGGGGAAGGTCAGTAGGAACCCCAGGACTAAGTACAGCCAGATCCAGACTCTTTTGTACTTCACCAGGCAGTTCTCCTGTATACACCTGCACCGGTGTATCTGCTCCGACTTTATGTATGATCTCCTCTTTGTCAATATCTGCTTTTCCATCAAAAATAACTGGGAGAGCACCTGCTTTTACAAGAAGCTGCGCAGCTCCTATCCCGCTTTTTCCTGTACCGAAAACAAGAACTTTTTTTCCTTTTAAATCCACGACTTTCTCCTCCTTAAAGCGCCAGCAGTCCGATCAGGCACATAATTGCCGTAATAATTGAAAAAACTGCTACAACTCTGGTTTCAGACCATCCGCCAAGTTCAAAATGATGGTGGATCGGGGTCATTCTGAAGATTCTCTTCCCGTGAGTTGCCTTAAAATAAGTAACCTGGATCATAACTGAAAGAACCTCTACCAGATAGATCAGGCCTACGATCAGAATAAACAAAGGCATCTGCATCATGTAAGCACAGCCTGCCACAAATCCGCCCAATGCAAGGGAACCTGTATCTCCCATAAACACCTTCGCAGGATACACATTGTAAAGCAGAAATCCCATCAGACCACCCACTACCGCACAGGTAAAAGGCTCGATCCCGGACTTCAGCCCAATGGAAACCACAGTAAAAAACACTGCAACGATCAGTGTAACGCTGGAAGCCAGACCGTCAACACCGTCTGTAAAATTCACCCCGTTTACAGTACCGATCACAGCAAAGAACAGAAGTGGCACTGCCAGCCAGCCCAAATCCAGATAATGTCCGCTCCAGAACGGGATCCGCATAGTCAGTGAAATATCTGTATAATTTAAAATATAGAAGGTAAAAATCCCTGTAACAACCACCTGCAAAATCAGCTTCTGCCATGCCAGAAGTCCATCTGACCTGCGTAGCACAACCTTCAGATAATCGTCCAGAAATCCGATCAGTCCAAAGCCTAATGTAAGAAAAAGCACAGGAATGATCTTGGGATAATCCTTTACATAAAACAGAGCCGTGATCACTGTGGATACAAGAAACATCACGCCTCCCATGGTAGGTGTCCCTGCCTTCTTCAGATGGGACTGTACGCCTTCTACTCTTTCTGTCTGTCCCATTTTCAGCTTTTTAAGAAAAGGAATCACAACAGGGCCTAATAATGCACTGATTCCAAAGGAAATCAGCACGGGAATCACAACTTGAAAATCCATTTCACACCTCTTATTTCTTTCGTCTTTTTTAAACCATTTTATAGTATACGGCTTTTTCACCTATTTATCAAGACTGTAGCTGCATTCTATACCCAGATAGGGCAGAACATTCTCAAAAATCCGTCGGATCACAGGTGCAGCTATGGTGCCTCCATAATACATTCCCTGAGGATTATGAATAATGCAAAGTCCCAGAACAATGGGCTCTTCTGCTGGTGCAAAGCCAAGAAAAGAAGAAATATATCGGTTGGCACTTCTGGGAAGAGTCTGTGAGGTAGCTGTTTTCCCTCCGATAGAATAGCCCTCAATCTTTGCATTTTTTCCGGAGCCTTCTGATACCACCTTTTCCAGAATGTTCCGTACCCGCCTGGAGGTTGCTTCTGACAGGATCCCCTGCTCCACCGGATAAGAAAGCTCTTTGATATTTCTCCCATCCGGACTTTGTACTGCCACCGCAAAATGAGGAGTCACCCTTTTCCCACCGTTGATGATCCCGCTTACCGTTGCTGCCAGCTGGATGGGCGTGATCTGAAAAGACTGTCCAAAGGACACAGTAGCCAGTTCTACATTTCCCATTTTGTTTTTCTGATGCATGATGGTTCCTGCTTCACCAGGCAGGTCGATTCCTGTTTTTTTCAAAAGACCAAACTGTTTGAAATATTTGTAATAATTATCCACTCCCAGCCGCAGGCCAACTTCAATAAAAACCGGGTTACAGGAATTTTCTGCTCCCTGGACAAAATTCTGTGAGCCATGCCCTCTACGGTTGGCGCAATGGATCCTTCGGTCATCTACCAGCTTATATCCTGGGCAATAAAAGGAATCTTCTTCTTTAACCACTCCTTCCTCCAATCCAGCTGCCATTGTAATGATCTTGAAGGTAGAACCAGGTTCATAGGTATCATTCAGGCATGGATTTCTCCACATCTGGTTCAACAGATCCTGCTTTTCCTGCTGGCTAAGGCCAGATGTATCCTGTTCCGTATTCAGTTCAAAGGGTTGGTTCAAATCAAATTCCGGCACATTGACACAGGCATAGATTTCACCGTTCTGAGGATTCATCAAAAGGATGGATACTCTGTCCGCCTGTTTTTCCTCCATCACCTTCTGTGCCGCCTGCTGCACATATTCCTGGATACTGGCATCCAGACTGATCCGAAGATCCTGCCCTGCCACCGGTTCCTTTCTTTTTTCTCCTTTATCTGTAAGTTCCACTCCCCTGGCATCTGTAACCGTCAGGATTTTCCCATTTTCTCCCCTTAATACATCCTCATATTTTACTTCCAGCCCGATGATTCCCTGATTGTCCCCACCTGTAAAGCCAAGTACTTTGGAAGCCAGGTCTCCATAGGGATACCACCGTTTGTAATCCTCATCCACCTTCACTCCCTCCAGCTGGCACTCACGGATCTGATCCCCTATTTCCTTGTCAACATTTGTACGGATCCTTTCTATAGAAGAAACCTTTTCCACTTGTTTCCGCACCTGACCCGGATCCATGGAAAGCTTTTCTGCCAGTACCCGGATCACCTTTTCCGGTTCTTTGATCTGATTGTGGATCACAGAAATAGTACACACTGTCCGGTTATCCGCCAGTACCTTTCCAGCTGCATCCAGGATCTTTCCCCGTTCTGCCTTAATATCCCGCTCCCTTTCATGAAGATCCTCTGCTTTCCTGTAATAATGATCTGACAAAAAGCCCATCAGACACACCAGACGTATCATCAATCCAAGCAGCAGAATACTGCAGATGGAAAGGACCAGCCACACTTTTTTCCTGTGAAAGGTCAGACTTTTTTTCACAAATATCCTTTCCGGGCTTTCCCTGTTCTATTGTAACCGCTATATCAGGACATAAAAAACCCTGCCAGAACTGTCATATTAATATATGAACAGTCCTGGCAGGGTTATCACTTTTCTTATTCCAGACCAGCCTCTTCGTTGGTCAGTCCTTCGCTTTCCATATCATTGTCCTGTGCAGTCTTAGAATCTCCGTCCAGAGGAGCCGGAATGCTTGTATCCGATACAGCTTCCTGCAAACCACTGCCATCACCTGCTCCATCAAGATTATCTGACTTAATATATTCTCCATTCTCATCAATCTGATAGCTTCCATCTGCATTGAGAAGATAACCATTTTCATCGATACGGTTGCCATCCCAGTCGATCAGATTGCCATTGCCGTCCACCAGATTGCCATTTTCATCCAGAGAACTTTCCGTATTATTTGAAAGATATCCCTGAAAGCCTTCCCACAGTTCTGTAACCGGCGTTTCTCCATCAGAAGCCTCGTCCGGTGCTACATTCAGATAAGGAAGCAGCTCGGAAAGGATTCCCTGTGCAATATACTGTGCATAGGTACTGGTTGCCTGATCCTCTGCGTTTGGCTCATCCACAACCACGTAGATCACAACCGCAGGATCATCCACAGGGGCGAATCCTATAAAGGAAACCAGGTACTTCTTATTTCCACGGGGAAACTTCTCTGCTGTACCTGTCTTACCACCGGAACTGTAACCCTGAACCCTTGATGTCTGACTGGTACCACGAAGCACACTCTGGTGCATATAGCTGCGGATATCTGTAGAAATATTAGAGGAAATGGTCTGTTTCATCAGAACCGGATTCACGGTTTTTATCACACTTCCATTGCTGTCCTTGATCTTTGTCACAAGATGAGGCTGATAATAATATCCACCATTCACAACGGAGCACATAGCATTGATCTCCTGAAGCATGGTACAGGTAAATCCTTGTCCGAATGCAGAGCAGGCAAGTTCAGTCTCGCCCATCGTATCTGTAGTATGGATAATACCTGTTCCTTCGTTTGGCAGGTCAATGCCTGTCCTGGATCCAAAATTAAATACACTTTGTGCTTTGATAAACTGCTCACTGCCCATAGCTGCAGCGATCTGCATCATACCGTCATTACAGGAGTTTGCAATAACATCTGCCAGCGTCTCTGTACCGTGGGCATTCGGCCATACCGCACACTTAATAAAAGTATCTGTACCAAAGGCCTGGCCTCCATCACATACAAAAGTATCCGAAGTGCTGATCTTGCCTTTTTCCAGTGCTGAAGCCATAACTATAGGCTTTATAACAGAACCGGGCTCATAAGCATCTGTTACGCAGAAATTACTCCACATGGCATTTAATGCCTCTACTGTCTCTTCATCATTCATTCCTTTGATCTCGTCCTTGGTATAAAGCTGGGAAAGATCTCTGGGTTCGTTCAGATCATACCGGTCTCCACCATCCATGGCAATGATCTCTCCGTTGGAAGGATCTTCCACGATCACGCCTACATTCTTTGCTCCCATCCGTTCATTGAAAGCATTCACATATTTTTCCACGATCTGCTGTGCTCCCATGTCCAGACTAAGTTCCAAACTGTTGCCATTGCTAGGCTCAATAATGGTTTGTTCCACATCGGAGCTGCTATTAAAATAGCCATATTGACGGCCGTCTACTCCATTCAGGGTACTGTTGTAGTAGCCCTCGATGCCGCTGTCTGCCACATCCCTTTCCAATGTAAATCCAATAGTATCACAGGCAGATTCATTATATGGATAAATTCTCAGATAATCCTCTTCAAACCATACGCCCTGTACATTATTTTTTTCCTGGATCTGCTCTTTCGAAAGATCACTTTCCTCAGGAATGGATTTGTAGTCCTCAAAAGCCTTTTTATCATCCATGGAAATCTGCTTCTTGATGATCTGATACTGGCTGTTCTTGGTACTTTCTGCTGTAAGACGGGTACGGATCTCTCCCTCTTCAATCCCAAGCACGCTGGTCAGCGCACGAACGGTGGGCTCCACATAATCCTCATTTTCATTTACTGCCTTGCAATCCAGGATCACATTATAAACCTTATTACTGGTAGCCAGGATATTCCCGTTCCGGTCGTAGATATCTCCTCGCTTTGCAGGCATCACCCTGCTTTCATATTTTTGTTGTGCCTGGCTTAGTACCTGTTTTTTGTATTTGTTCCCGCTTGTTGCATTAATGTATGTGATTCTCATTGCTAATGCAAAAAAAGCTCCTATCACTATTGCAAACAGTAATATCAGCTTCTTCCGCATAACATAATTAATTTTTTTCTCTGGTCTTTTTTTCCTTCTTTTGTCCATGTTGCTCAATAGATCACCTGCCTTGCTTTCTAATCAGTTGGATACCAGTACAGTGAATATTAAGTAATCACCATATTGACTTGTCTTAATTTTCACTGCACTAGGAAGCGTCTGTTAAGGCACATCCTGATATTGCCGTACATAGCTCCCCCCCTCAACACTATAAGTCATCACCTGATCATCAGACGGATTTTTCATTCCAAGTCGTCCGATGGCAATCTTCTTGATCTTATCCAGGTCTACATTGGAAGTAACCTCACTGTAGTAAGCATCATTATCCTCTTTCAACTGAGCCAGTTCTGATTCCAGAGATGCCACCTGACTGATCTTCCTTGTATAATCTGACTTCAGCCTCAGATAATTGATACAGCAAAACAGGACTGCTGTGGATACAACCGCAATGAAAACAACAAACTTCCGGTTCATGCTCATCGCTTTTGCCCTGTTCTTCTTTGCCTCTTTACTAAGTGTACGCTGCCTTTCCTGAGTTCGGGGGCTTGCTGCCACTTTGGCAGGCTGCCTTGCAGGACGCTGTGCCGGAGGATAATATCTCCGCTCTGGCACTTCCTGAAGCTTGCGTGCTGCACTTCCGTCTATATATACCCCTCTGGGATTTCTGGCGCTATTCATATTTCTTCTTGCTGTAGTAGGTCTGTTTGCCGCCATTTTATTTCCCCTCTAACTTACTGTCTGACTAACTTCTGCTTCGCTCAAAAATCCGCAGCTTTGCACTTTTGGAACGTGGATTCTCTTCCATCTCTTCCTCACTTGGAAGAATAGGCTTTCTTGTGATCACTTGTCCCTTTGATTTTTTTCCACATACACATACCGGAAAATCCGGTGGACATGTACATGGATTTTCATTCTTTCTGAATATGGTCTTAACGATCCTGTCTTCCAGAGAATGGAAGGTGATAATGCAGATCCTTCCTCCATCATTCAGAAGATCGATCATACCATCCAGAGAATCTCTCAATACATCCAGTTCTTTATTCAGTTCTATACGAATCGCCTGGAAAGTACGCTTGGCAGGATGGCCTCCTGTTGCCTGTATCTTCATGGGAATCGCTCCGCGGATAATCTCCGTCAGTTCCCCAGTTGTGGCGATAGGCTTCTTTTCCCTTGCTGCCACAATATGCTTTGCAATATTCTTTGCAAATTTATCTTCCCCGTAGTCTCTGATGATACGGTAAAGTTCTTTTTCTTCATAACCGTTGACGATGTCTGATGCGGTCTGGCTCTGCCTCTGATCCATTCTCATGTCCAGTGGAGCATCTACCCTGTAGGTAAATCCTCGCTCTTCATTGTCCAGCTGATAAGAGGATACTCCAAGATCCAGCAGGATTCCGTCTACCCCGTAAATTCCCCGGGCAGAAAGTTCCTGTCCCATGTAACAATAATTGCTGCGAATGATTGTCGCCTGTTTGTAGGCGCCCAGCCTTTCACTCGCAGCAATTATTGCATCTTGGTCTTGATCTATACCAATAAATCTCCCCTTGGCAGAAAGTTTTTCACATACCCTGCAGGCATGTCCCGCACCTCCTAAAGTCCCATCCACATAGGTTCCATCAGGCTTTACCCTTAAGCCGTCAACAGCCTCTTCCAGTAATACAGATTTGTGTTTGAATTCCATTTCCGTCTCCTGTTGGATTTGTCCTTAGAACTGCCTTATATAACGATTCCCATTTCCTGCATGCCTTCTGCAATGCTGTCCATGTCGTCATAATTGCAGTTTTCATTCCATTTTTCTTTGCTCCAGACTTCGATCCTGTTAAGATTTCCAGTCAGAACCACATCTTTATCCAGACCAGCAAACTCCCTTAAGGTCTGTGGTACAAGGATTCTCCCCTGCTTGTCCAGCTCACATGTGGTGGCTCCTGCCACAAAGAATCTTGAAAAGGTTCTTGCGTTCTTGTTCGTAAGTGGTAATGCTCTGAGTTTTGTTTCAAAGGCTTCCCATTCATCCATAGGATATATAGAAAGACAACCATCCAGTCCCTTGGTCAGAACAAACTCTTCCCCTAAGAGTTCTCTGAACTTAGAAGGGATAATCAGCCGCCCCTTCGCATCGATTGTGTGGTTGTATTCTCCCATGAACATATTTACTCACCTACTCTCGGGAAATACGAGTCTCCCCTTCGTATTTCCGGGATGCGGATGGAACTGTCTGCCACAATGCCCCCATTCGCCTCCACTATTCTCCACTTTCTACCACTTATGGGTTTATTCTAAACCATTTAGATGAAAAACGCAAGTAGGAATCCTTATTTTTTAGCTGGACCACCTGTAAAATATTTCCATGCAACAGAAAAAAAGTGGGTACTCTCCACATTCCTGTGAACAGTTACCCACTCTATGATCATTCTATTTCTTCAGCCAGCATGGCTGCATTCATGAACCGGTCAAGCTTCCGGCTCATTTCCAGATTCTTCAGCAGATCCTGACGGCACCGGATCTGTCTGTCCAGCTTCTTTTGCAGCTTCTGCATCCGGATCTTCAGGATTCTCTTTCGTATGCGTCTCAGATAAGAGGTCATCCGCTTCCAGGGAATCATGTCCTTCTGCTTCTCGGGCAGCTTTTTCTTCTGCTTCATAATCTTCCTCTCTTCTACGTTTTTTTACTTTTGCACGTTTCTTCGCCATTGTCCTGCGTACCATTCCCATGATCCCACATAATACAAACAGTATCACAGAGATCACCATGGAAACAGAAATACCTGTCCCTGGTATCACCAGCTTGTCTGTACGGATCCACTCCAGCAGAAATCTCCCCAGTCCGTAACCTGTAAGATATCTAAGAAAGATCTCCCCCTGGAAGCTTTTTCTCCTCTTCCACACAAGGAGAAGAAGGAACAACACCAGGCACCATGCGCTTTCGTAAAAAAAAGCAGGATGTACCTGAACAAAGGAAACTCCGTTTACAGTCACAAGATTTTCCCGCATAGCCGCACTGACCTGGCTGCTTCGTACTGAAGATAAAGGAAGCTGCATGGCAAGAACCGAATTGGTATATTCCCCAAAGGATTCCCTGTTAAAAAAATCTCCCCATCTTCCTATTATCTGTGCCACTACCAGTCCCATACAGGCAGTATCTGCCATTTTCATAAAGGAGAGCCTGCGTATTCCACAGTAAATAGCAGCCCCCAGCATGCCGCCTAACAAACCGCCGTAAAAAGCCATTCCTCCATTCCGGATATTAAAGATCTCCAGAATATTGTCTTTATAAAGATCCCAGGAAAATCCCACATAAAAAAGCCGCGCACCTATCAGGCCAAAGATCACAGCTGTGATCATCATTCCAACGTAAGCATCCTGATTTTCATTTCTGCGTTTTGCTTCAAGAACAATAAAAGCAAGTCCTGCAAGCATCCCCAATGCAAGGAGCATCCCTCCGAAGGTGATCTCAAAGCCGAATATCCGTACAGATCTGCCCACATATCCAAGTTCCACCCCAAGATTAGGAAAACGAATCATCATATCCATATATCACCGTTTTATACGTTGAACCTGAATAAGATCACATCTCCATCCTGCACAACGTAATCCTTTCCTTCCATGCGAACCAGGCCCTTTTCTCTGGCTCCTGCGTAAGATCCACAGTCCAGAAGATCCTGATAATTTACTACCTCTGCTTTAATAAATCCTCTTTCAAAATCAGAATGGATCTTTCCTGCTGCCTGAGGTGTCTTTGTACCGATCTTAATTGTCCATGCACGTGTTTCATCCTCTCCGGATGTAAGGAAACTCATCAGGCCAAGAAGATGATAGCTTGCACGGACAAGCTTCTCAAGTCCTGATTCTTTCAGCCCCAGATCTTCCAGGAACATTTTCTTCTCATCATCATCCAGTTCAGAAATCTCTTCCTCGATCTGTGCACAGATCACAAATACTCCACTGTTCTGTTCTTTTGCGTATTCACGCACCTCTGCCACATATTTATTGGACTCACCGTCATCTGCCAGATCATCCTCAGCCACGTTAGCAGCATAGATCACAGGCTTCCATGTAAGAAGGTTGTATGTACCCATCCATCCCTCTTCATCCTCATTGTCCAGCTCCATAGTGATGGCCATCTTGCCGTCTTCCAGATGCTTCTTGATCTTCTGAAGGAAATCCAGTTCCTTAGCTGCTTCTTTATCCATACGTGCAGTCTTTGTAACCTTTGCGATCCTGCGCTCCAGAATCTCCAGATCAGAGAAGATCAGCTCCAGGTTGATGGTCTCAATGTCACGAAGCGGATCAATACTTCCATCTACGTGGATCACATTAGAGTCTTCAAAGCAGCGTACCACATGTACAATGGCATCTACTTCACGGATATTGGCCAGGAACTGGTTGCCAAGTCCCTCTCCTTTGGATGCTCCCTTTACAAGGCCTGCTATATCCACAAATTCGATCACTGCCGGTGTTACCTTCTTGGAATGATAAAAATCTCCTAAAAGCTTCAGTCTTTCATCCGGCACTGTTACAACTCCCACATTGGGGTCAATGGTGCAGAATGGGTAGTTAGCTGATTCTGCCCCTGCTTTTGTCAGGGAATTAAACAATGTACTTTTGCCTACATTGGGCAGGCCTACGATTCCTAATTTCATTTCTATGTATATCTCCTTTGAGTGTATTGATTTACAGTATTTTCAGATATCTTGTGTATATTCTTCTTTTGTTATAATCATGCTCATTTTCATGCAAAAGAGCTCTGACACGTATGGATTATAACACACCAGAACTCTTTTGTATACCTTTATCCGATTTTGAGTCTACACGGTATTCACCTGCAAACCGCCACATTTAGCCCCAATTCAGTCTCTTGTCATTAACATCAGCAAATTGCCCCCAGAAAAGGTGATCCTAGCCTCCTGCTCCTTAATCTCATTGCTGACAGTAAGCCCGCTTTGGGCGAACCGCAGATGATGATCATGCAGCGGATATTTAAAGCCTTCCAGGGTAAGTCCGGTCACATCTCCTCCTACAGAGAAAAAAGATACATACTTCCCATACTGCCAGTCTTTGTGAAGAACTGTGCCATTATCCACAAGGGTGATAAAGTTATTCACGTCTGCTAGCCGGATATTCACACCCCGTTCTTTGCCTGACAAAAGCAGTCCCAGATTGGCCATCACATGATCCAGCCTGGTACCTGTCCCTCCAAGGATCAGAATATCCTTTGCTCCCTGAGAAATAGCCAGATTCACAGCTGACTGTGTATCAGAATCATCTTTTTCAGGCTTTAACCTGCGGATAGAAGTCTGTGGCAGTTTTTCCATGTATATCTTTCCCTCCGAGGAAAGGCTGTCAAAATCTCCCACTATCAGATCTGGCGTTATGCCTGCTGTTATGAAAAATTCCAGGCCTTTATCTGCTGCGATCAGCTGCAAAGCTTTACTATGGGAAGTGCTTGTCTGTGTTGATGTTTTTCTGTTTGTTTCTTTTTTCAGTTTTTTTAAAAAATCGAGGGCAAAATCAACCTGGATATTGCCCCCGCTAACTACTACTGTATCAATCATATGCTTCCTTATTCCAGTGTATCTGCTATTTCATGGATCTTATTCTGGATATTTCTTACATTCTTTGCAATATCATCCTTGAACACCCAGGAGCCTGCCACAAAAAGATTGGCTCCGGCCTTCATTACAGTTACAAGGGTATCCTCATTGATCCCGCCGTCTACCTGAATATCCACATCCAGCCCCTCATGGTCGATCAGTTCCCTAAGCTCCTGGATCTTCTCTGTACACTCATCTATATACTTTTGTCCCCCAAAGCCTGGCTGAACAGTCATAACAAGTACCATGTCAACATCCTCAAGCATATGGCTGATATCATTTACCGGAGTAGCCGGTTTGATAGATATGCCTGCCTTTACGCCTGCATCATGGATCAATTCAATGGTACGTTCCAAATCCTCACATGCCTCCGCATGTACAGTAATGGAATCAGCACCACAGTCTACAAAATCCTGAATATAACGACCAGGCTCTGTAACCATCAGATGCACATCAAAGAACATACCGGATTCCTTGCGGATAGATTTGATCACCGGCATTCCAAAGGAAATACTTGGCACAAAATCGCCGTCCATAACATCAATATGAAGCCATTTTACTCCCTCGTTTTCCAAGATTTTAATCTGTTCGCCCAGGCGGTTAAAATCCGCAGATAAAATAGACGGACACAACTGATACATAGTTTTAATAATCCTCCTTATATTCCGCTTAATATTTATATTTCATTTAGTATTTACGCTTATTTTTATATTTCATTTAGTATTTACGCTTATTTTTATATTTCATTTAATATTTACGTTTGTCTTTTAATTCCTGATATAATACCAAATAATCCTCATATCGCTGCTTGCTGATTTTATGGTCCTCCAATGCCTGCTTCACCTGGCAGTCCGGCTCATGAATATGTCGGCATCCCTGAAAACGGCATTGCTGAGTATACCTGGTAAATTCTGGAAAATAATCCTTCAGCTGATCTTCTTCCATATCAGTCAGGTATAAAGAAGAAAATCCAGGTGTATCCACCAGGAAGGTATCCTTTCCTACAGGGATCACCTGGGAATGTCGGGTAGTATGACGTCCCCGTTTCAGCTTACGGCTAATCTCGCCAGTCTCCATACAAATCTCATCCTGAAGCCTGTTAGTTAGCGAAGACTTTCCAACCCCTGAAGGCCCGGCCACAACAGTGGTCTTATCCTGCAGTACCCTGCGGATCTGATCTACTCCGATACCATCTTTGATACTGGCAGGAATCACCTGATATCCACAATCCTCATAAATTCTGCACAGTCTCTGCTGTTCTTCTGGTTCTGCAAGATCTCCTTTGTTAAAACAGATCAAAGAAGGAACATCCTGCTGCTCCATCATGATCAGAAATCTGTCAAGAAGAAGAAAATTGGGCTTAGGGCTTTCCATGGCAAATATCACCATTGCCTGATCCACATTGGCTACCGCCGGACGGATCAGCGAATTCTTCCTTGGAAGAATCGCTGTTATATTTCCGGTCTTTTCCTTAGGATCCAGAATGCTGATCTGTACATCATCCCCTACCAAAGGCTTCTGGTTATCTTTACGGAAAATTCCTTTAGCCTTGCACTCATAGGTTTCTCCGTCTTCTGCATAAATATAGTAAAAGCCTGCAATTCCTTTTATGATCTTTCCCTGCATGGATTATTCAGCCTTTTCAAAAGTGATAGGATAATGTCCCAGTTCCTGATAGCTTCCGTCCACTTCCTCTGACAGATAAAGCGTACCTTCGCTCACACCAGGTGCACCTGTAATGTCAAGCTGATATGGGAAAGTGATCTTCTGACCCTCTACGATCACGGAAGCAGTAGGTACTCCTCCTACCTCCTGTACAAGTTCCAGACGGACAGCGCCGCCATTATAACCGGTAGGGGTATTCAGTTTCTGTGTACATTTCCATACTTCTCCTGCAGCTGCCGCCTGGCTGGCTGTATCATTGCTTGATGATGCAGTGTCTGATGTACTGTTATCTGCAGAAGCTACACTGTCTGTAGATGTATCTGCCTGTGCGCCAGGCTCCTGGTCACCTGTACTGATGGTAATAGTCATTGGCTGATCCGGATCTGCTGCCTCACCGCCAACCGGATCCTGTGAAATAACTTCCCCGGCTGCCACATCTGTGCTCTTCTGCTCATTTATTGTAATATCGATAAACTTGCCAAGAGTTGTAAGCGCATCATTCTTCTGCATGCCCACTACATACGGAACTTCTGCACTGTCACCGAAATCCAGTCCACGGCTTACATACAATGTCACACTATCACCGGACTTGGCATCTGTGCCGGATGAAGGCTCTGTATACATGGAGTATCCAGGATCTACCTGAGGATAGCTTCCTGTGTCATCTGCTTCACTGTATACCTTCTGTACCTGCACTACCAGTCCCAGATCCTCCAGCTGCTGCTGTGCATCAATCCCTGTAGTACCGGATACATCCGGGATACTTACATCCTGTGTTCCCTTGCTGATATAATATTTAATCGTTGTATTCTGGTCTACCATTGTTCCAGGATCAAGATCCTGCGAAGAGATCCGGCCCTTTTCCTGTGTAGATGCTTCTTCTCCCATAGGTTGAAGGCCAAGATGCAGGTCAGAAACAAGAGTCTTCGCCTCATTTTCTGTCTTGCCTTTCAGATCCGGAACTGCTACCTGTCCCGCATCTGCCGGTGCTTCCGTAACCTGTGCTTCCTGCTGCTGGTCTGTATTGTCACTGCCGCCAATAAGCCCTGCTGCACGGCCAATGAAGATGATCAGGACTACAAGAAGGGCTGCACCAAAGATCAGTGCCAGGATCGTAATGATCAGTCCGCTGTTTCTCTGTTTCTTTCTTCTTCGTGCCCTTTCGCGCTCCCGCTCTCTTTCTCTCTCCCGCTCTCTGCGGCTTACCGGTTCATCCGGCTCATCATAATCTGTTTCATTGATCTCTTTTTCCAGTTCTTCAATATCTGTCTTCTGCTTTGGTGTATGCTTGATCTCACCAAGCTCTTTGTCAGAAATCACAACGGTTTTGGCATCATTATCCACAGATGTAAGCTTCACAAAGTCCCCCTGTGGATCGATCAGGGAATGCTTCAGGTCTGCGATCACATCTTCCATTTTCTGGTAACGGCGGTCTACACTCTTCTGTGTGCATTTGAAAATGATCTGCTCCAGACTGTAGGGAAGATCCGGTGTATATACACTGGGCGGAACCATTTCCTCCTGAAGATGCTTGATAGCAATGGCGACTGTAGTGTCCCCGTCAAAAGGAACCCTGCCTGTAACCATTTCATACAAAGTAATACCAAGTGAATAAATATCACTTTTCTCATCACTGTATCCACCACGTACCTGCTCAGGAGAGCTGTAATGTACAGACCCCATCACATTGGAACTGATGGTATTGGAGGATGCAGCCCGTGCAATACCAAAATCTGTAACCTTTACCTTTCCGTCTGTGGAAATCATAATATTCTGAGGCTTAACATCCCTATGTACAACACCATGGCTGTGTGCTGCCTCCAGTCCCATGGATACCTGAATAGCAATACTGGTAGCTTCCTTTACGGAAAGCTTGCCTTTCTTGGAAATATACTCTTTCAGAGTGATTCCCTCAATCAGTTCCATGACAATATAATATATCCCATCATCTTCCCCAACATCAAATACATTTACAATGTTAGGATGTGTAAGCCCTGCTGCTGCCTGGGCTTCACTTCTGAACTTTTTAACAAAGGTTGCATCTTCACGGAATTCCGGTTTCAAAACCTTCACTCCCACATAGCGGTTCAGCTTATGATCCTTTGCCTTATAGACATCCGCCATTCCGCCGGTACCGATTTTTCCTACTATCTCATAGCGTTCTGCTATAATCATACCTGTCTTTAACATGTTTCCACCTCATTCGTGAATGGTTCTATCAATATAACTGCAATATTATCCTTGCCGCCATTCTGGTTTGCTTCCCGTATCAGTGTATCCCCTTTCCAGGTAATATCCTTATCCGGGTTTGTTATGATCTCTTCCATCGTACGATCTTCAACCATATTGCTCAGACCATCGGAACACATCAGGATCGTGTTTCCCGGCTCCAGCTTCAGGTCAAAAAAATCAACATCTACCGTCTTTTCTGCACCAAGCGCCCTTGTGATAATATTCTTATCTGGATGGTTGCGTGCCTCTTCTGCATTGATCTCTCCAAGCCTTACCATCTCCTGTACAAGGGAATGGTCTCTTGTCACCTGGCGAATCTGTCCCTGTACAACGTAAAGTCTGCTGTCTCCTACATTTGCCACATAAGCATAATTTCCTACAATGGTGGCAACTACCATGGTAGTCCCCATCCCACGAAGTCCTTCATCTCTCTGCGCCTGATCAATAATTTCTGTATTGGCAGCTTCAATGGCATGACGGATCACCTTAATGGGATTAAAATCCGCATCTGCCTGAATCTGGGACACCAGAGTCTGTACTGCATGTGCAGATGCATAATCTCCTGCATTGTGTCCGCCCATGCCATCGGCAACAGCAAAAAGATTAGGGAGATTTCCGACCGGCTCCTGGGAAACAAACACATAGTCCTGGTTCATCTTCCGCTTCTGCCCAACATCAGTCGCTGAATATATCCTCATTCTACTTCTCGCTTTCTGTTTTCTCCATATAGCTTTTTCTTAATTGCCCACAGGCACCGTCAATATCGCTGCCCATTTCCCTTCTAATAGTAACATTAATTCCATATTTTTCAAGTTTTATTTTGAAATTCTCCACTGCCTGGTGGGTGGAACGCCGATAAGAACGTTCCTTAACCGGATTAACAGGAATCAGATTTACATGGCAGTTCATGTTCTTGATCCTGCCTGCCAGCTGAGCTGCATCTTCATCCCCATCGTTCACTCCTGCAACCAGACTATATTCAAAGGTGATCCTTCGGCCTGTTTTTTCAAAATAATTCCTGCATGCATCTAATACCTGTTCCATGGTATAGCGTTGGGCTATAGGCATTAATTCCTGTCTTTTTTCATCATTCGGTGCATGAAGTGACAGGGCAAGAGTCATCTGCAGCTTTTCTTCTGCCAATTCATACATTCTGGGAACAATCCCACATGTGGAAACAGTAAGATTCCTCTGGCTGATATGAAGTCCACCTTCTTCTGTAAGAATATGGATAAATCTAAGAAGATTCTCATAATTGTCCAGCGGTTCTCCAGTTCCCATCACTACCACATTGGAAATCCTCTCTCCTGTCACTGTCTGGATCCGGTAAATCTGATCCAGCATCTCTGAAGGCAGAAGATTTCTGGTCCAGCCTCCTATGGTAGAAGCACAGAACCTGCACCCCATTTTGCAGCCCACCTGGGAGCTGATGCATACTGAATTGCCATGCTTGTACTTCATCAACACGCTCTCGATCACATTACCATCGGACAGTCTGAAAAGATATTTCCTGGTACCATCAATAGCCGAAATCTGCTGATCTACCATTTCCAAAACGGTTATGGGATAATCAGACAATTTTGTCTTCAGGCTTTTGGGCAGATTTCCTGCCTCATCCCAGGACGTGATCAGATGCTCATGCAGCCAGCTGTAGATCTGCTTGGCCCGAAAAGGTTTCTCCTTTAGCTGCACCATCAGATCCTTTAACTCCTCTATGCTCATCGACTTAATGTCTGTCATACTCTTTTTCCTTTATTTTCTTCTGAATTTTGCAATAAAGAATCCATCTGTCTTATGTACTCCCGGTAAAAGCTGAAGATATCCAAGTGCTGTTGTCTCAGAATGCAGCTCCTCTGGCAGGCATGGATCCAGACTTTCCAGTTTAAACGGATAGTTTTGCAAAAACCACATCATATTTTCTTCATTTTCTTCTTTTGCAATCGTACAGGTACTAAAGATCAAAGTACCTCTGGGCTTCACATAATTAGCTGCCCGATCAAGGATGGTTCGTTGAAGAATCACGATCTCCTCCTGCTTCTGCGGTGTTACACGATATTTGATATCCGGTTTCTTCCCGATCACTCCATATCCTGAGCAGGGAACATCGGCAAGCACAATATCTGCAAGCAGCTCGGATTCCTGGTCGAAAATCGTAGCATCCTGCACCTTTGCCTGTACATTAATAGAATTGGTGCGTCGGATATTTTCTTCGATCAAATTCACCTTGTACTGACTCACATCCCTGGCATCAACAGTACCAAAGCCTTCCATCTTATCTCCTACATGCAGGCTTTTTCCACCTGGTGCAGCACATACGTCAATCACATAATCTCCTTTTTGCGGATCAGCTGCTTCTGCAACCAGCATGGAACTTACATCCTGTACCAGGATCTTCCCGTTAATAAATGCATCCAGTGCCAGGATATGGTCAAACCCTGAGATATGGCAGGCATAAGGCAGGTAGGGGGCAGGTTCTACCTTTACTCCCTGATCAGTCAGGCTTTTCACAATAGCCTCCTGAGAATTCAAATATGTACGGCAGCGTACAGTCAAAGGCTTTTCTTCAAGAAAATCTTTAAGGATCTTCTCTGTGGTCTCCTCACCATAAGCCTCCAGCCAGCGTTCAACTAGCTGTTCTGGCATGGAATATTCAACAGACAGGCTTCTTACCAGATTCTCTTCCCTGGAAGGAAATTTCACCTGATCCATCTCTCTTGCAATGGTACGAAGCACTCCATTCACAAAAGGCTTCAAATTATAAAAGCCTTTTCTCTGGGTCAGCTTTACTGCTTCGTTGCATACTGCACTATCCGGAACACTGTCCATATACCGCAGCTGATATACGGCGCTGCGAAGGATTTCCCGGATAGGCGGTTTCATTTTGTCTACTGTTACTTTTGAAAAAGAATCCAGAATATAATCAATCTGGATCCTGTATTCCAAAGTTCCCTCGCAAACTCTTGTGATAAAGGCCCGCTCCTGTCTTGGCAGAAACTGATATTTGGAAAGAGCGCTGCGGATAGCAATATGACTGTGCTCTCCTTCCTCGATCTGAAGCAAGATCTCCAGGATCATCTCTCTTGGGTTAATTCCATTAGTCACGATCTCTACCTCCGGCAAGAATAATCAATCTTAACAGCTGGAGAATGGATGAAGCCAACGCTGCCACATAAGTCAAAGCCGCTGCTGTCAGTACCCTTCTGGCTCCCAGATTCTCTTCTGTACTTAAAATCCCTGTGCTGTCCAACAGCCTAAGAGCCCTGGAGGATGCATTGAACTCTACAGGCAGGGTCACAAGCTGAAACAAAACTGCCAGCGAAAAAAGGACAATCCCCAGCATCAGCAGGGAACGCATAGAAAAGATCAGTCCTGCCAGGAAAATCGGCCATGAAAGACTGGAACCTAGGTTTGCCACCGGAACAATCGCTGAACGGATATTCAGTGGTGCATAATTCACTGCATGCTGAATAGCATGCCCACATTCATGAGCAGCCACACATACAGATGCCACAGATGTCTGTCCATACACATCCTGTGATAAAGATACTGTCTTAGTCCTTGGATCATAATGGTCTGTCAGACTGCCCTGGACAGGTACGATCTTCACATCATAAATCCCGGCTGCAGCCAGGATCCGCTCTGCAGTCTGTGCACCAGTAAGGCCAGAATCACTTCTCACACGACGATATTTTGAAAAAGTGCTTTTCATCCTTGTAGAAGCGATCAGCGAGATCACAAGTCCAATTATCAGTAAAATATACGTAGGGTCAAAATAAAATCCATAAGGATATCCGTACATAAGCCTTCAGCTCCTCTCATCAAGCACATCTGCTCTAACCTAACAGGGTTCCCTTTTCTATTTTATAGCCTCGAAGGAATGAAGCTGTATCCATCCGTTTCTTTCCTTCCAGCTGCACTTCTGTAAGTACCAGTGTACCTTCTCCACAGGCCACGAAAATACCGCCTTCCTGTGCCTGAAGTACAGTTCCCGGTGTTGCTCCCTGATTGTCATCTTCTGTTTTGCATTTCCAGATTTTCAATGTTTTTCCGTTTACAAAGGTATAAGCACTGGGCCATGGATTTAACCCGCGTACCAGCCTTTCCAGCTCTGTTGCAGATTTGTGGAAATCGATTCTCCCCATTTGTTTGGTGATCATCCCGGCATAAGGAGTTGGACTTTCTTCCGGTTGTTTCTCATAGACAGCTGTTCCATCCAGAATATGCGGCACAGTTCTGATCAAAAGATCTGCTCCCGCATCTGCCAGCTTATCAAAAAGGCTTCCTCCTGTATCCTCATCTGTAATAGGAACCACCACCTTTGCAATCATATCTCCTGTGTCCAGTCCGGCTTCCATACGCATAATGGTAACACCGGACTCTTTCTCACCGTCAATAATTGCCTGCTGAATCGGTGCTGCCCCTCTGTATTTTGGGAGAAGGGATGCATGAATATTAATACATCCATATTGGGGCAGATCCAGGATACTCTTGGGAATGATCTGCCCGAAAGCAGCCACTACGATCATATCCGGTGCGATCTGCTGGAGAAGATCTACAAAACTCTGTTCCCTTACCTTTGCCGGCTGATATACTGTCAGCCCATGCTTTAACGCTTCTTCTTTGACAGGTGTAGGAACCAGATTCTTGCTTCTTCCTTTCGCCTTATCCGGCTGTGTTACTACTGCTGCCACTTCATATCCGGCTTCTGCAAGTGCCCGTAAAGGCTTTACCGCAAAATCCGGAGTTCCCATATAAACAATCTTCATATCAATCCTCATCCTCATCATAAGTTGTACGGTGAAGCTCTCCTTCTACCAGACGGGTATACATCAGTCCATCCAGATGGTCGAGTTCATGGCAGAATGCTCTGGCAAGAAGTCCTTCCCCTTCATATTCTATCTCATTCAGTTCTTCGTCCTGGGCTTTCACTTTCACATATTCTGGTCTTGTAACCTGACCAGCCATACCAGGTACACTTAAGCAGCCCTCATCACCAGTCTGTTCGCCGGATGATTCAACAATCTCCGGGTTGATCAACACAATAGGCCCCTCTCCTACATCGATTACTACGATTCTTTTCAGGATGCCCACCTGAGGTGCTGCCAGACCAACTCCCTGTGCATCATACATTGTGTCCAGCATATCCTCAATAAGCTCCAGAATTCTTGGTGTGATCTTGTCTACAGGTCTGCATTTCTTTGTTAAAACAGAATCTCCCTCTGTTCTGATTGTTCTAAGTGCCATTACTATTCTTCCTTTCCTGATGATTATTATATCCCGAATCATTTCGGTTATGAAAAATCAAATTGTATATATATTTTTCTGAAACCTGAATTAATCTCCATGTACCGTTCCAATTTTTCCCGAAGTGCGATCAATACCCTGCTGTCCTGATGCTTCAAATAAATCACCTTTTTGTACATATCTTTGACTTTTCCCACAGATTGTGGGGCTGGTCCGATCATGTGAAGCTTTGCATCCGTACAGATTCTGCGTATAAAAAGTGCCGTATAATGCATGGCCTGGTTAAGTAATTCTTCCTTTTCACATGCGCCTAGCACTGCCATCATATGAGCTGCCGGCGGATAATCCAAAAGCATCCTGTAACCCATTTCTTCCTGATAAAAAGCAGGATAATCCTGAACAGCTGCTGCCTGTATACTGTAGTGGTCCGGATTGTAGGTCTGGATCAGAGCTGTTCCTGGCTGAAGTCCTCTGCCAGAGCGTCCAACCGCCTGTGTAAGCAGCTGGAACGTCCGCTCACCGCACCGGTAATCCGAACCATTCAGTGACATGTCTGCAGCCAGCACTCCTACAAGCGTAACATCAGGAAAATCATGCCCCTTTACGATCATCTGGGTCCCCACCAGAATATCTGCCTTATGGGCTGAAAATGAAGCCAGGATCTGTTCATAGCTTCCCTTATTTCTTGTAGTATCATAATCCATCCGCAGTACAGATGCCTCTGGAAACTCCTTTTTGAGAATCTGCTGAATCTGCTGTGTACCAGCTTTAAAGCCTCCAATATAAGGAGAGCCACACACCGGACAGACCTGGGGTTTTCTGATTTCATATCCACAGTAATGACAGATCAGTCTTTCTCCCTGATGCTCAGAAAGTGATACATCACAGTGTGGACATTTCATTACGTGACCGCAGGATCTGCAGCTGACAAATCCGGCATATCCTCTGCGGTTTAAAAAAAGCATTGCCTGCTTCTTCTCTTCCAGGCACTTTTCTAATGCTTGCTTCAGACTGCGGCTTAGGGCTGACCGGTTCCCTGCTTTCAGTTCTCCCCTCATATCTATAATGGACACCTTAGGCAGTGGTCTGTCCGCATACCTTTCATTTAAGGTGACCAAAAGATATTCTCCCTCCTGTGCTTTCTTGTATGCTTCCAAAGAAGGAGTGGCAGAACCAAGGATCACATGGGCATTTTCCAGTTCTCCTCTTTTTACTGCTGTCTCCCTGGTATGATATCTGGGCGTATTCTCACTTTTGTAGGTAGGTTCATGCTCCTCGTCCATAATGATCAGCCCTAAATTTGGAAAAGGTGTAAAAAGAGCTGATCTGGGTCCTACCATGATCTGGATCTCACCTTTTTTGGCCCTTTTGAACTGATCATACCGCTCTCCCTGGGAAAGCCTGGAATTCAGGACAGATACCTTATCTCCAAATATGGAGCAGAATCTGTGTACTGTCTGATAGGTAAGTGCAATCTCCGGGATCAACACAATCGCCTGTTTTCCCTCCTTGATCATCTGTTGGATCAGCTCTATATATACAAGCGTTTTCCCACTGCCTGTTATTCCGTGAAGCAAAACAGTCCTTGAGTTGTCAGACTCCCACTCCCTGCGTATTTTACATACAGCCAGCTTCTGTGCATCCGTAAGCTGTACTTTTCCAGTCAGGGGGATCTTCCTGATATCTACAGGCTTTCTCAGGATCTCCTCCTGTCGTATTTCAAGAATCTTATTATCCTGAAAATATTTCAAAACTGAAGCAGATGCTCCCAGATCTTTTGCAGCCTCAGAAGCAGGTATCACTTTTCTTTCCAGAATCGCAGCAAGCAGCCGTGTTCTGGCCTTATATCTGGTTTCTGAAAGCTGATCAAGAAGTTTTTTCCCTTCTTCTGCTTCGATGGTGAGTACCAGATATCTTTTTTCTTTTGCTTTTACTTTGTTCTGAATGGGCAATACTGTCCGCAGCGCCTGGATCATGGTAGATCCATATCTCTGTCTCATCCAGGCTGCAAGTGCGATCAAGCGGCTTTCTGT
The DNA here is from genome assembly GCF_013304385.1 of Blautia glucerasea. Taxonomy (GTDB): domain Bacteria; phylum Bacillota; class Clostridia; order Lachnospirales; family Lachnospiraceae; genus Blautia_A; species Blautia_A ammoniilytica. The sequence continues at coordinate 58,113 of NZ_JAAITU010000017.1, forward strand.
TGTTTCTTCATCACTTAACAGTGCCTGGATCTCCTTGATCTTTCCCCCTTGAAAGTCAGCTTCTCCCGAAAGGCCTGTAACATATCCTTTCCGAAGCTTGTTTCCATTTCCAAAGGGAACAGAAACTACCATTCCTGTCTGTATCTGCCCTTCCATTTCTTCCGGCACACGATAAAGAAATGTCCGATCCAGCTTTTCATGGGAAATATCAATGATAACATCTGCATAAATCATATTCTATCTGTTCTTTTCCTTGTCTTCTTCAAGGATCTCCCGGATCAGAACCCTTTCGTCCATAGGATACTTTTTCCCTTTGATCTCCTGATAATCCTCATGGCCTTTCCCTGCAAGGATCACAATATCTCCAGGCTCTCCATGATGAATGGCATAAGCAATGGCTTCCTTACGGTCAATGATCTCCACATACTTCCCACTGGTCTTAGAAATCCCTACCTTAATATCGTCAATGATTGCCTGGGGATCCTCATCTCTGGGATTGTCCGAAGTAATAATGGTAAGATCTGCCAGATTGCCGGACACTTCTCCCATTTCATAACGACGGAGTTTAGAACGATTACCGCCGCATCCAAATAAGCAAACCAGTCTGTGGGGATGATATTCCCTCAAGGTTGTGAGAAGGCTCTCCAAAGCCATGGCATTATGTGCATAATCGATCATAAGGGTAAATTTATCGGACACCTTAACCATTTCGATCCTGCCTTTTACTTTTGCCACCTTCAGGGCTTTCAGGATATTCTCTTCTGATACATTAAAATGACGGCAGATCGCAATGGCTGTAAGTGAATTATAAATACTGAATTTGCCTGGAATATCAATCTCCACCGAAAAATCCAGAAGACCTGTCAGGTGATAGAAAATACCCAGGTATCCTTTCCCACCAATAAGCTTCGCATCTTCTGCACGAAGGTCTGCCTCTTTTGAGAATCCATAAGTTTCCAATTTACAGGTATGTCCTTCAACGATCCTGTCAAAATGCTCATCGTCCCTGTTTACGATTCCTACCACACACTGTTTCAAAAGCATGGCCTTGCATGCCAGATAATGGTCAAAGTCCTTATGTTCATTAGGTCCGATATGATCCGGCTCAATATTGGTAAATATACCGAAATCAAATACAAATCCCTGTGTCCGATGAAGCATCAGACCCTGGGAGGACACCTCCATCACCACGCAATCGCAACCAGCTTCCACCATCTGATGGAAATAATCCTGGATTACATAAGATTCCGGAGTAGTATTGGTAGCTGGAATCACCTTATCTCCGATGATTGCTTCAATAGTACCGATCAAACCAACTTTGTAGCCTGCATTTTCAAGAATAGACTTTACCATATATGTAGTAGTAGTCTTTCCTTTAGTACCGGTAATCCCAATGGTCTTCAGTTTTCTGGCAGGATGTCCGAACCAGGCAGCTGATATAAATGCCATGGCATATCTTGTATTTTCTACCTGGATCACAGTAACACCGGCTGGTGCTTGTACCGGTTCTTCTGTGATAAGTGCAGCGGCTCCTTTTTCGCATACCTGTGGAACGAATCTATGTCCGTCTGCTACAGCTCCTTTTATGCAGATAAACAGTGCACCGTCTTTTACTTTGCGTGAATCATAGGTAACTTCTGAAATATCTTTATCCAGATCACCCTGGATACAGGTATATTTCAATTCTTCTAATAAGGATGATAATCGCATGATACATTCCTCCTTGTTTTCTATACTTGATGATATCTAACATCATCATATATAGAAAAATCAAAATTTACTCCACTATAGAATAGCACACCCAAGGTTGGTTTTCAATGGGAATGCCCCGGCGGTTTTTTTACTCTGGATTAAGGTCTTTTGCGTTTTTTGTAAAGCATGTGTACTCCAGCAGCAATAGAGATTCCAAAAGCAAGGAGCATCAAATGTTCATACTCCTCCTTAAACATAGGATCACCTGTTTTTGGCGAATCATGTTCTGCAATGTATGCTGTTGTATATGGTGGCTGGTTATCTTCCTGCCCTTCTACAGGTGTATGTGTAATTCCCTGCACAGTCACTGCTGCTTCAGACCGGATCTGCTTTTCTTTTGTTTCATCAGAAGACACTGTCACCTGGTTGATCAGCTCACTGCTCTCAATATCCTCGGGAAGAACAACAACTGCTTTCAGACCTACTGATTCTCCTGGCAATATCTTTGGAATCAAAGCCTTAGTCCCAGACTTATTCAGCTGTACTCCCTCCATTTCCAAAAATCTGGCTTTTATCCTGGAATCCAGGAATTTCTCTGTACTCAGAACAGAATGTAAAGTTCGCTCGCCTGTATTTCGGATACATATCTGATAAGTAATTGTATCCCCCGGTCCTGCAAGAATACAGTCTGCTGTTTTTTCCACTGTAAAATCAGCTTTCAGAGGCTGGATCATTGTACTTATGACTCTTTCCTTTTTTACTGGCTCTGCTTCATTTTGGATATATGCCTGTACTTTTATTTCCATGACTCCTTCTTCAGATTCCCCAGATTGCAGCCAGAAGATCAGCTCCTGTGTCTGGCCTGCTGCAAGTTTTCCCAGCACTGCCTGACTGTTCTCGTCAATAATAAAGTGCTCCTGACTTTGCTGCCAATGAACAGAATAATCCTTCGCCTGTACCTGCAGGACCAGATTTTCTATTTCTCTTTCTCCGGTATTACACAAAAGGACATGATAATATACGATTTCCCCTGCTTTGGGATTTCCTTTTTCCTGGCTAAGTTCCATAGAAAAATCCAATTTTCCGGCCCGTGCCAAAAGCTCAGGACCTTTACTTTGTATCAATAGTTTCCTGGATTCTTCTCCTGAAAACAGATTAGTTTCCACTTCCTCCACAACAGACGCATAAAGACCCGATGCCTGCTCACCATTTAAATTCACAGTAAGCGGGCTATCCTGAAATACGGGAAATAAGGTTTTTGTTTCTGCATACCTGTATTCTTCTCGCAGTGTAACAGGAATAGAAATAATTACATGATCCTGCTCCAGATCTGCTTCTGTAAAGGTGTAATACAATTTTGAGATCGTAGTCTCAATACCTATCTGAGTGATCACTGGGATTTCTTCTGTATATATTCCATAAGGCAGACCACCCCCTGTCTGATCCAATGTGAAATACTCTGAAAGATATGTAGAAAAGCACAGCGTCCTCTGCAATTCCTCGTTTTCATTTTGTAAGTTCTCGTTTCTGTCCTGGCTTGACATCTCATTACGATCTGTTTCCTCTGTATCTACGTAGTTTTCTTCTTCAATCCCTGTTCCAATAACATTTTCTCCTGCTATTCCTCCTGTATTTTCTGTTCCCTCTATTATTTCTGTTTCCGCTGTAATTTCTGTTATCTCGTCATTTTCTTCTGCTATTTTCTCCACAGCTTCTGTTAACGTATCATTTTCCTGTATTTCTGCACCATTTTCTTCAATAGGCTGCTCTTCCGTAACTTCCGTTCCTGTTTCACTGCACTGGCTCAAAAATATATCTGTATCCATCTTTGTCTGTACTTCTCTTTTTTGTATTTCTTCTTTCCATTGTGACAGGCCATTAAAATTAATCTCAATGATTCCTTTATAGTTTTCTTCATCTGTCCATACAGCCCTTTGTTCTATCCTTATAGTTTCTCTTTCATTTATATTAAATTCATTTTCACTGGCTGATACAAAAGCAGCCGACAGCAAAATTTCTCCCAGAATAGTACCAGCCAGAATAATCCCCACATTTTCATTTACAATCCTTCTGGACATTCTCCTGATGTAACTTTTATTAACGCTTTTCTTTTTTCTAAATTCTTTTGGCGTATACTTCTTCATGTTGATTTTCTTCATACTTTTCAAACCTCCTGTCTTTTCATGTTTATCCATGTATCACAGTTACAATGATTCTATAACGCATCCTTGCGGAGCGAAAAAAAACAGACAGATCCCTCCTCTCACATGGAATCCCCCTGTTCCCACAAAGTCAGCTCTTTGACCCATATTTTGATCACGATGTACTAATACAGTGAATATTAAGTAACTGCCATATTGACTTGACTTAGTTTTCGCTGTACCTGCTTAAAACTGTATATGCTTACTGGATATCGCATCGACAGGATGCTTGAAGAAAAAAAGAAATGCAGCCTTATGATCTGCTGTCAAGATAGATTGTTCCTACTGTATCACAACCTATTTCCAAATACAAGAGGGTTTAAAAATTATAATCCTTCTTTAATTTTTCTTTATAAACTTTCGATTTCTTTTATAAATACGACACACTTTACACACAATTGCCATATATAATATGTCTTGGATAGATGAAATACCACTCTCTATCTCCCCCCTCAAAAAGTATAGGAAATGAGCCATCAGGTGTATCCTGATGGCTTTTCCTTATTCTAACATGTACAGTTACGGCTCCATAGTTCAAGTCGAGCAGCTGCGAGACTTGGCGCGTGATTCTGGTCAGCGTAAGCTGACATATTCTTTACAGAATCACTGCGCATCCTCGCGGAGCGTTTATCTCAGTGGGAGATTGGACTCCCACTGAGACGAACTTGCTGTTACTCACCACCTGAAAGAGGTGGGAGTCTTCTCGACTGAGATAAATGACTGTTACAGCCTTACGGCTTCCTGGAGAAATAGCTGTTTCTATGCTACTACTTCCCAGATAAATTTTGTTGCAATTACTCTCCATGTCTTTTATAATGTAAGATATTCGTAATTATTCCATTCAATACCAACATCGTTGCAGATTCAATTTATTGAGGTTTAGCAATATCACATGATTTGGGTGTTTTGACCCTGGATCATACCATATAATTAAAAAAAGCGAGGTATCTCCTATGAGTGAAAAAATCGTAGTTGTGGCATTAGGGCACAGAGCCCTGGGAACTACTCTTCCAGAACAGAAAATTGCCACCAAGATGGCAGCCAAAGCCATTGCAGACCTGACTGAAGATGGAGCACATGTGGTAATCTCCCACAGCAATGGCCCACAGGTAGGCATGATCCATACTGCCATGAATGAATTTGGTAAAGCACATCCGGACTATACCTTTGCACCTATGTCTGTCTGCTCTGCCATGAGCCAGGGTTATATCGGCTATGACCTGCAGAATGCCATTCGTGCAGAATTCATCCAAAGAGGCATCTATAAACCAGTCAGCACTATCCTTACCCAGACAGTAATTGATCCGTATGACGATGCATTTGCAGAACCAGAAAAGGTCATTGGCCGTGTGCTGAATGCAGATGAGGCAGAGGCAGAGGAAGAGAAGGGTAATTTCGTAACAGAGCTTCCGGAGGGTGGATTTCGCAGGATCCTTGCTTCTCCCAAGCCTCAGAAGATCATCGAGATTGAAGCAGTCCGTGCCTTGGTGAATGCAGATCAAGTGGTGATTGCAGCAGGCGGCGGCGGTATTCCGGTTATGGAGCAGGGGATCGACCTTCACGGTGCCAGTGCTATTATTGAGAAAGACCTTACAGCCGGACTTCTTGCGGAAGAACTTGGTGCTGATACACTGATGATCCTTACCAGCGTTGAAAAAGTAAGTCTGAATCTTGGCAAAGATGATGAGAAATATCTTGATGTCATCTCTGTGGATGAGGCACGTACATATATGGATGAGGATCAATTTGCTCCAGGATCCATGCTTCCTAAATTCCAGGCTGGTATCTCTTTTATTGAAAAAGGAGAAGGACGTCGTACCGTAATCACAGACCTTGCCCATGCCAAAGACGGCTATCGTGAGAAAACTGGCACCATCATTAAATAATTTTCAATTCTGAATTATATTTTCAGTTCTGTACTACAAAAAAAGACAGCCCCAGGTATCCGACCCGGGGCTGATTTCTTTTGTAAGAGAAAATTACTCTATAACGTTCCTGTTACATAAAAATATCTTTTCTCATTATTTATTCCATACACTGATCAAGGATCTCATACATCTGATCCACATTTTCCTTTGTGATCACTAACGGAGGCACAATACGCAGTACATCACTTCCTGCTGAAATCACAAGAAGGCCTTTCTCCAAAGCTTTCTGCACCACTTCTCCGACCGGACGTCCTTTGATCACGATTCCCTGCATAAAGCCCATACCTCGACGGCATGCGGCACACTCATGCTTTGCAACAAGCGCATCCAGTTTTGATTCCAGATAAGGAGTCAGTTCCCGTACATGTGCAAGGATCAGATCTTTTTCAAAAATAGAAAACACCTTACTTACTGCTGCACACACGAAAGGATTTCCGCCATAAGTAGTGCCATGATCTCCTGGCTCAAGGCTGGCAGAAGCAGCCTTTTTGTTCAGTACAAAAGCCCCTACCGGAACACCGCATCCAAGAGCCTTTGCACAGGTCATAATATCCGGCTGTACCCCATATGCCTGCCATGCAAAATAATAACCGGTTCTTCCCATTCCGCACTGGATCTCATCCAGGATCAGCAGAATATCCTTTTCATCACAGATCCTGCGAAGGCCTTCCAGAAATTCCTTGTCAGCAGCATAAATACCGCCTTCACCCTGTACAGTTTCTGTAATAATAGCACAGGTTTTGTCTGTAATCTGCGCCTTAACACTTTCAAGATCATTAAAGTCTGCGAATTTCACGCCTCCCATTAAAGGCTCAAAGGGCTCTCTGTAATGAGCAGTCCCTGTTACGGAAAGTGCACCCACACTTCTTCCATGGAAAGAATGATTCATGGCAATGATCTCATGGTCTGCATGTCCGTCACGTACATAAGCATACTTTTTGGCAGCTTTTAGTGCGCCTTCTATAGCCTCTGTACCACTGTTTGTAAAAAACACCTTATCCATGTGGCTTGCAAGCACCAGCTTGGCACCAGCTTCGATCACCGGCTGGTTATAATACAGATTGGAAATATGGGTAAGCTTGCTGATCTGGTCTTTCAATGCTTCATCATACCCGGGATAATGATACCCCAGCGCATTTACTGCGATTCCGGCTGCAAAATCAAGATATTTTTTTCCCTGTGTATCATAAAGATGAACACCTTCACCTTTTTCAAATACTACTGGGAAACGGTTATATGTATGAAGAATACTAACTTCAGCTTCTTCGATCTGATCATTCATGTTCATTGTAATATTTTTCTCCGTCTTCTCTTAAAATGGCTGTTCCAATACCTTTATTGGTAAAGATTTCCAACAGCAGACTGTGTGGGATTCTTCCATCCAGGATATGTACACGGTTTACTCCTTTTTCAATGGCATCAATACAATTGCCCAGCTTAGGGATCATCCCGCCTCCTACAAAACCATCAGCGATCAGCTTCTGTGCTTCATGGACATGCAGTTCTGAAATCAGAGATGATGGATCATCTTTATCCCTGTAAACACCTTCAATATCCGAAAGAAACGCCAGTTTTTCTGCATGAACAGCTTTAGCGATGGCACATGCCGCATCATCTGCATTAATATTATAAGAATCATAATTCTTATCAAATCCTACCGGGAACACAATCGGCAGGAAATCTTTTTCCAGAAGATCATAAAGGATCCCCGGGTTTACATGGGTAATATCTCCTACATAACCTATATCCTCACCACCAGAAAGCTTTTTCTTGCATTCAAGAAGGCCGCCATCCTTGCCGCTGATACCAACTGCATTTACTCCAAGGGACTGCACATTGGTTACAAGTTCTTTATTTACCTTTGCCAGCACCATTTCAGCGATCTCCATGGTATCCTTATCTGTAACACGCAGACCGTTAATGAAATGCGGCTCCATTCCAACCTTACCTACCCAGCGGCTGATCTCCTTGCCGCCGCCATGCACGATAATCGGCTTAAAACCAACAAGCTTCAGAAGAACCACATCTTTGATCACATTTTTTTTCAGTTCCTCATCCAGCATAGCACTTCCGCCATACTTGATCACTACGATTTTTCTGTTAAAACGCTGAATATAAGGCAACGCCTCGATCAGCACCTCTGCCTTGTCCAAATACATCTGATTTACCATCTGAAGTACTCCTCCTGTCAGGAACGATAATCTGCATTAATGTTTACATATTCATGAGTCAGGTCGCATCCCCATGCAGTGGCAGATGCACAGCCCATCTTCACATCTGCAATAGCTGTTACCTCACTCTGGGAAAGAATCTTTGTCGCCTCTTCTTCATTATATCCAGTAGAAACACCATTCTCAATGATCTTCAGCTTTCCTGCACTGCTTTCAAAATACAGATCTACCTTCTCAGGATCAAACTGTGCTCCGGAATATCCCATTGCGCAGAGAATACGTCCCCAGTTGGCATCATGTCCGTAAATTGCAGCTTTTGTAAGAGACGAAGTGATGACAGACTTGGCAAGTGTTACTGCCTGCTGCTTTGACTCTGCCCCGATGATCTTAACTTCAAAAAGAGCGGTTGCACCTTCTCCGTCACCTGCGATCTTCTTTGCAAGTGTGGTGTTTACATAATTAAGTGCCTGGCAAAAAGCTTTGAAATCCTCGCCCTCTTCTGTGATCTTTGGATTGCCTGCCTGGCCGTTTGCCAACAAAAGAACTGTATCATTGGTAGAAGTATCTCCGTCTACAGAAACCATATTGTAGGTGTCCTTAATATCCTCACTAAGTGCCTTCTGCAGCATTTCCTTTGAAATACATGCATCCGTCGTAATAAAGGAAAGCATGGTACACATATTAGGATGGATCATACCGGAGCCTTTACACATACCGCCTACTGTCACAGTCTGGCCGCCGATCTGAACCTGTACTGCCACTTCCTTTTTCACAGTATCTGTAGTCATGATCGCTTTTGCAGCCTCGGTACCTGCTGCAATGCTGCCATCCAGTCCAGGTACAAGTGCTTTCACACCTGCAGTGATCCTGTCAATAGGGATCTGCATGCCGATCACACCTGTAGAAGCTACCAACACGCTGTCCTCTGAAATCCCAAGAGCCTGTGACACTGCCTGTGCAGTCTCTTTACAATAACCATATCCTTTCTCACCAGTACATGCGTTGGCAATCCCACTGTTACATACTACTGCCTGAGCATGTGGATGATGATATACGATCTCCTGATCCCATTTCACAGGAGCTGCCTTGACTACATTCGTAGTGAATGTGCCAGCTGCCACACAGGGTGTCTGACTGTAGATCATTGCCATATCTGTACGTCCCTGATATTTGATCCCAGCAGCAGCTGCTGCTGCCTGAAACCCCTTCGCCGCTGTAACGCCGCCTTCTATTTCTTTCATAATACTATAATCCTCCCTGATTTTACGGATACATAGGTACCTGTAATAATCCTTCGTTTTCTTTAAATCCAAACATCAGATTCATGTTCTGTACAGCCTGTCCTGCCGCACCTTTTACCAGATTATCAATAGCCCCCATCATGATCACACGATTGGTCCTTGGATCCAGTTTAAAGTTCACATCTACATAATTGCTGCCCTCAACCCATTTCGTCTGTGGACACACATCTTTATCCAGAACACGTACAAACTGCTCATTATCATAGTATTTATCATATACAGCCTTTACTTCTTCATAAGAAACATCTTTGGTAAGGGATGCATAAGCTGTTACAAGAATGCCTCTATTCATAGGCACAAGATGCGGGGTAAAGCTGATCACCACATCCTTGCCGCATGCATAGGAAAGCTGATCCTCGATCTCAGGGGTATGTCTATGTCCTGCTACGCCATAAGCCTTGATATTCTCATTTACTTCGCAGTAAAGATTATCAACCTTTGCCCCTCTTCCTGCACCGGTAGTACCTGATTTTGCATCAATAATAATAGTGTTTGGATCGATCATTCCTTCTTTTACCAATGGATAAATGGATAATGTAGAACAGGTAGGATAACACCCTGGATTGGCCACCAGTCTTGCATTTTTGATATCTTCCCTATTGATCTCACACAATCCGTACACAGCCTCTTCAACAAACTGTGGAGATTTGTGCTGTATGCCATACCATTTTTCATATTTGGCTACATCCTTGATCCTGAAATCTGCACTCAGGTCGATCACCTTTGCTTTAGAAAGTATCTCCTCATTTACAAGAGATGCACATAACCCCTGAGGTGTGGCTGTAAAAATCACATCAACCTGATCAGCCAGTGCTGCCATATTATCATCCATGCATTTTGCATCTACGATCTGGAAAAAATTCCTGTACACATCTGCATATTTCTTATCAATATAACTTCTGGAGCCATACCAGGCAATCTCAACATCTTTGTGTCCCAGAAGAAGTCTTACGATCTCGTTGCCGGCATATCCGGTCGCTCCTATAATACCTGCTTTTATCATCACTTCTACCTCCTGTGCCGTAGATTATACATCTTTTCTGCATATTATGCAATAGCCTTTTTTCCTTATTTTTCTCACCTTTTTTTCTTTGTTTGTGCATATTTTCCCTTTTATTTCTATATAATGCTGCATTTTTATGCAAAAAAAATTTGACTTTTTCTTGATTTCCTATTGCATATTTATTTAAAATGTTGTATATTATTTTCCAGCAATGGGTCAAGTAGAAAACCAGGTGAGCTGTAAGCGAATAAATATTCATATTTAATTACATATTATGCATATTTTTCACTCACCGCCCTTTGAATCCTTACTACTCGCTTTTGAATATTGAATATTAAAAATGTCAGGAGAAAAAATTATGAAAGAAAAAGTTGTTTTAGCATATTCCGGCGGTCTTGATACCACCACATTAATTCCTTGGCTGAAAGAAAATTTTGGTTATGATGTAATCTGCTGCTGTGTAAACTGCGGACAGGGTAACGAACTGGATGGTCTTGATGAGAGAGCAAAGCTTTCCGGAGCTTCTAAATTATATATTGAAGACATTATTGATGAATTTTGTGATGAATATATTATGCCATGTGTAGAAGCCGGTGCAGTTTATGAGCACAAATATCTTCTTGGAACTTCTATGGCGCGTCCTGCAATTGCCAAAAAGCTGGTTGAAATTGCACGTAAAGAAGGTGCTTCTGCTATCTGCCACGGTGCAACAGGAAAAGGAAATGACCAGATTCGTTTTGAACTTTCCATCAAAGCACTTGCTCCAGATCTGAAGATCATCGCTCCTTGGCGTATGACAGACGTATGGACCATGCAGTCCCGTGAAGATGAGATTGCTTACTGCCAGGCTCACGGCATTCATCTTCCTTTTGATGAAAGTCACAGCTACAGCCGTGACCGCAACCTGTGGCACATCAGTCATGAAGGTCTTGAGCTTGAGGATCCTTCCCAGGCACCACATTACGATAACATGCTTGTACTTGGCGTTACTCCACAGCAGGCTCCTGACAAAGAAACAGAAGTAACTATGACATTTGAAGCCGGTGTTCCTAAAACATTAAATGGCAAAGCAATGAAAGTATCTGAGATTATTACAGAGCTGAACAGACTTGGCGGCGAGAATGGAATCGGTATTGTTGATATCGTTGAGAACCGTGTTGTTGGTATGAAATCCCGTGGTGTATATGAGACTCCTGGCGGAACCATCCTTATGGAGGCTCATGATCAGCTGGAAGAACTGATTCTTGACCGTGAAACTATGGAAACCAAGAAAAAGCTTGGAAGCCAGCTGGCACAGGTAGTATATGAAGGAAAATGGTTCACCCCTCTTCGTGAAGCACTCCAGGCTTTTGTTGAGTCCACTCAGAAATATGTAACTGGTGAAGTGAAGTTCAAACTGTACAAGGGCAACATTATTAAGGCAGGCACAACTTCTCCTTACAGCCTTTACAACGAATCTCTTGCTTCCTTTACAACCGGTGATATGTATGATCATCATGATGCAGACGGTTTCATCACTCTCTTTGGTCTTCCGATGAAAGTTCGTGCAATGAAGCTTGCTGAAGTAAAGAAAAACACTCAGGGTGAATGATCTGCCCTTGGTAAATCTACATAAGTCGCCCCCACCCGTGAAACGGGTGGCTCGTAGGATGGCTATAAGCCTTTAATG
>NZ_JAAITU010000171.1 GCF_013304385.1 Blautia glucerasea
GGGAAGTTTAACCGCAAGTCTTGGATATGAGGAACCGGATGATCTTCGCATCACACTGGCAACGATTATGATGGATGTCATTAACGAAGAAGAAATCTCTCTGGAAGATGGTATCTTACATCACCAGGAAAATGTAGATCTACTTCCGGCAAATATTGAGCTTTCTGCCCTGGAAGTAACGATGGGAAATGTTATGAGCAGAGAAATGATCATGAAGGAATATATCGATGCGATAAGAGGCCGATACGATTATATCCTGATCGACTGTTTATGTGGTTAACCACATAAACAGTCTAATGCGGAGTAAATTATTATGC
>NZ_JAAITU010000172.1 GCF_013304385.1 Blautia glucerasea
TTTGGAGAAAATAAAAAGAAAAAAAGTTTTAAAAGAAAAATGGTGCTGGGCATAACACCCAACACCAAGTTTGTCTACAGTCTGAGAATCCTGCTTTGCAGGATTCTTTCTTGATTATAGAAAATACTTGGAGAGAATAAGTGTATGTTTAAAAAATTGGTATTGGTGCAGGCAATCCTGCTTTTTTTTCAGATCCTGTTGTATTTCGGATGCGAGCTTTTTCAGAGGAGGATCCATGATGTAAAACGTCCGGTAGATGGGTAGTGTAAATTATTCTGTGTAAACCTCTCAAATTGATGATAAAATCATAGGTT
>NZ_JAAITU010000173.1 GCF_013304385.1 Blautia glucerasea
TGATTACCGGTACTTTACGGTATCCCAGTTTCTCCGCAGCATGTTTTCTTCTGTGGCCGGATATGATCTCATAGTATCCATCCGGTACCGGTCTGACGATCAGCGGATTTAATATTCCATACTTTTCAATGCTTTCCTGCAGAAGAAACATTTCCTTATCATCCTTCACCTGAAACGGATGCTCTTTGAACGGTCGAAGACGCTCAATCTCAATTTCTATGATTCTTTCTTCGTTTTCTTCTGATTGTCTGTTTGGTTCAGTCATCTTGACTCCTTTCCTCCAGGATTCAGGAAATAAAAAATGCCTGCCTG
>NZ_JAAITU010000174.1 GCF_013304385.1 Blautia glucerasea
TGATTACCGGTACTTTACGGTATCCCAGTTTCTCCGCAGCATGTTTTCTTCTGTGACCGGATATGATCTCATAGTATCCATCCGGTACTGGTCTGACGATTAGCGGATTTAAAATTCCATACTTCTCAATGCTTTCCTGCAAAAGCAACATTTCCTTATCATCTTTTACCTGAAACGGGTGCTCTTTGAACGGACGAAGACGCTCAATCTCAATTTCTATGATTCTTTCTTCGTTTTCTCCTGATTGTCTGTTTGGCTCAGTCATCTTGACTCCTTTCCTCCAGGATTCAGGAAATAAAAAATGCCTGCCTG
>NZ_JAAITU010000175.1 GCF_013304385.1 Blautia glucerasea
CCGGTAAGTGCTACGATGAAGCCGGCACCTGCAGAAATCTTCAGGTTACGTACTGTTACCTCAAAGTCTGTAGCAGCGCCAAGCTTGGTCTGGTCATCTGTCAGGCTGTACTGTGTCTTAGCTACACAGATCGGGCAGTTGCCAAAGCCAAGAGCCTCTAACTGTTTTGCCTGCTTCTGGGCATTTGCTGTAAGAACAACTTTCTTACCGCCATAGATCTTCTGAACGATCTGGTTCAGCTTGTCCTCAATGGAGCCTTCCAGCTCATAGGAATATGTGAAGTCGTTTGGCTCATCACACAGACG
>NZ_JAAITU010000176.1 GCF_013304385.1 Blautia glucerasea
TTACCGGACAAGGGAGAAAAATCCACTGAAAAAGATGCAGTCAGTGATAGCTGTGGCATGTAAACTGATCAGGATATTTTATACGATACTAACGAAAGGCGTGGATTATGACGGTCAGAGGATGTTAGCTGACATTGTAAGACCTGAAATGCAGTTAGCAGCATAAAGAGAAAGAAACAGTGTATCATGGCCGGTCTGAGCCTTTAAAAGGAAAAGATGAAGGGCTGAGACCAGCCATGATAGCTGGGAGCAGTAAACAACTAGAATGCAACAGGAAAACGTCCACCGAAAGGTGCTGTTGC
>NZ_JAAITU010000018.1 GCF_013304385.1 Blautia glucerasea
CTTGGTATGAGTCACACCCTCCCTCTCTTAGAACTGTCTATTTCCCGACAACCCCTTAGAATAAATAAAAAAGAATATATGTTTGTAAAAAACTCATTGTTTCGTGAGAAATTCTTGATAAGAACTAATAATAATGATATACTGAAATGAACTCATAGAAATAAATACTATTGGGAGATTGGAAATGTCAGTATGTTACGATAAACTTTGGAAAATGTTGATAGATAAACGAATGAATAAAACAGATTTAAAAGATAAGGCGGGAATTAGCTTTAATGTACTTGCTAAAATGGGTAAGGGAGAGTCTGTTTCTTTAGAAAGCCTTCATAAAATCTGTAAAGCATTAAAATGTGACATTGGAGATATTATAGAATTTTCTGATGAAAAAATTGATATTATGTAAGAATAGAGGAGGATATGTTTGTGCAAAAACCATTAACTTGTGTTGAAATATGTGCAGGAGCTGGTGGTCAGGCTTTAGGACTTGCTATGGCAGGTTTTGTTCATGTAGCACTTGTTGAGTATGAAGCTGATTATTGTAATACGTTAAAACAGAATCGTCCTGAATGGAATGTAATATGTGCAGACGTAAGAAATTTCGATGGAAAACCATATGAGGGAGTGGATCTATTGGCAGGAGGTGTTCCATGTCCGCCATTTTCAATTGCTGGAAAACAGTTGGGAAAAGATGATGAAAGAGATTTATTTCCTGAAGCACTTAGGTTAATTAAAGAAATAAAACCAAGGGCTGTTATGTTGGAAAATGTGAGAGGTTTTTTGGATAATGGCTTTTCAGAATATAGACAGTACATTTTAAAATCTATAGAAAAATTAGGTTATGATACACAGATTAAGTTATTGAATGCTTCAGACTTTGGAGTTCCACAACTTCGACCAAGAGTTGTTATTGTGGGAATAAGAAGGGAAGAAAATAGGAATTTTACGTATCCACAAGGAGATTCTCAAATAGCTCCAACAGTTGGAAATACCTTATATGATTTAATGGCAGAAAATAAATGGAAAGGCGCAAAAAAGTGGGCTCAAAATGCAAATAAAATTGCACCGACGCTGGTTGGTGGATCAAAGAAACATGGAGGACCGGATCTTGGACCGGTAAGAGCTAGAAATGCATGGGCTGAATTAGGTGTAGATGGTCGTGGTGTGGCTAATATGGCTCCAGAACCAGACTTTGAGGGAATGCCACGATTAACAAGCAGAATGTTGGCAAGAATCCAGGGATTCCCTGATACATGGACGTTTGGCAAAAAGAAAACAGCTGCGTGTCGTATGATTGGAAATGCGTTTCCTCCGCCAGTAGCAAAAGCTGTAGGAGAGAAGATAAAGGAGTGTTTAGAAGATGAATGCATTGATTGCGAAAGAGCGGTATCACTTTCACGAAAGATTGTTTGAGACTAATACATTAACATTGAATAAGGCTGGGGTGGCTTCGAATGCAGACACAAGCAGCCGGGGATCAAAAGCAATAGCAAAAAAAGTTGTAGACATTTTGGTTGAAGAACAGCAACATAAAATTAATATGGTGGAAAAAATCTCAGGGCAAACGATTGGAAAGCAATTTGAGATGCTCACAATGGAGTTTTTACAGGCTACATTTCCAAATTTACAAAATTTATATCCGGGAAAATGGTCAATATTGCAATTAGGCAATAATAACAAACTTAAGACAAGTGATTTTGAACAATATGAGCATTTAGCATATTTAAGTGCATTGACAGCAGAAAATGCACAATTGGCAGCTGCATTGGGAAATGATTATCTTGTAGCACCAGATGTGGTCGTATATCGTGAACTTTTTGAGGATGATGAAATAAATCAAAATCAATGTATTGTAGATAACGATGTGAGCAAAATGGCAGATATAAGAAAAGTCAATGGTGGAAAACCTTTGCTGCATGCTAGTGTATCGGCTAAATATACTATGAGAAGTGATAGAGCACAAAATAGTCGTACAGAGGCATTAAATCTGATTCGTAATAGAAAAGGACATCTGCCACATATAGTAGTTGTTACTGCTGAACCGATGCCAAATCGTTTAGCGTCTTTGGCTCTTGGAACGGGTGATATTGATTGTGTATATCATTTTGCTCTATATGAGCTGATCAGAGCTGTAAAAGAGGTTGGCTCGGAAGATGCAATCGAATTATTGGATACACTTGTAAGCGGGAAAAGACTGAAAGATATTTCGGACTTACCATTGGATTTGGCTGTTTAAACGTAAAATATATTATAGAACTTGGGAATGGGTCAGCCTGTTTGTAAAGTGGTACAACCACGATCATCATCACAGTGGTCTAAACTTTCTTACTCCATATCAGCGTCGCAGCGGATTGCCCGACAAGATACTGTCTAAACGTAAAGAAGTTTACGAAGCTGCTAAAGCAGAGCATCCGGAACGCTGGAATGGACGTGCAACCCGTGACTGGAGTCTTCCGGATACTGTATATCTGAACCCGGATAAGGTACATGAACACTCCGAAGAAACTGATGAACAGATGGCGGTTTCGTAAAAATTTATTCATTCAAAATGATGGTAATCAGACTGGATTCTGTGCCTGACGTGATTGCCAATAAATGTGGATAATTTATTGATACTCACGTCAGGTACAGAACAATATCTGATAACCTGGAAGAACAAAAAATATATATTTTTACTGACAACTGCCTTGACAATCAGCGATATATTGAAGAACAAAAATATAAAACGTCATAAAATCTGATAACATTTGATTGATAACAATTTGATAACACCGTTCAGTACAGCCTATGGATTTAGGACAGTTGAACACATATAAAACCAAATAGAACCATAATGCCAATACTAAAAAGTATAGTAATAAAATTTTATTTGCGACGATGTTTACAAGGAAGTTCTTGAGCAGGCAGAGAATTTTAAAAAGTATGCTGAATGAATAAGTTGTGATGCCGCATAGAAAGGAGCATGAAAAAATGACACAGGAATCACAGACACCGCATAAGAGGCGGGTTCGATATAAAGGAAAATACCCAAGGAAATTTGAGGAGAAATATAAGGAGCTGCAGCCGGAAAAATATCAGGATACGGTTCAGCGTGTGATCCAGAAAGGAAATACACCGGCAGGGATGCATATTTCTATTATGGTAAATGAGATTCTGGACTTTTTGCAGATTCAGCCCGGGCAGACTGGCTTTGATGCTACATTGGGATATGGAGGTCATACCAAGGCTATGCTTAAGTGTCTGAATGGACAAGGCCATATTTATGCTACAGATGTAGATCATGAAGAGGCTGCAAAAACAAAAAAGAGACTGGAAGAGCAGGGATTTGGAGAAGATCTGCTTACGATACGTTTGCAGAATTTCTGTACGATTGATCAGATTGCAAAGGAAGCAGGCGGTTTTGATTTTATTCTGGCTGACCTGGGTGTGTCTTCCATGCAGATCGATAATCCGAAAAGAGGTTTTTCTTTTAAAACAGATGGTCCGCTGGATCTGCGCCTGAACCAGGAAGCGGGGATCAGTGCAGCACAGCGACTGGATACAATTACAAAAGAAGAACTGGCTGGTATGCTTGAAGAAAATGCAGATGAACCATATTGTGAGGAAATCGCAAAGGCTATTACGGATGAGGTGAGAAAGGGAAATCATATAGATACTACTTTTAAGCTTCGACAGGTAATCGAGAAAACCTTGTCTTTTATTCCTGAGAAGGACAGAAAGGAAACAGTGAAGAAAACCTGTCAGAGGACGTTTCAGGCCTTAAGGATCGATGTTAATAATGAATTTGAAGTTTTATATGAGTTTATGGAAAAGCTTCCCGGTGCGTTAAAGCCAGGCGGAAGGGCTGCCATCCTTACATTCCATTCCGGAGAGGATAAGCTGGTGAAGAGGGCTTTGAAGGAGGGATACAAGGCTGGGATTTATGAGGATTATTCCAGGGATGTGGTGCGTCCATCTGCAAAAGAGTGTGCCGGGAATCCAAGAGCACATTCTACTAAAATGCGCTGGGCGGTGAAGCGGTAGTTTTGGCTTTGCCAAGAAAAAATCAGCCTGAGAAGATATCAGCCTGAGAAGATATAAGTCTGAGAAGATATAAGCCTAAGAAGAAATAAGTCAGGAAAGTAATTGGCCTTGTATGGAAGAAATGATTGTTGATTTTCCTGGATTATAGGGTATAATAGACACAGGGTCTTTTTGAAAAGACACAGTAACTGCCAGGAAGTAAGACAGTTACAAGACACCAACATATCCGTGTAAAACGGGCCAAAGGAGGATATTATGAAGAAACGTATTGCTGTACTGTTAGCACTTTCATTAACAGCTGCACTGCCGTGTACAGTTATGGCTGAGGACACAGCTGAGGAGGCAACAGAAGCACCGGAGACTGATGCAGAAGCACAGGATGAGGCTGCAGAGGAGAAATCTGAAGGCGTAATGACTTATCAGGAGTACATGGATGCTGACCTGGATTCAGAGGTTACTGTAGAGACTTATGTTCAGGCAAAGCAGAGCTGGTGGGAAGATAAGGCAACCGTTTATACACAGGACAAAGACGGTGCTTACTTTGTTTACAATATGGCCTGCTCTGAAGAAGATTATGATAAGCTGCTTCCTGGAACAAAGATCAAGGTTACAGGATATAAGGCTGAGTGGTCAGGAGAAGTGGAGATCACAGATGCGACCTTTGAGATCGAGGATGGAGAATATGTGGCAGAAGCTCTTGATGTTACAGATCTTCTTGGAAAAGATGAGCTGATCGACCATCAGAATGAGTATGTATCTTTTAAAGGCATGACAGTAGAGGCTTCTCAGCTTGATGGTGAGGATGTAGCTTTCCTTTACAACTATGATGGATCCGGAAGCCAGGGTGATGACCTGTATTTTAATGTTTCTTACAATGGAGAGACATATACATTTACTGTCGAGTCTTATCTTTGCGACAAGGATTCTGATGTATACAAGGCAGTTGAGGGTCTGAAGATCGGTGACAAGATCGATATGGAAGGCTTCCTGTACTGGTATGAGGGTGTGAATCCACACATCATCTCTGTTACACCTGCAGAATAATTGAGGCGGATGATCTCGCTGATCAGGTGATAGCAGAAGGATAAAAAGATATAGCCTCCGGCAGGATTGCAGAGGTGCGCAGGAGAAGTATGTCATGCAATTGCATGACGCGCACCTCGCAGCAAGAATGCCGAGGCATTCTTGAATTGTAAAAAGAATCTAACAAACAAGAATTAAGATAATAATAAGAATAGAAATCCCGTAGCTGTGGCAGTTATGTCAGGCTGCGGGATTTTTGTCATTCAGAAAAGGTGCAGGCAGGCTGCTAACGCTGCCTGGCATATGAAATCCCTGTAGGGATTACTTGCTTTTGCAAAAATGGCGGAGCAGCAGATATATAAGAATCAGGATCCAGGCGGCTGCCAGGGAACCAAGAAGCAGCATGGCGGTGCCAGGCAGTGGTCCCAGATCTTTTTTACCTCCGGAAGCGCTATCTGCCTGGTCCAGATGATACAGGGAAGAAACGTCACTGTACAGCTTCTTTATGAAATCATCATTGACTTCCTGCTTCCTGCGGACAGATTTGGTAACAGTTTCGATCAGCTGTCCTGCAGCATCTCTAAGAGAAGCAGAGCCGTTAAATACCGGGGTGATAAAGGTGTTAGCCATGTTGTTAAGAAGCAGCCTGGAGGCCTGGATCTTAATTTTATAGTGGGCGTTATTATCCTCACCAGCTCTGGACAGATAATCCTGGTACTGGTCACTGTTCTGGGCTTTGGATGTAACCGGAACATACCCTTCTGTTTCAGAATAGGCAGTCTGCACATCATTGGTTAGAAGATATTGGGTGAACAGCCAGGAAGCCAGTACCTCCTGGGGATCTTTTTTGTTAAAGATACATACCGAAGGCCCCTGGGAGATCATGGAAGGATGATCAGGGTCAAACTGTGGAATGGTCATCACTTCTGTGTCAAAGTCTACCAGTGCACTGTCGCTGATATCACACAATGGAGCATTGGTACCCATCCAGGTAGAGCCTGCAGTGGAATCCACAGCAAAAATACACTGGCCTGCATTCAGGAAATTGGCTGGGTAGCTGGAAATCTTAAATGTGGAGAAAGCACCTGTTTTGGCATGGGCTGCTATAGTATTTAACAGTTCTTTGGTTGTGTCGTTAAACAGATCGATCTCACCATCAGAAGTGGAATATCCTGCCCCTTTTTGCTTCAGCATCTGGATCATCATATTATCCGTAGACTTGTATATGAAAGGAATCATCACATCCTGTCCGTTGATCAGAAACTTTCCGTCTGAATCCTTTTTCATAGCTGCTTCGGACACTTCCCATACAAAATCCCAGGTCAGAGTTTCGGGAAGAGTATAGCCAAGGGCTTCCACATAGGTCTTATTTACATAGCAGGCTTCTGTGGAGCGCATAAAAGGCAGTGCATAATAATGGCCGTCAAAAGAGCATTCATCCAGGAATTTTGGGATGATCTCATCACTGGATGGAGAATCAAAGGCCAGTTTGCTGCCGCCCAGGCCGTAATTTTGATCTGCGATCAGGTCATCCAGAGGGACTACTGTACCTTGTCCGGTGAGATAAGTGGCAATATGGTCAGGGTAAGTGATACATACATCCGGGGTAGTGTCTGTGGCAATATTGGTGATCACATCATTGTAGATTTTGCCGTAATCTGTATACAGACGGATGTTTACAGTAATATTGGGATACAGATCCTGAAAATCAGAGATGGCTTTTTTATAAATATCGGTCTGGGTTTTGTTGGTATCATTTTTGGCCCAGAACGTGATCTCATAATCCTTGGAGGTATCAAAGGCTTCCGGTACAGAGAAGGAAGTTTGTTCTTTGGAGCCGTGGCAACCTGCAAAAAGAGACAGACAGGCTGTCAGTGTAAGAAGAAGCAGGGGCTTTGTATGTAATTTCATCCTTTGATTCCTCCTTTCGATACACCGGACATGATCTTTTTGCGGAATACAAGGAATAAAAGGATCAAGGGCAGGGAAATGACCACAACCGCTGCCATCATGGCAGGGATATTTTCCCGGCCAAAGCCGTTTTCGCGGATTTCCTGGATCCCGTTGGAAACAAGATAGTAATCCGGATTATCTGTGATCAGTCTGGGCCATACATAGGAATTCCAACACTCGATCACTTTCAGTACCCCAATGGTAACCATAGTAGGCTTGCAGATGGGGATCATGACTTTGCAAAGATATTTCAGATCTGATGTACCATCCACCTTGGCTGCTCTGTACAGCTCGTCCGGAACCTGCTGGAAATTTTCTTTCAGCAGATAAATATAGAATACCGATGTGATAGAGGGCAAGATCAGTCCGGCAAAGGTATTACGCATATCCAGGTTTGTGATCGTAACAAAGTTGGTGATGATCACAAGTTCATTGGGAATCATCATCAGGGAAAGAAACAGGGTGAACATCAGGTTTTTGCCTGGAAAGGACAGTCTGGCAAAAGCAAAGGCCGCCAATGTGATCACGATCATCATGATTCCTGTGGTTACAATTGTGAAAAACAGGGTGTTTCCCAGATACCGTGCCAGTGGAACTGAGGTAAATGCATCTTTATAGTTCTGAAGGGTAGGCGACAGAGTAAAGAAAGCGGGAATATGCTCACTGTTATAGGAATTATAATTTTTTACTGAAGTTAGAAGCATCCAGTAAAATGGAAAAAGTACGATCAGTCCCCAGATGCTAAGCAGTGTATACAGGCATATCTGGCTGAATCTACGTCTGCGCCTGGCAGAAGCTTTGATTTTTATGTAGTCAATCTGATTTTTCATGGTTATATCCTCTTTTTGCTGGAACTTACAAGCAGGTTGATGCAGGTGATGGTGAGCACGATCACAAAAAGGATGATGGCTGCGGCTGAAGCATAGGATGGATAACCGCCTCCATTGCCGTATAGCATGTCATAAACATATCCTACAATGGTATTCATACCTGCTGCGTTCAGATCCGTACCAAACAGGGCAACTGCATCGCTATAGGCCTTAAAAGCACCGATAAATCCGGTGATCACCAGATAAAACACCGTAGGTGAGATCATGGGAAGGGTGATCCTTATAAAAGTACGGAATCTGGAAGTGCCGTCTACCCGGGCTGCATTATAGTAGTTTTTGTCTACAGAAGCCAGGGCGCCTGTCAGGATCAGGACCTTAAAAGGCATAACAACCCAGATGGTGTAAAAGCATAGCACAAACATTTTTGCCCAATAAGGGCCGTCAATGAAATCCACAGGCCCTTTGCCAAACCAGGCCAGCATCAGGTTGATCAGGCCGTCTGTGTAGGCTGTTTTTTTGAAAAGGATCATAAATACAAGTCCCACTGCCAGAGTGTTGGTCACATAAGGCAGGAAATAAACGGTTTGGAACAGGTTTTTCAGTGCCTTGATACTGCTTACTGCCATGGAGATCAGCAGTGACAAAAGTGTGGACAAAGGTACGGTGATGATCACAAGGATAAAGGTGTTTTTCACTGCCTGCAAAAAATAGGTGTCGTGAAGCACGTAGGAATAATTATATAAGCCTGTGCCATAATAGGTCTGGGAGGCAGAGTTATAACCCTCTTCAAAGGAGTAAATAAATACATCGATGAGAGGATATACCATAAAAACGCCAAGGAATAATATGGCAGGCAGAAGGTACAGCCAGCCTTTATAATTTCTTTTTTTCATAGCTGCCTCCTGTCATGCCAGATCTGCAGGGATCCGCGCGTCGGTCGCCCGGTCAAACAGAAAGACCTTGCCTGGTTTTAATGCAAAATGAACCACAGAAGAAGAAAGATCCACCTTGTTTTCTGCACTGATAATGGATCGGATGGCCTGATTTTCGCAGGCCGGATGTGTGGATACCACACTGATATCCCTGCCCATCACTTCTATTCCCGAAAGCTGGCAGGAGAGAGGTCCATCCTCCCTGAGGATAAATCCTTCCGGCCGGATCCCTATATATAGCTCCTGATCCGGCAGATTCTTTGCAGAAAGGATTTTCTGATCATTCAGATAAATGCCTCCGTCTTTGCTGAAGCCTTTAAATACATTGATCTGAGGAGTTCCGAGAAATCTGGCAACAAAAAGATTGCAGGGGTCATCGTATACCTGCTGAGGCTTGCCGGTCTGCTGCACAAGGCCATCTTTCATTACTACGATACAGTCAGAAATACTCATGGCTTCTTCCTGATCATGGGTAACGAAAACAGTGGTGATCTTTGTAGCTTTCTGGATCTTGCGGATCTCTTCTCTTGTCTGGAGACGGAGACGGGCATCAAGGTTGGAAAGGGGCTCATCTAGAAGAAGGACATGAGGCATTTTTACAAGTGCCCGGGCAATGGCAACCCTTTGCTGCTGTCCACCGGACAGCTCTCCTGGCTTACGGTCCATCAATTCCTGGATCTGTACCAGACGTGCAGCTTCCTGGGCACGATTTAACATTTCCTGCTTGGACAGCTTGTTTTTTCCTTTCAGATTCTGAAGGGGAAAGAGAATATTCTGCAGTACGGTAAGATGTGGGTAAAGGGCATAGTTCTGAAAGACCATGCCTACACCACGGTTTTCAGGAGGTAGGCTGGTCACATCCTGATCTCCGAAAAAAATCTGTCCTTCTGTAGGTGTTTCCAGTCCGCAGATCATATTCAGGGTAGTGCTTTTGCCGCAGCCGGAAGGTCCTAAAAGTCCGATCAGCTGTCCGTCCGGAATCTCAAAGCTGAAATGATCCACAGCAGTAACCGGAGTATGGACGCGGCGTGATCTGGAAGGAAAGGTTTTGGTAATGTTTTTTAAGATAATTTTCATATGGGAACTCTCCTGTAGAAAAATGTGGGTAACTGTCTGGAAAATATTGTAAATGTACGGAACAGTTATAAATATGAAAAGAAAGGGAAGGTTGTGTGCATACAACATTCCCTTTTTTCAAATACCTGGTATATGGATCTTTGCTGATATGCAGATCACATTATCGGATAAAGTTGGTCATTATCTTCTTTTCTGTTTCCGGGTGGTGGATCCCTGCTTTTTTGCCTGCCTCAATACAATTTAAAAGCCAGGTCATATTCTGACCCAGATTACGCATGATCTGAAGACCTTCTGCATCTTTACGTACTTCATCCGGGGTATTGCCGTGAACCATAGGCCAATAATTGGAAGAAACCACTGGCATTTGGTGATAGGAGAAATATTTCAGCAGTACGTCCAGGGTAGCGGTGGTGCCGGCTCTTCTGGCAGATGCAACAGCTGCAGCAGGCTTGAACAGCAGATCTTTGCCTGCAAGGGAGCAAAGCTTATCCATAAACTGGATGATCTGGCCGCTTGGGGAAGCCCAGTATACCGGGGAGCCAACTACAAGCCCATCGGATTCTTTTAATTTCTGAGCAGCAGCTTTTACGTTTTCCTGGGAAGGATCTCCAGCCTGGAAAATCTCTGTTTCAATGCCATTTGCATTTAAAACGCCGGCTACTTCACAAAGTGCGGTGTAAGTACAGCCTTCTTTTCTTGGACTGCCATTTAAAAGTAAAACTTTCATTTGTGATACATCCTTTCTTATATATAGTAGCAAAATATTTATAGTCTCTGTTCTTAACTGAAAATAGCACCTGCAGCACCAAACAGACCGGCACTGGCAGCACCCATGATCACACTTGCAATCAATACACCCAGCATAACTGCCAGAACACTGGATTTAAAATCCATGTCAAGAAGACTGGCTGCAAGGGTACCGGTCCATGCACCTGTACCAGGAAGTGGGATGCCTACGAAAAGCATAAGCGCAATAAAAAGTCCTCTTCCAGCTTTTTCCTGAAGCTTTTTCCCGCCTTTTTCACCTTTTTCAAGGCAAAAAGTGAAAAACTTACCGATCACTGGTTTATCCTTTCCCCAGATCAGGATCTTACGGGCAAACAGATAAATAAATGGCACAGGAAGCATGTTCCCGATAATTGCAATGATGTAGGATGGCACAAGAGGAAGACCAAATCCAACAGCATAAGGAATGGCACCTCGAAGCTCGATCAGGGGAAGCATGGAAATCAGAAACACAATAAGATAATTTTTCATGGAAATCTCCTTTTCATAATATTTTCTGCCAAAGATCTGTGTGGCAGCAGTTTTTTCCTTTATGATTATCTGACCGCTATTATACGCCAGGGACAGTGAATTTTCAAGTGAAAAGGGGGCAGGATCAGCCTTATGTGTCTGCGAATACAAGGCGAAGTGCCTTTGCCATTTCTTCAGGAGATTCTCTGGCACCACCCAAAGACCAGTGGATGTAGGAATTATAAAGTGCACCGCTGAAAGCATGAAGTCTGTAAATATGGTCCAGGCTGTCATCCTCTTTCTTCCAGCGATACATCACATATTGATCAATGGCATTCAGGAAAAGGTGACCATATCCGCATTTGAAAAGATTGTCCAGAAATTCATGGTGTTTTTTAACGTAGGTAAAATAATGGGTCAGATTGGATACATCATAGTAATTTCCCTTAATGGGAAGGGCCTGGATATCTTTATCATAGAAGATCAGGGCATCCTCCAGGTAGGCTTCAAAAATATCTTCCTTGGAAGAGTAATTCCGGTAATAGGTCATTCTGGAAACACCAGCTTTCTTGGTAAGTTCGGAAACCGTGATGGAAGAAAAACTCTTTTCTTTCAGAAGCTGACTAAGGGCAGCTGCAATACACTTCCGCGCTAATAAGTTGGATGGGTTCTTTTTATGGATGTTCATGAACAAATCTCCTTACATTGTCACAGTTTGAAAAAAAGAATTGAATCTTTATTTGGAAAGTGTTACAATTCGTCACATGTGATTATTGTAATCAAAAGCCAGCACCGAAGGTGTTTTGAAATGCATTTTCCTGATAGGTAATTGCAAGGTACTGAACAGTTAGGATTATTTTGATTATATCGAAAGCAGGAAAATTTGCAAGATGTTAGATGAGAAGTTAAACCTATGATAACTTACTCCTTAGAGAAGAGTAATCTTCCTGGTGGAGAGAGCAGAAGGGTTTTGGAAGGGAGCTTAAGGTATGAAAACTGCCGTAATGACAGACAGTAACAGCGGTATCACTAAAGAAGAAGCAGACAGGCTGGGGATATTTTTACTTCCTATGCCGGTGATCATTGACGAACAAACATATTATGAAGGAATCAATCTGGAGCAACGCTTTTTTTATGAAAGTCTTATAGAAGGTCATGATGTATCTACATCCCAGCCTTCCCCTGGTGATGTGATGGATATGTGGAAGCAGATCCTGTCTAAGGGCTATGATGAGATCATCCATATTCCCATGTCCAGTGGTTTAAGCAGTTCCTGTGCTACTGCCATTGGACTTGCAGAGGATTTCCAGGGAAAGGTACAGGTAGCAGATAACCATCGTATTTCTGTTACTATGCGTATTGCTGTAATGGAAGCACTGCATATGGCAAACGAGGGCAGATCTGCCAGAGAGATCCGTGAGGATCTGGAAAAAAGAGCCTATGATTCCAGCATTTTTCTTGCAGTTGATGATCTGAAATATCTGAAAAAGGGAGGCAGGATCACGCCTGCAGCAGCCGCTCTTGGTACTGTGTTTCATATCAAGCCGGTACTTACGATCCAGGGAGAGAAGCTGGATGCCTTTGCCAAAACACGAGGCATGAAGAAGGCAAAAGCCATCATGCTGAAGGCACTGAAAGAGGATCTGGAAAAACGTTTTCCAGGGATCGATCCTAAATATGTAAGGATCGGGGCAGCAGGGTCAGGTCTGAGTCTGGAAGAGTCCAGAGAATGGCAGGCTATGCTCCAGGAGATGTTCCCTGAGGTACAGGTTTATTACGATCATTTGTCCTTCAGTGTAGGTAGCCACACCGGCCCGGGAGTATACGGTATGGGATTCAGCATTGTACAGGATCCATCCATTAGTTAAAATGTGCACAGTACGGAACAATCCGTGTAATTACTTACATTTTTAAATGACCGTAAATTTATATATAAAATTTGGTTTTATGACTTGATTTTTGGTTAGAAGTTGCTATCATATGAGATGAATATATATGTTTTCAGTGCCTACGCAGATTAACTGTGAAGGGTAAAAGAGAATCAGGTGGAAATCCTGAGCGATCCGGTCACTGTAAGCAGGGAGCAATGCCAGTAAATCCATTGGACGACAGTCTGAGAAGGGGGCAAAGCGATGAACTGCAAGCCAGGAAACCTGCTGGAAATATCCGATGAAAAGCTTCCGATGAAAGCACTTTCACCCAAATAATCAGATCAAAAGGTGGCAGGGGGATTTTTATGCGCCCTGGTACAAGTATTTTTGTATTGCAATAAATCCCCTATTGCAGCTTAAATACCACAGAGAAAGATTAAGGATTGAAGGAAGTCTGTTTTCAAATGAAAGCAGGCTTTTTTGTGTGTAAGAGGAGATTACTTTGTAATGTTCCTATTTCACTAAAATTCCACGCAAAGCACAGAAACGTGTATATCCGATGTAAGCGGACTCCTGCCTCTACAAGCAGCGAGTACCTAATTTTATCAAAGGAGGAAGTAGCAATGAGGAAAAAGTCAAATGCTCTTTTAGCACTTTTGCTAACAGGAGCAATGACCGTAACATCTGTATCTCCTGCATTTGCGGCAGAGGATTTTTCAGCAGATGCAGAGGTACAGGCTGTTCAGGATGTGACCGAGGAGGAATTTGACGCTGATGTTTCAGATGTGCAGGGTCAAGATGACCTGGGCGAAGTGGAGGATGTGGAAGATGTATTTACCAGTGGTGAAGAACCTTCTGATCCGGATACCGGGGATGCGTCTTTCGGGTTGACAGATGGTAATACAGAGGAATATGTACAGGATGACCTTCTGCTGGCTGCCAGTTCTGAAGAAAAATATCAGGACGGAACCTATACTCCAGAATCCTTTACTTTCCAAGGCGGTTCAGGAAAAGTTACGATTACCTGCCCGAAGGTGACCATTACAAGAGGAAAAGTAACTGCAACAGTGGTTTTTTCCAGCAGCAGCTATAATAAACTGGTTGTAGATGGAGATGAGTATCTGCCGGTTTCAGGTACAGAATATACAGGATCTGTTTTTCAGGTTCCTGCAGTTCTCAACCAGGATATGGAGATCACAGGAACTACTGTGGCAATGACAGCTGCTCATGATATTACTTATACCATTCATATTAAGCTGAATGTGCCTATGGTAACGCCAGCTCCGGACAGACTGGAGGATGGTACCTATCAGGCAGCTGTAAAGGCAGATAGCGGATTTCCGGCAGAAGCCTGCACCCTGCTTGTAAAGGATGGAGAGATTGATGCAGTTGTCACACTGAAAAACGGGGATTATGACAGACTGTATGTGGGGGATGCACTGGATGCAGTCAATGAAAAGGATGATAAGCTGATCGCTTACAGACCATCGGAGGATGGTACAAAGCATATTTTCTGGCCGTTGGCTGTAGATAAGCTGGATACCTTATTCCAGGTGGCAGCCCGAAAAACAGATAAAACCTGGACAGACCATTATGTGAAGATCCTTTCTTCTTCAGTAACCAAGGTAAGCGATGAAGTTCAGGCACCGGACCAGGCTGCTGAGGCTGCAAAATTCCTTTACAGGAATTATGTGGATGATGTGATTTCAACAACAGGCGGAGTTACAAAAGATGGAAGCACCTATCATGTTGCATATTACAATAGCTACAAGGGTGCTGTTTCTGGCATCAGCCTAAAAAGACCAAGTGCAAAAGAGTATAAGAGCGGATGGTTCTTCTCAGACTGGAGCATTTTTAAATCTACTGTTAAACAGCAGCCAGCAAAATCCCAGACGTATTCTCTGGATACATCAAAGAGAACCCAGGAGCAGCAGGTAACTGCCACGCTGAAGCTGTATGACCCTTCTGTGGAGGATGCAGCCATCAATGATGACAGTGCACAGCCTCTGGCTGAGTACACCTACAAGCTTGTGTTTGCAGCAAAACCGGATACCTGTCAGGTGACTTTCCGCGCAGTAAACAGTAAGACTGGTGAGGTGATTCCGGAAGCTCAGATCACAGTCACAAACAATACCACCAAGGAAGAAGTGACAGGTACAGAAGGCATCTATCAGCTGAAATCCGGACAGAAATATACTGTTCAGGCACAAAGCGAAGGCTATATTGCAGAAGGCACAAAGGGGGATGCTGTTGCAAAGCAGACTTCCTTTACTGCTGCCTTTGATGAAACTGTTGATCTTTCCCTGACTGCAGAGGCGGACAGCAAGCATAAGGTTACCTTTAAGATCGTAGATGCAGAAGGTAAGGAAGTTCCGGAGGCAGTGCTTACAATAACAAATGAAGCTCCTGCAGAGGATGGAAGCTATACCTTATGGGATAATTGCACTTATTTTTATAGAGTAACTGCAGAAGGCTATCAGGTAGTAAGATCAAAATTCATCAAACCTTTGGAGGATCAGGAGGTTGTTGTAACTCTTACAGCACTGAAAAACTACCAGGCTTCTATTAAGATCCGGGCAAAATCCGGACATCTTGCAGTTGTGAATCCAAAGGTTCTGTCTGTTACCTATAAGAAAAACGGAGCGACATTTACTGTGGAGCCATCAGAGGACGGTACCTACCCGATGGTGGAAACTGTGGCATATACTTATACATTTGCTGCTGACAACTATCAGAGTGCAACTGCAAACTGGACGGCAACTGGAACAGAAGGCCCAGTGGAACTGGAAGGTGTGTTAAGTAAGGAAACTGCAAAAGCCCTTCTTGAGGATGCCATTGCAGCTGCAAAGGAGCTTTCTGATGAAATGACAGAAGGGGATGGTGCCGGACAGTGGGCAGCAGGAAGCAAAGAAACACTGAATGCAGCCATTCAAGCGGCAGAAGAAATATATGCAAAGGAAAATGCAGCAGACGATGATTATAAAACTGCAAAGGATGCTCTTCAGTCTGTTGTATCAGGTCTTAGCCAGAATGAAAATGCGGAGAGCATAAATATTACAGTTTTTGTAAATAAGAATCCAGGGGAAGCACCTGTAAAAATGGCTATGAACGTAACAGCTGATGATGCTGCTAAGGTGACGCCTACCGACTCCAAAAAAAAAGACAATTACAACAAGTCAAGTGACATGGAAAAGCGTGCAACCGTGATTGACGCACTGGTAGATCTGCATAAGGAACTGTTCGGAGAGGAATATATTGCAAATCCAACCCAATATCTGATGTGCGGAAGCAGAGGCGCCGGTACAGGCTTCCTTCTTGGCCAGAAGAGCTTCATAAACTTTGTTGGATTCCGTGTAAATGGAAAATATGTGGCAAGTGATCCAAGAATGTGCAGGCTGAAAGAAGGAGATGTGCTTTCCGTTTTTTCAGCAACAACGGTGGCAAATCCGGCATACTTGCAGTTTGAACAGCAGGAGACCACGGTAAACCAGAATGAGGAATTTACTCTTACTCTTACCGGCGATTCCTATTACATGGATGAAGATATCAACAGAACAGTAGGTAAGAATGAATTTACACCTGCAGAAGGGTATGATATCACACTTGCAAATGCTGAAACAGGCGAAGAAGTAACAGGTGAAGCAAAAACAGATGCACAGGGTAAGGTAAGCTTTAAGATCGGTACACCTGGTACCTATGTGGTAAAAACAGTTACAAATGAAAATGTGGAAAGCATTGTACTGCCTTATGCACAGATCCAGGTTAAGGAAAAAGCACCGGTAATTCTGGAAAATGGTACCTACCTTGTAAAGGTGATCAATAACAACAAAATGTTTAATGTGATCAATAATAGCTGTGTCCTTAAAGTGGAAAACAGAAAGATGACAGCAGAGATTTCTCTTCACGGAAAAGGCTATGATTACATGTATGCAGGAATAAAAGAGGAGGCAGCGGCAGCTGGTGAGGCTGCATGGTCCCACTATTATGAAAAAGAAATTGCAGTGAATAACGGAGATAAGGTTGAAATGGGACCATGGTATACCTATTCTCTGGCTGTTTCAGCACTGGATCAGGAAATTGCTTTTTCTGTTCGTAATATCAGGGATGGTGTCTGGTTTGACCGTAGACTTACTTTCCTTACAGAAGGTATCCAGAAAATCAATACCCCACAGCCTACCCCAACTGTAACACCGACTCCAACGGTAGAGCCTACTGCTGCGCCACAGCCTACTGCAGTACCGCAGCCAACAGAGGCACCAAAGTCTGTAACTGTAGCGGCCAAGAAACTGACGGTCAATACATCCACCATGTATCTGAAAGTCAAGAAATCAGATACCATTGGCGTGATCGTTGCACCATCCAATACAACGGATAAGGTAACATATAAGTCCTCCAAAAAATCTGTTGCAACTGTTGATAAAAACGGAAAAGTAACCGCTAAAAAAGCAGGAAAAGCTGTGATCACAGTAAAAGCAGGAAAGCTTACCAAGAAGGTTACGGTTGTTGTTGGAAAATATGCAAAGAAAGTTACAAAGCTGAAATTTGCAAAGAAATCAATGACTTTGAAAAAGGGCAGTATGCAGTTCCTGAAGGTAACTGTGAAACCAAAGAAAGCCACTACAAATCTGAAATGGAAGTCTTCTAATACCAAGGTTGTTACTGTTGATAAGAATGGAAAAGTCACTGCTAAAAAAGCAGGAACTGCCTGGATCACAGTCCGTGGCGATGGGAAGAAAGCATCTATTAAGATTAAAGTAAAATCAAAATAAAATCAAAATAAAAGATCAAAGAAATCATTTGAAATAGTAAAACCCCTGGAGCCTGATATATCCTATCAGCTCCAGGGATTTTTCGTTCTAAAACATATTGCTGAGGAAGATCTCCACACCTATGGCGATCAGGATGATGCCGCCAAGTATCTCTGCTTTTCCGGCGAGCTTTGTACCGAATTTCTTACCAAGCTTCAGACCGCCCATACAGATCATGAATGTGACGGCAGCAATAATCAGGGAACAGACCAGTGCCATGACCCAGCCATAATCGGAAATGGTAAAGCCAACAGAAAGTGCATCAATGGAAGTAGCTACACCTTGAACCAGCAAAGCCTTAAGGCCAACGACCGTATGGGGATGCTCAGAATCATCTGGCCGTATACCACTGATCAGAAGCTGCCCTCCAATGATCACAAGAAGGATCAAAGCAATCCAGGGAATAAATTTACGGAAAGACTGGAAGTAATTGGCAATTGTGTGTACGCAGATCCATCCGGTCATAGGCATCAGGGCCTGAAAGCCTGCGAATACACCGGCTATGGTAAGCATTTTACCAGGCTTCATGTCCGGCTCTGCCAGACCATTGGCAAGGGAAACAGAAAAGGCATCCATGGCCAGTCCGACTCCCAGCAGTACGCTGTTAAAAACAAATAGTAAATTCCATTCCATATCAGTATCTCCTTTGTTTAATGATAGATTTACCCATAAAAAATCCCATATACAGTGCAAAAGTTGTATATGGGTAAAATAACACTCCCTCACAGGAATTAATTGTATCCATACAATAGCAAAAAAGAAGAGCGCTGTCAATTATTTTTATCAATAAGGAATATAAAAGCGGGGTGTTAATCCCGCAATATGCGAATAAAGGGAAGGATTGTGGGAGTGCAAAGCACGGAACAATCCGTGTAATCATGATTTTGGCAAAAGAAGAAATGGATGTAGTTGACAAATGGTTTGATGGGACTTACACTAAAAATTACAAATGATAAAAATTATCAACTATGAAAAGAGGAAATGCAATATGACATTAAAGGACTTACCTATTGGAAAAACAGCTACTGTACAGTCCGTAGGAGGAGACGGGGTTTTACGACAGCATTTTCTGGATATGGGACTGATACCACAGGCTGACGTTACCATGGTGAAATATGCTCCCATGGGAGACCCTGTAGAACTAAGGATACATAGCTATGAATTAACCTTGCGCCTGGCAGATGCACAGAAGATCATTGTGGAAAATGTACGGGATGCAAAAGCTGCACCGCCTAATAAAAGAAAGAAAGCGATTCCTCACCCCGGACTTGGGGAAGGTGGAAAGTTTCACAGCAAAAAAGAAGAAACACCGCTTCCTGAAGGGGAGAAGCTGACCTTCGCCCTTGTGGGAAACCAGAACTGCGGAAAAACAACTTTATTTAATCAGCTGACAGGTTCTAATCAGCATGTGGGCAATTTCCCAGGGGTGACAGTTGACCGTAAGGATGGCGTGATCCGGGGAAATGAGAATACGCTTGTGACGGATCTTCCGGGAATTTATTCTATGTCACCTTATTCCAGTGAGGAGATCGTAACAAGAAATTTTGTGTTGGATGAGCATCCAAAAGGAATCATCAATATTGTTGATGCAACCAACATAGAGCGAAATCTTTATCTTACCATGCAGCTGATGGAGTTAAATATTCCTATGGTGCTTGCACTGAATATGATGGATGAAGTAAGGGAAAATGGGGGTTCCATACTTGTGAACCAGATGGAGGAAATGCTGGGAATTCCGGTAGTGCCCATCTCAGCGGCCAAGAATGAAGGAATCAATGAATTGATCAGCCATGCTATCCATGTGGCAAAGTATCAGGAACGGCCAAGACGGATGGATTTTTGTGATGCAAATGAAGATGGCGGTGCTGTACACAGATGCCTGCATTCAGTCATGCATCTGATCGAAGATCATGCGGAACGGACACAAATTCCCCTTCGTTTTGCAGCAAGCAAGCTGGCTGAGGGAGACCCGATCATACTGGAAAGACTGCAGCTTGATGAAAATGAAAAAGATGCTCTTGAGCATATTGTTTCACAGATGGAAAGTGAAAGAGGGCTGGACAGGGCAGCAGCGATCGCACATATGCGCTTTGACTTTATAGAAAATGTATGTGATGAGACGGTTGTAAGACCCAGGGAGAGTAAAGAGCACTTAAGAAGTGAAAAAATAGACAGGATACTTACCGGAAAATATACTGCACTTCCCTGCTTTGCCGGTATCATGGGGCTGGTGTTCTGGCTCACCTTTGGTGTGATCGGCAAAGGACTGTCCGATCTTCTGGATATGGGTATTACCAGTTTAACAACTATGGTAGATCATGGACTTGAGGCATGGAATGTTAATAAGGTGCTTCATTCTTTGATCATTGACGGCATATTTAATGGTGTTGGAAGTGTTTTAAGCTTTCTTCCGATCATTGTCACTTTGTTTTTGTTTTTATCATTGCTTGAAGATAGCGGATATATGGCAAGGGTTGCTTTTGTTATGGATAAGCTTCTTCGTAAGATCGGGCTTTCCGGGCGAAGCATTGTGCCTATGCTGATCGGATTTGGATGTACGGTTCCAGGTGTAATGGCCAGCAGAACACTTCCCTCAGAACGAGACAGGAAGATGACCATATTGCTTACGCCTTTTATGAGTTGTTCTGCAAAGCTTCCGATTTATGCTTTTTTTGCAGCTGCTTTTTTCAAACAGTACGCCGCACTTGTAATGATCCTTTTGTATTTTGGGGGTATTTTTATAGGAATCATTATGGCGCTGCTTTTTGGGAAAACCATGTTCAAAGGAGAAGCGGTTCCTTTTGTAATGGAACTTCCTAACTACCGGATGCCAGGAGCTAAGAATGTAGGCCATCTTCTTTGGGACAAAGCCAAGGATTTTCTTCAGAGAGCTTTCACAGTTATTTTTGTTGCAACCATTGTGATCTGGTTTTTACAGACCTTTGATCTGCACCTGAACCTGGTAACAGACTCCAGGAACAGTATTCTGGC
The DNA here is from genome assembly GCF_013304385.1 of Blautia glucerasea. Lineage (GTDB taxonomy): Bacteria > Bacillota > Clostridia > Lachnospirales > Lachnospiraceae > Blautia_A > Blautia_A ammoniilytica. The sequence goes on from NZ_JAAITU010000018.1 coordinate 20,742, forward strand.
TGTGGTTTCTGGCTATATTGCACCATTGTTTGCACCTCTCGGATTTGGGGACTGGAGGATTTCAACCGCATTGATCACAGGCTTTATGGCAAAGGAAAGTGTGGTTTCTACGCTGTCTGTGCTGCTTGGTAAAACAGCATCCCTGGCCGAGATACTGAATCCGCTGGGAGCAGCCAGTCTGCTTGTTTTCTGCCTTTTGTATACGCCATGTGTGGCTGCCATAGCCTCTATTAAAAGGGAATTGGGAGCACGATGGGCATCAGGAGTTGTGGTTGGACAGTGTGTGATCGCATGGATTGTGGCTTTTGTTGTAAGAATGATTGGAATTGCCATTGGATTTTAAAAAAATGACTATTTTTCATTTTTTAAAAAAATAATATTGACTATTGGTCATTTTGCGTTATACTATTCAACGAAGAAAATCGTTAAGGAGATGACATAAATGGTCAAAGTAGGAAAGTGGATAGCCAAACATAAGGTACTTGTTCTGCTGATCGGGCTGTTGCTTGTATTCCCGTCTATGATCGGAATTGCGAAGACAAGGGTCAACTACGACCTGCTCAGTTATCTGCCGGAGACACTGGAGACAGTGAAGGGGCAGGATATCATGGTGGATGAATTCGGAATGGGTGCTTTTTCCATGGTAGTTGTGGAAAACATGGAGATGAAGGATATTCAGAAACTGGAAGATGAATTCAGCCAGGTAGAGCATGTGAAAGATGTTCTCTGGTATGATGATGTGGCAGATATCAGCCTGCCAGTGGAGATGATTCCCCAGGATCTTAGAGAAGCCTTTTTCAAGGGAGACGCAACCATGATGCTGGTGTTGTTTGATAATACCACATCATCGGATGAGGCCATGGATGCACTGACAGAGCTTCGGAAGCTTGCCAATAAGCAGTGCTTTATCAGTGGTATGACAGGTGTTGTTACGGATATTAAGAATATTGCCATGAAGGAACTGCCGATCTACGTGGTGATCGCAGCTGTGCTTAGTTTGGTGGTATTGGAGCTTACATCCGGATCCTTTGTGGTTCCGTTCCTGTTCCTGCTTAGTATCGGGCTTGCTATTTTGTATAACCTGGGAAGCAATATCATTTTTGGAGAAACTTCCTATATTACACAGGCACTGACAGCTGTCCTTCAGCTTGGTGTAACAATGGATTATTCTATTTTCCTTCTGAACAGTTATGAGGAAAATAAAAAGAGATTTCCGGAAGATAAGAATCGTGCCATGGGTCATGCCATTGCCAATACCTTCAAGTCTGTAGCCGGAAGCTCTGTAACTACAGTGGCAGGTTTTATAGCCCTATGTGTTATGACCTTTGCCCTGGGCCGTGATCTGGGTATTGTTATGGCAAAGGGCGTTGTGATCGGTGTTATCTGCTGTGTGACTATTCTTCCTGCCCTGGTGCTTTTCTTTGATAAGCCGATTGAGAAGACACAGCATAAGCTTTTGCTGGCAAAGATGGATAAGCCGTCTGCATTTATTACAAAGCATTATAAAGCATGGATCCTGGTATTTCTGGTGTTTTTATTACCTGCAATTTACGGAAACAATCATACAAAGATTTATTACAATATTGCTGAATCCCTTCCAGCTACATTGGACAGCAATGTGGCTAACGATGAGCTGAAGAATGTTTTTGACATGAGTAATATCCATATGATTATGATGGATAAGAACATGGATTCCAAAGAAAAACAGAAAATGCTGAATGAAATCGATCAAGTGGATGGTGTGAAGTGGAGCATCAGCATGAATTCCCTGATCGGTCCTACCATACCGGATTCTATGATCCCTGAAGATATTAAGAAAATCTTCAAGGGAAAAGATTATGAGCTTGCATTTATCTGCTCCGAATATGGTTCTGCTACAGATGAGGTAAATGCACAGATCAAAGCCATTGACAAGATCGTGAAAAGTTATGACAAGAGTGGTATGGTGATCGGAGAGGCACCTCTTATGAAAGACCTTCAGGATACTACAGATGCAGACCTGGTAAGGGTAAATGTAATCTCTATTGGAGCTATTTTCCTGATCATTATGTTCCTGTTTAAGTCCATTTCCCTGCCAATCATTTTGGTAGCAGTGATCGAATTTGCTATTATGATCAATATGGCGATTCCGTTCTACCAGGGCGTCAGCCTTCCGTTTGTGGCAAGTATTGTGATCGGTGCGATTCAGCTGGGAGCTACAGTTGACTATGCGATCCTGATGACCACCCGTTATCAGAGGGAACGTCAGCGTGGTAAGGACAAAATGGAATCCATCAGCATCGCTCATAAGACCAGCATGCCGTCTATCATCAGCAGTGGACTGAGCTTCTTTGCTGCCACCTTTGGAGTATCCTGTTATTCTCAGGTTGAGATGATCGGGTCTATCTGCACACTGCTTGCACGTGGAGCCATTATTAGTATGATCGTTGTTCTGTTTGTTCTGCCGGCTATGTTTATGATCTTTGATAAGCTGATCTGCAAAACATCTATCGGATTTCTTGGTGACAGAAAAGCAGCAGTAAAGTAACATCATAATATATACAATTTATATCAGCTGGGAGTCAATCCCCCAGCTGATATAGCCTCCGGCAGGATTGCAGAGGTGCGCAGGAGAAGTATGTCATGCAATTGCATGACGCGCACCTCGCAGCAAGAATGCCGAGGCATTCTTGAAAACCGGGAGCTGTCTGGTAAGATATACTGTGGCAGCTCCCATTTTTTTATTGAACAACAGACATGGAATATGTATAATGATTACTGTTCACAGGAATTTATAAACTGTTGTTCACAGGCTGATTTATGTGAATAGAAATACGTATCATATGGTTCGTAAGACAGGAAAGCATAAGACTTTGCCGGAACATGAAGGGATAGATAGAATGACATTAACAGAAATACTGAAGCAGGTTCAGGAGGGTACTCTTTCTCTGGAAGATGCCCAGCGGATCTTAAAACAGGATGGATATAAGGAAATGGATTATGCAAAGCTGGACACAGGGCGGAAGGCCCGTACAGGCTTTGCAGAGGTGGTATATTGCAGTAACAAGGCAGATGAACATCTGCTGAACATATACGAAAGACTGTATCAGGAAGAAGGGCAGGTGCTTGGCACACGAGCCAGTGAGAAACAGTATCTGCTGGTAAGGGAAAGACTTCCTCAGGTACAGTATGACCCGGTTTCCCGGATCCTGAAGATTGAAAAGCCGGATAAGCTTCACGAAGGCCGGGTAGCTGTGTGCACAGCAGGTACTGCTGATATTTCTGTAGCAGAAGAAGCTGCCCAGACCGCAGAGTTTTTCGGAACCTATGTGGATCGGATCTATGATGTAGGGGTCAGTGGGATGCACCGGCTTTTTTCAAAAATGGATATGATACAGAAGGCGAACTGTGTAGTAGCTGTGGCCGGGATGGAAGGGGCACTTGCAAGTGTGATGGGCGGTCTGGTATGCAGACCTGTGATCGCTGTGCCTACCTCTGTAGGATATGGAGCGAATTTCCATGGCCTGTCTGCACTTCTTACTATGATCAATTCCTGCGCTAACGGTATTGCTGTAGTGAATATTGATAATGGATACGGTGCAGGCTATCTGGCAACCCAGATGAACCGGCTTGCCCTGGGAAAGGACAGATAGCCGGCTTTTTACAACCGTTGCAACCAGTCTGATAATATGCTACAATACTATGACGGTTCAGGAAACCAAAAAAGACATAAGATGGAGCAAAGTAAAAATGAAGAAATACATCGACAATCTTATACAGTACAAATTTCTGTTAAGTGAGCTTGTAAAAAAAGGAATCAAACTGAAATACCGGCGTTCGTATCTTGGTATTGTGTGGTCTCTTCTGGAGCCGCTGCTTACCATGATCGTTCTGACCATTGTATTTGGTACTCTGTATGGCAATACAGACAAAACCTTCCCTGTTTATATTCTGACAGGGCGTCTGATCTACAGCTATTATTCCACAGCTACCAAGTCAGCACTGAAGTCCATACGTGCCAATTCAGCCATGATCAAGAAGGTATATGTGCCTAAGTACCTGTACCCCTTATCAACAGTTATTTTTAACTATATTATATTCTTGATCTCTTTGATCGTACTGGCTGCAGTAAGCATTGTTCTTGGGATCAAGCCTACTATCTATCTGCTTCAGGCACCTATCGCACTGATTCTGGTTCTGATCCTTTCCTATGGATGCGGCATGATCCTTGCTACCATTGGCGTATTCTTCAGGGATATGGAGTATTTATGGTCTGTTTTGCTGATGATCATCATGTATACCTGTGCCATTTTCTATTATCCTGAGAAGCTTCTGAAGAGCGGATGGTTCTGGATCCTGAAATACAATCCTCTTTACGGGATCATCAAGATCTTCAGGGATTCTGTGTTTGGAAAGCCTATCAATATGCATTATCTGATGTATACAACAGCATTCAGTCTTTTATGCCTGGTGATCGGCCTTGTATGCTTCAAGAAAAAGCAGGACGATTTTATTCTTCATATTTAAGAGGTAAGGAGTAAGAGAAGATGAGTGATAAACCGGCGATCATTGTAGATCACGTAAGCATGAAATTTAACCTTAGCAAAGAAAAAGTAGACAGCCTGAAGGATTATGTAATAAAGATGATAAAAGGCCAGATCCAGTACAATGAATTCTGGGCTTTGAAGGATGTTACCTTTACTGTGAATAAAGGAGACCGGGTAGGGATCCTTGGATTGAACGGAGCAGGGAAAAGTACCCTTTTAAAGGTGATTTCAGGAGTGTTTAAACCTACAGAAGGGACTGTGACAAAAAATGGGAAGATCGTTCCGCTTCTGGAACTGGGAGCAGGCTTTGATCCTCAGTATACAGGTCAGGAGAATATTTTCCTGTATGGTGCAATGCTTGGATATTCCAAAGCTTTTATCCAGGAAAAATATCAGGAGATCGTAGACTTCTCAGAGCTGAAAAACTTTATGGATGTACCTGTGAAGAATTATTCATCTGGTATGAAATCCAGGCTTGGTTTTGCTATTGCTACAGTGGTATCTCCTAAGATCCTGATCCTGGATGAGGTGCTTTCAGTAGGAGACGCCAAGTTCCGTAAGAAAAGCGAGAATAAGATATTAAGCATGTTTGATTCAGGAGTGACGGTGCTTTTTGTATCCCACTCCCTGGAGCAGGTAAAGCGCCTTTGCAATAAGGCCATTATCCTTGAAAAAGGAAAAGTAGTATCTTATGGAGATATTGATACGATTTCCGAACAGTATGAACAGATGATCGGAGGTTGATCAGAGGTCACTGTTTGATGGTCATAGTATGGAGGGAATATGGGAGAAGGGTTAAAAAAAGAAGATTCTGCTGCATTAAAGGGGATTGCTATTTTGATGATGGTATTCCATCATTGCTACCGCACAGAGAAGAAGTTTGCAGGATATGAGATCCTTTTTACACCGTTTACAGCAGAGAATGTGATTCATCTGGCCCTTTATATGAAAATCTGCGTCTGTATTTTTGCTTTTGTATCAGGATACGGACTAATGTATGGATATTTAAGAAACCAGAATCCTGATAACCGGATTTCTGACAGTGCCTTTGTAAAAAGGCATCTGTTCAGTACTTGTTCAGGCTACTGGTTTCTTGTTGTTCCTGCCTATCTTGTGTATGGAGTCAGAAATGGCTTTTCCTATGGCAAATGGGGAATTACCCTTTGGGAGAAGATTGCGGGGATCCTGACAGATGCGCTTGGGCTTTCTGAGATTCTTGGTACCAAAAGTGTAAATGGAGCCTGGTGGTATATGGGAGCAGCCATTACCTTTATCATTTTGGTGCCGGTTCTGGGACAAGTAATCCTGAAAATGGGCAGCTTGACCTGCATTGGTCTTGTTTTTCTTCTGCCAAGGCTTCTTAATATTGGCTTTCAGGGAGGCAGATCTCCTTTGTCTTTTTTAATGGCACTGGTTGTGGGAATGGTATGCTGCAAGAAGGACGTGTTTGCCAGGTTTCATAGCTGGGTTCCTTTTGGCAGCAGGTATGCAGGCGGCTTTCTGAAGTTTGTGCTGCTTGCAGCTCTGGTTTTGTGGGGATATCAAAGCTATCGGCTTCTGCCCTTTTCCTATTGCTGGGAATATCAGTTTGCATTGATCCCATTTATCCTGATCCTTTTCCTTAAGGAATATGTGTTTCGGATCCCCGGCCTTAAAAGGCTGCTTGGCTTCCTTGGCAAGCATTCTTTAAATATCTGGCTTGTACATACCTTTGTGAGAGATTACCTGAAGTCCTATCTGTGGTCTTTAAAGTATTTTGCACTTGTGCCGCTGGCAATCCTATTGATCTCTCTTGTACTTAGTGTGGTGATCAATGCATTGAAGAAATATACCGGCTATGATGGCCTGATCAGGAAAATAAGCAGGAGTTTTGTATGAAAGTATTACAGATCGGCATGGGGAATAACCCAGGCGGAGTGGAAGCCTTTGTAATGAATTATTACCGGCAGCTTTCCTTAAAGGGGATCCGGTTTGACTTCGTTTCCATGTATGGAGAGATCGCCTTTCATCAGGAGATACTATCTTTGGGTGGACAGGTTTTTCTGGTGCCAAATGTAAAAAAAGATTATTTCGGCTATGTAAAAGCCATGAAGGAAATCCTTGCAGAGGGCAGATATGACGTGGTGCATGTAAATATGCTTTCCGCAGCCAATATCCTTCCCCTTCGTCTGGCAAAAGAGGCAGGCGTGGGCAAGGTGATCGCACATTCCCATAATGCTTCTGCACCGGGGATGCTGCGCAGGATACTGGATCAGTGGAACAGACCTAAGATCAGCCGGTATGCGGATGTGCTGGCTGCTTGTGGTGAAAAGGCCGGAAGATGGCTGTTTGGAGATCAGGCTTATGAACAGGGGCAAGTGGTTTTGCTTTCCAATGCGATTGACGTAGACCGTTTTCTGTTCTCTGAAGAGAAACGAAAAGCAGCCAGGGCAAAACTGGGACTTACAGATGGTTTTGTAATCGGCCATGTAGGGAGATTTCAGCTTCAGAAGAATCATGAAAGGATTCTTGAGATTTTCAGACAGATCCAGGAAATGGAGCTAGATGTAAGGCTTTTACTGGTGGGAGAAGGAGAGCTTCTTCCAAGGATCCGTGAAAAAGCCAGAGAGTATCAGCTTGAGAAGCAGATTATCTTTGCAGGCGTGCGGTCAGATGTGGAAGACTGTCTTTGTGCTATGGATGTGTTCCTTTTTCCATCTCTGTTTGAGGGGCTTCCCTTTACTCTTGTGGAAGCACAGGCCAATGGACTGCCCTGTGTGATTTCAGACAGGATTACAAGAGAGGTGGTTCTGGATGAAGAAAGGGTATGCTGTCTTAGCCTTGAGAACAGTAATACAGCCTGGGCAGCAAAAGTGCTGTCTTACAAGGGGTGTGGCAGGGAAGAACCACAAATAACAAAAAAAAGACTGGTGGCAGCTCATTTTGATATACATAATGAGGCAGACAGGCTTTTAGAACTGTATAACCGTTGAAAACAGACTGTCTTTAATGATTTGTGAACAGGAAGTGAGAGTGCAGATGGATAAAATCGATTTTGTGATTCCATGGGTAGATGGCAATGATCCTGCCTGGATCGCACAGAGAAAGAAATATCAGCCGGATACCAGGGATGATGACGGAGAAAGCCGTTACAGAGACTGGGAGAATCTGCAGTACTGGTTCCGTGGCGTGGAAAAGTTTGCACCATGGGTAAATAAGGTTTATTTTCTTACCTGGGGGCATGTACCGGTCTGGCTGGATACTTCTAATCCCAAGCTGCAGATCGTCAGGCATGAAGATTATATTCCTAAAGATTATCTGCCTACCTTCAGCAGCCATCCGATTGAGATGAATATGCACAGGATCCAGGAATTAAGTGAACATTTTGTATATTTTAATGATGATATGTTTCTGATCCGTAAGGCAGCGCCTGAGGACTTTTTCAAAAATGGGCTGCCCAGGGACTGCTGTATTGAAACAGCACTGGCACAGGACAATATTGATGATCCCTTTGCCCATATTCTTATGAACAATACTGCTTTGATCAATATGCATTTCAACAAAAAAGAAGTGATCCGTAAAAACTGGAAAAAATGGTTCAGCCCTGCATATGGAAAAATGGTGCTTCGTAATGTACTGATGTATCCATATCAGGAGTTTTCCGGATTTAAGTATACCCACATGCCAAGCCCTTTTTTGAAAAGCTATTTTGAAAAGCTTTGGCAGGCAGAGGGAGACAGACTTGATAAGCTGTGCCATAATCGTTTTCGCACAGCTTTTGATGTGAACCAGTATGTGGTCAAGCACTGGCAGTGCATGGAAGGTATGTATGAGCCTCAGTCTCCGGGAATCGGCCGGTTCTGCGTGATGGGCAGAGATGACGAGATGCTTTTTGATACCATGGAGCACCAGTCAGCTAAAATGATCTGTATTAATGATGACGCAAGGCTGGAGGATTTTCCAGGAATGAAACAGAAGGTGATCCAGGCTTTTGACCGGATTCTGCCGGAGAAATCTTCATTTGAAAAATAAGGGGATAGAATGAATCTGAATGCCATAAAAAAGAAGATCAGGGATGAAGGCCTGATGAAAAGTGCAGGATATTATTCTAACCGGGTGATATCCAAGCTGTCTATGCATGTGGTGGGAAGACTTGCGGCCAGGCATGGACAGGCAAAAAAGAATAGGATCGTGTTTAAAAACAGGGAAATGCTGGATTTTACAGATAATCCAAGAGCATTGTTTGAATATTTGGAAGAAAAAGGGTATAATGAAAAATACCAGATTATATATATGGTTTCTGAAAAGAAGAATTTCAGGAGCCGGCATTATAAAAATGTAAAATTTGTTACAGCAGAAAGTCCGGGTGGATTTTCCAGCCCTGCTGCTTTCTATTATGGAGCAACTGCCGGTTATTTCTTTTATTCCCACAATTCCGCTGATCTGAACCGTTTCCACAGAAAAGGCCAGATCACAGTGAATCTGTGGCATGGCTGCGGATATAAAGGGGCGTCTCTGGATAATAAGAATATTCCACATAGTACTACCATGTCAGCCTTTGATTACTGTCTGGTTCCGGGACAGGTTTTTGCCAGGTCAAAGTCTGAGTGTTGGAACTGGCCAAAGGAAAAGATCCTGTGCATGGGATATCCAAGATATGACTGGATGCTGGATCCGGGAAATGACCGGAAGGAAATCCTGGAAAGACTGGGATTTCATGTGGAACCGGATACCAAGGTGGTGGTCTGGATGCCTACTTTCCGTAAAAGTGTGCTTACTGGTTATGGTGAGAATGAGATTTCTCTGCCTTACCAGCTTCCAGGAATAGAGGATCCTGCTCAGATGGCACAGCTGGATCGGCACTGTGGCAAAGAGAAGATTCTGCTGCTGATCAAGAAGCATCCTCTTCAGACGGGATGGGAGCAGGAGAATTGTTATAAGAATATTCGGTATGTAACAGATGAAATGTTTGCAACTGCAGATGTTGTGCTGTATCGTCTTCTTGGAGTATGTGATGGACTGATTTCAGATTATTCTTCAGTTGCAGTGGATTATATGCTGCTGGATCGTCCTATGGCATTTGTACTTACAGACCTGCCTGCTTATGGACAGCTGCGTGGTTTTGTATTTAAGGATCCACTTGCTTACATGCCAGGAGAAAAGGTGTATGATTTCGGGCAGCTTCTTACTTTCCTCACTCATGTAAGAGAAGGAAAGGATCTGTTCGCCAAGGAGCGGCAGCTGCTTCTTTTGGAGATGCATAATCCCTGTAAGGATTACAGGGGAAGGCTGCTGGACTTTTTAAATATCAGATGTATGTAAAATATAAGTTGGAGAGAAAAATGGGAAAATTAATCGGTTATACACAGGGCACCTATGATATGTTCCATATTGGGCACCTGAATCTGATCAAGAATGCTAAAAGACGGTGTGATTATCTGATCGTTGGGGTAAATACAGATGAATTGGTTGAAAGCTACAAGCATAAAAGACCTATCATCCCACTTGCTGAAAGGGCTGAGATCGTAAGGGCGATCCGGTATGTGGATGAAGTGCTGATCACAGATACCCTGGACAAAAAAGCAATATGGGATAAGATACGTTTTGATGAGATCTATATTGGTGATGACTGGAAGGGGAATGAACGTTGGGAGAAGACCGGTAAAGAGATGGAAGCCCTTGGGGCAAAGCTGGTATATCTGCCATATACGAAGGATACTTCCTCTACTATGCTTCGTGAAAAGCTGAAAGACTATTAAGTAAGAAACTAGGGAAGGAAAGGAGCCGTTCGTCGGCAAAACGGTTTTGATAAGATGAGTATTGTCACAAAGATAAAGAATGTAACAGGAAAATTTAATAAAATCCGGAAGGAACAGGGAACCAGGGCTGCTTTTGACGAAGTCTGGGCGCTGGGTACTTATGTGATTTATGACAGATGGAAGATCCACCGTCTGAAGAAATTTCCGCCGGCACTTCATCCAAACCGGATGCTGTTTGAAACAAATGATGATTTTACAGACAATGGACGTGCTTTATTCGATTATCTGGTAGAGAATGGATACAATCAGAAATATGAGCTGGTATGGCTTGTCCATGATCCGAAGAAATATGAAAAGTACCAGGCCCCCAATGTAAAGTTTGTTCAAAGCTTTAAGAAAGGATCCACGATCCGAAGGGCAATTGCCTATCGTTATGCCCTTACTTCAGGTTATATTTTTTATACCCAGGCATTTAACTGGATCGGCATGTCAAGAAAGAACCAGCTGTTTATCGATCTGTGGCATGGCTGCGGTTATAAGGCAAATAAGAATAACCGAAAAGTGTTTTTTGATTATTGTCTTGTTCCGGGAGACGTTTTTATTGAGACGAAGAAAGAGTTCTTTGCCTGCAGTTCCAAAAAAATCCTGCCCCTTGGGTATCCCAGGTATGATCTGATGCTGAAAGGAAGTGCCGGGGCAGACAGATTTAAAGAGAGACTTTTGAAGGACTCCGGAAGTGATAAACTGGTGCTGTGGATGCCTACCTATCGTCATGCCACCAGCGAGAGACTGAATGAAGAAACATTGAACAATGAATTTAATATTCCTATTATTGATGACAGAGAGAAGCTTCTGGATCTGAATAAGTTCTGTAAGGAGAACCATATCCTGGTGGTGATCAAGCGTCATTATCTTCAGATCCCTTATGATTTCGGGGAAAATGTGCTTACCAATATTGTATATCTGGAGAACAGTGACCTGGAAAAAGAAGGCCTTCAGCTTTATGAATTTATCCATTGTGCAGATGCATTGGTATCTGATTATTCATCGGTTGCCATTGATTATCTGCTCCTTGACCGGCCGCTTGGCTTTACACTGGATGATTATAAAGAATATACACAATCAAGAGGCTGGGTTTTTGAGGATCCTCTGGAGTATATGCCAGGAGAGCATATTTATGATGTAAAGCAGTTTGAGCAGTTCCTTCTGGATGTGAAGGATGGCAGAGATGAATATGCTGCAAAAAGAAAGGCAGTACGAGAGAAGACTCATAATGTGTGTGATAATTACTGTCAGCGTGTACTGGATTATTTCCACATCACAAAATAGGAGGGGTAAATGAAGATCTGTATCTGGGTGACGAAAATATTTGATCTGGGAGGCACCAAGCGTGTAGTTACGCTTCTTGCCAATGAGCTTGTAAAGGAACATGACGTGACGATTATGGTTTATCAGGACCGCTTCAGAGAAGACCGCACCATGTACCATATGAGCGAAGACATTAAAGTGGATTTTATTGACAATGATGCTTTTGTGGACAGACACTGGACCCCTGCATTTGGTGCCAGGTTTGTGATCAAGAAATTAAACGAGAATTACGGTATTTTTAATAAAAAATGCTTCAATCATATTCTGGGAGATGCACTTTTTCCCAAAAAAACAAGGGATAGATGGGTAGAATACTTAAACCAGCAGGATTATGACATCATTATTACCACTGCTGCATTAAGTCTTCGTCTGGGGATGATCGCACCAAGGCTGAACGCAAAGACCATTGGCTGGCAGCACAATTGCTACAGCGGATATGTGGATGTACCGAAGGTTGTTTTCTGGAAACAGGAGTGCTTGCTTCAGGAATATCTGCCACAGCTTGACCGTTATATTGTGCTTAGCGACTATGATAAACGGGATTACCAGAAATTCCTTGGGATCGATACAGAAGTTAAGATCAATCCAAGAAGCTTTGTCAGCGAAAAGAAATGTAATCCGGATGCCAAGCGTTTTCTGATGGCTACCCGTTTTGTATATGCAAAAGGGCTTGATCTGATGATGCAGTCTTTTGAAGAATTCTGTAAGCAGGATGATGAATGGGAGCTGGATATTATCGGAGATGGGGAGCTGTGGGATGAGATCCTGGCAGAGGCCAGGAAACGCCATGTAGATAAAAGGGTTCATTTTATCGGCTATACCAATGAGCCGGAGAAATACTATCTGAATTCTTCTGTATTTCTGCTTCCATCCAGATGGGAAGGCTGGCCTATGGTGATCATGGAAGCCTTTGAATTTGGTCTTCCTGTGATCGCTTATCATATGGGGGCAATGGATCTGATCATTGATGACCAGAAGACAGGCTTCCTTCCGGAAGCCTTTGATACCCACAAGTTTACAGAAGCAATGCTGAAGCTGGCTCATGATGATGAACTGCGCCATCAGATGCATAGGAATGCTATTGAAAAATCAGCAGATTTTAATATTGATAAAGCTGTGGTAGCATGGAACGATCTGTTTAACCGGTTGATGAAAGAGTAGGAGCGTAGCAGATGAAGGGGTTTGGACAATTAAAGAAACTGTTAGGCTTTGGGAAAAACAGTGTTAAAGAAGCAAAGAAAGAGGATAAAACATCAGGGCTTGAACAGGCAATCGAAGATGCAAGGGAAGAGGGCAGGCTGAACCTGAACGAGGAAATGCGTGCAGTTTATGTGGATTTTTGGCAAAACAGCCCGATCAAAGAAAAATGTATTTTATATGAGGCATTTGGGGGCAGGGGCATGACCTGCAGCCCTTATGCTTTGTTTCGGTATTTATTGACCCAGGCGGACTTATCAGAGTATGTCCATGTCTGGGTCATTGACGATTTTCAGGATAATCAGTACCAGATGGAGCTTTACAAAGAGTATGAAAATGTAAAATTCATTTCCCGCCAGTCTGTAGAATACAGAGAATATCTGGCAACTGCCAAATATCTGATCAATAATGTAAGCTTTCCTGGATTTTTTACAAAAAGAGAGGGGCAGATCTACCTTGATACCTGGCATGGGATCCCGTTAAAGACTCTTGGCTTTGACATACCTGCAGGTAAGGTAAGCGCAGGGAATACAGCCAGGAATCTGCTGGCAGCGGATTATCTGATCTCACCTAATCCATTTATGACTCAGATCTATCAGCAGGCTTTCAAGATGGAAGGGCTTTATCAGGGAAAGATCCTGGAAGAGGGACAGCCCAGAAATGACCGCTTTTTCCATACAGACCGTAAGATTATTATGGACAAATTGTCAAAAAGCGGTGTAAAGATCGATCCATCCAAGAAGCTGATCTTGTATGCACCTACTTGGAAAGGTAGCAAATACAGCAGTCCGGATACCAGTCTGGATGCTTATTTTGAACTGATCCATACAGTAGAGGCAAATATTGATACCAGTAAGTATCAGGTGCTTGTAAAGCCTCATCAGATCGTATATTACCATATTAAGAAAAACCAGGGGATCACCGGGCAGTTTATCCCGGCAACCATTGACACCAATGAACTGTTATCAGCAGTGGATATTCTGATCTCTGATTATTCCAGTATTTATTTTGATTTTCTTGTTTCCGGACGTCCTGTGCTTTTCTTTATCCCGGATCTGGATGAGTATTTGGGCTATCGGGGACTCTATTTTGGGATTGACAAGCTGCCGGGCCCGATTGCAAGGAATCACAGGCAGCTGGGGGAAATGATCCATGATGTGGACAAGGCGATGGAGACTTATATGGATAAGTACCAAAGGGAAGCTGCATGGGCATGTCCAAGGGATGACGGGGATGTGTGCAGCCGTATTGTGGATGTGGTATTTCGGGGAAAAAGCTCTGAGCATGCCATTTCCTGCGGGGAAATCAATAAAAAACGGCTGTTGCTTTACCCGGGAGAAATGGAAGAAAATCATGGCACATTTTCCTTTATGGAGCTATTGCAGCTTCTGGATTACAACAAATATGATGTAACCCTGCTTACCGGAGGTTCCGGAGATGAGCCGGAACAGCGGATCTGCAGTCTGGATCAAAGAGCCCGTGTGTTATATCGGGGACAGCCGGAAAACGGAACCTATGAAGAAAAAGGTCTTTATGCTTTTTCTAAAGGAAAGGATCCTTCTCTTGCTGCCTTTTATAAAAGGGAGGCAAAACGGCTTTTGGGAGATGCCAGGTTTGACTATGTGATCAATTTATCCAGTGAAAAAAATGTGATCACAGCAATGCTTCCGTTTGTAGAGCATGCAGTTTATGCAGAATATGGGACAAGCTTTGTGGACATTACCAGGATCAGCCAGGATCTTGGAAAACAACAGCAGATCCATTACCAGGGCCAGGACTTTTATATAGCAGAAAGACAAAAGACCGGGGAGGCAGGACCGGCTTTAAAATTGCTTCTGGTACCGGATCCTGGGAAAAAGAATTATGCTGCTATGGGGAGTCTGAAAAAAGAGCAGGATTTTCAGGGACTGATCCGTAATTTTAAAGCGTATGTCCATGAAAATGAAAATAGTCATCTTTATATCCTGGGTGATGGTAACGAAAGAAAGGATTTGGAAAAGCTGCTTCTGGAAGAGGGGCTTACCGAGTGTGTTACCATGACCGGCTATGTGGCGGAGCCATTCGGATTTCTGAAGTTGTGCACAGCTTTTGTGCATACACATACACAGGGGGCTGATTCACTTCCTGTCCTGGAGGCAAAGGCTTTAAAGCTTCCCATGCTGGATGGGAATTTCAGGGAAGAAGCTTATCCAGAGTTTGAGCCCCAGGCATATAATCAGAATGTTTACGCAGAGTTTGAGAGGGCAATCCTATGAGAGAGATGGATAGATATCTGAAAGAAAATATAGAGGATTATGAATCTGTAAAAAGGTCTGCCCTGAAATATATTAAGGAAAACGGGGAAGAACTGAAAAAACGTTATCCATACAGCAAAGAACTGGAAAAGGATATACAGGAAAACCGAATCCTTTTTGTGTGGGACAGTAAGACAGGCAAATCAGGAGAACTGCCTCATAAGATGTTTCAATATGTGGAGCACACATACGGAAAACAGTATGACTGCATTTGCTGTCAGAAAGGCTCCATGAAGCTTACTTCCGGGGGGAATAGTGTAAAACATGATTCTCCTGGATTCTGGGAAGCGGCAGCCAGTGCCGCATATATCGTAAGCAGCATTCCATTTCCTGTTGCTTTTGTAAAAAGAAAAGGACAGAAATATTTTTATACAGGCTCCCAGCTTTGGGAAAAGGATAACCGGATGGATGTGGAAGGGGTATCTATGCTTGCAAGGGAAATACTAAAAGCAGATTATATCCTTGCACAGGATGAAAAAACAGCTGTAAAAGGGCTGAAAGAGGATACCAGGCTTGCAGGTATTTATGAAGGAAAAGTTCTGGTATGCCAGGATCCGGAACATGCAGTAGGAGAATTGACAGAGCTTTTGCTTGGAAAAGAAGATGGCTCACAGAAAGTGTCTGTGCTGTCTCTTCGTGAAAGAGCGAGAAAAAAGCTTCTGGTGCTTACCAGCTGGAAGGATAGCAGAGAACATATATTTATAACCAGACAATTGCTTAATAGGCTTCAGGAAAAAGATATGGATACTGTGATCCTTTCTTCTTGGACAGCAGACGAAGAAGAATTCAGGGATTTTGTTTCCGGAGAAGATGCCCTTGTCCGGGTGATGTACAGAGGCCGTATGACCATGGACGAAGAGGATTTCCTTTTTTACCGATGTATGGAAAAGAATCCGGATGTGTACAAAAGCTGTGCTCCTGCGAAGGAACATATGGATCTGCTGATGGAACGGGAATGGCACAGGATCTGGGGAAGCCAGACCTTTGATACCTGCCTGGTACTGGGAAGTCAGGGATATCAGCAGTATTATATGGCAATGACCTGCCCTGCAAAAGAAAAGATCCTGGTGGATCTGGATTTTCTGCCTGTATTAAAAGAAAAGGATTCAGGCAAATGGATCAAAGGCCTGTCTTTATTTGACCAGATTTTTTATCCGGCTGTCATTCCAGGCACAGGCGGTTATGGAATGGAGAATCAGGGAAAGGTAAGGCCTCTTCCTGTAATGATCCAACAGCAGCAGACAAATGGAGAGCTGGTAGAACTGGATGGCAGGAAATATCTGGTATGTGACAGTGTGAAAGATAAGAATAACAGCATGGATGTTAAGCTTATGCTTTACCCGGAAGATGGAAGTATCTTGGTGAATGCAGATCTGGCTCCGGATGAAGTGGTAAAAGAGAAGCTTAACAAAGTTAAGGGCAGGATCTATCTTCTTGGTCCCTGTGCACAAAGCTATCGATTATTTTTGAAGGATGCAATTGTTCTGGATGAATATGTACGTAATATCCTGTATCTTCTGCCTGTAGCAGGATTTTACTGGAAGCAGTTCAAGGCATATGTGCCTGCAGCAGATACAAAGTCAGATCCGCTGGGGGAGATCTGCCGCCTGTTTGGGGTAGAAACCCTTTGAGCGGATGGTCTTATGTGCTTACGGAAGGGGATGCCGGGAAAAGTGCAGGTCAGCTTTTAAAAGAAGCAGGCTTTACAAAGAAGCAGATCAGCAGACAGAAGTTCCTGCCATCCGGGATCTGCCTGGATGGAGAAAAGTGCCGTGTTACGGATTCGGGTAAGCCGGGGCAGCTTCTGGAGGTAAATTTCAGGGAAGCACACAGTCCGGAACAGGCTTCAGCAGGAGAAGAAGCTGCAAGAGAAATTGTTGCAGCAGAACCCTTTGAGAAAGAAAAGAATAAGGAATTTACGGATTTTCCGGATTTGGAGATCCTTTATGAGGATGAATATCTGCTGGCAGTGAACAAACCGTCAGGGCTTGCCTGCCACAAGGGCAGGGGACATTATACGGATCATCTGGGAAATCAGGTGGTTCGGTATTTTCTTCAAAAAGGAAGAAATATTACTGTGCGTCAGATCGGTAGACTGGATCTGGATACTTCCGGGATCGTTCTTTTTGCCCTTGATCCTGTAACTGCCCAGAGACTTTGGAAGCAAAGGCAGGAAGGGCAGCTGGTAAAGACTTATTATGCTCTTGTGCACGGCAGGATGGAACAGGAATCAGGACAGATTACTTTGCCTTTAGGAAAGAAACCAGGCTGCAAAAATCAGATGTGTGTACTTCCAAAAGGGGAAGGGCTGTCAGCAGAAACCTTATATTCCCTGCTCTGGGAGAAAAAGCTTTCAGAAGAATATATCTCTTGTGTAAGCTGTCATCTGAAAACAGGACGCACCCACCAGATCCGTGTGCATTTTTCTGCAACAGCACATCCACTGCTTGGCGATAAAGTTTATGGTAAAGAAGATGGGGCAAAACGGCTAATGCTTCATGCAGGAGAGCTTTGCTTCATACATCCTTATACAAGACAGATCGTAAAACTGCAGGCTCGGATACCCTGGCAATGCATATCTTATCTTAAATAATTTTTCATTATTTTTAAGGCACTTTTTTCCAGGCGGCTGACCTGCGCCTGGGAAATGCCCACTTCTTCAGCTACCTCCATCTGGGTTTTTCCTTCAAAAAAGCGAAGATTGATAATATGCCGTTCTCTTGTTCCAAGGTGTTCCATGGCTTCCTGAAGAGCCAGATTTTCTACCCAGTGCTCTTCTTTATTTTTTTTATCACTGATCTGATCCATAACGTAAAGAGTATCTCCGCCTTCCGTATAAACAGGCTCAAACAGGCTTACCGGATTCTGGATGGCATCCAGCGCATAGACAATGGTTTCTTTATCTATTCCGATCTCTTTGGCGATTTCTGTAATGGTAGGCTCCTTCAAATTCTGTTTCACATAATTTTCTTTGGCATAGATAGCCTTGTAGGCAATATCACGAAGGGAACGGCTGACCCGGATGCTGTTGTTATCACGAAGATATCTGCGGATTTCCCCTACGATCATAGGCACTGCATAAGTGGAGAATTTTACCTGCAGGGAGGTGTCAAAGTTGTCAATGGCTTTGATCAGACCAATGCAGCCAATCTGAAAAAGGTCATCAGGATTTTCGTTGCTGTTCTGGAATCTGCGGATCACACTGAGTACAAGGCGCAGGTTGCCTTTGATGTAACGCTCTCTGGCAGCAGCATCCCCATCCTTGATCCGATGAAAAAGCTCTTCTTTTTCTTCTGACGTAAGTACCGGAAGCTTCGCTGTATTGACCCCGCAAATTTCTACTTTGTTAAGTGCCATTTATGCATCCTCCTTATTGTCTTTGGTTACTACAGATGATTCCACCAAGGAGGATAAATATACTTTTTCCGGAAAAATATAAAAAATATAAGACCTTGACAAAAGAGGGCAAGGCAGAGTAAGAATTACTGTTTACGCAGGCATTTGTCCTCCTGTATTTCCACCAGGATAATGTCTTCGCCAATCTGGCGGATACATTCCCAGGGGATCACATATTCGCTTTCATGACCAAAAAAACTACAGAATCTGCAGGGACCAGGCACTACAAGTGCAGTCAGACGACTGGAGCAGCAGTCAAATTCCACATCTGTGGCACAGCCCAGGCTTTTACAGGTACAGGTGTTGATGATCTCCTTTTGTTTTAATTCACAGATACGCATATAAAATCACTTTTTCTTACAATATATGCATAAATGAAAGGGTTATGAATCTAATCATCAACCTAATCATCAGGTACGGATATATATTGACAGAATTCTTGAAAATAAAGTATAATTCAGGAAAGAACAGAAAAAAGTGTTATTGTTTAATATGTACGTAATATATGTAAATAACGAAAGAAAACTACATATCAGAGGAGAGAGGGGGAGCACCTGTGAGATGTCCATATTGTAATCAGGATAATACCAGAGTAGTTGATTCCAGACCTGTAGAGGATATTAATGGCATTCGCCGCCGTCGTCTTTGTGATTCCTGCGGCAGAAGATTCACCACCTATGAAAAGGTGGAGAATATACCGCTGACTGTGATCAAGAAGGATCAGAACAGGGAGCAGTACAGCAGAGCCAAGATCCAGGGAGGGGTATTACGTGCCTGTTATAAGCGGCCCATCCCTATTGGCAAGATAGAAGCTATGATGGATTCCATTGAGGCTGCTATTTTTAATACAGAGGATAAGGAGATTTCCAGTACCAGGATCGGTGAGATCGTTATGGAGCATTTGAAGGATCTGGATGCAGTAGCATACGTGCGTTTTGCTTCTGTATACAGGGAATTTAAGGATGTAAGTACCTTCCTGGATGAACTTAAGAAGTTTATGAATTAATGTAGCTGTTTAGCAGGCAGTATGTGAGGAGAGCCTGAACAGTTATGGACTTAAAGGCGGTCGGCATAATTGAATGCTGGCCGCTTTTATGACGGGGCATTCTTGTGTAAATCTACAGGAATTTCCTCATGAAAAAAGGGGAAGACGATATTTATGAAGGATACAATTGAATTGCTTCAGGATCTGTTGGAACAGCATCAATTCGAGCTTCTGATTCCGGAAAATGAAAATACAGATCGGCTTCGGCTGGTTTACCTGATGAATGATGCAGTAGAAAGCTTTCTTGTTTTTGTGAATGCAGGAATTACAGGCTTATATCAGAAAGACTATGAAGGAGAACTGGATTATTCTCTGAGCAGGGAAGGCCAGGGATATGTATTGTCAGTATGGCAGGGAAAGAACGTAGTTACCCTGTTTTTCCGTAAGCTGGAACTGGAAGTACATTTGTATGATTACGGAGAGATTGGGCATTTCTGGGTGAAGGGATATGAATATCTCAGGCAGCTGGAGTACAGGATTGCCATTATCAGGGATAAGCTGGAGTATCTGGGAGAAGAATTCTGCACAGAGGAAGAAATCTGTCTGGCACATCTGGCCAACTTCCCTCCTTTGAATTATTGCTGCTATCCAGCTGTACCGGAGCAATACATTGTTCCGGGAGAAAATCCCTGGATGCCATCAGAGGCTGCATTTAAAGTGATGGATAACCTGTCAAAGGAAATACAGGATGCCTCCCTGCTCAGGCTTCTCAAGTTGTATAAACGCTTGCCTTATCCTTTTATGGCCAGGATGGTAGCTGGGGCGCTTCATAAAAGAAAGCATCAGGCAGTGGTACGTCTTCTTACAGAGAAAATAAAGCATGCAGCCGGTACTTATCCTGCCCGCTCTTTTGGGGCAGAGGCAGATAATAAACTAAAAAAATTGCTGGAAAAAGCTGAACAAATAAAAAGGAATATGAGCATCAGGGATCAGGATATCCAGGTGGATATATTGCGGGAAGAGCCATTTACTACTGCCCAGGATGATGTGGATTTCCATGTTTACCTGATGATCTGGGACACGAAAGGGATAAATTGCAGGGTTAAAATACTCAGGATACCGGGAGCAAAGAAATTTGTATTGTAAACAATGTAACTATTCAGAAGATAACTGTGAAAGTACGAAACAGCTGCTAAACAATTACATATTCACATGGAGAAGGAAGAGGATAAGTATATGGACAAATATGCACGATCCCTTGCAGGACAGGGGCAGAAAATCTCGCCGGAGGATAGCGATTACAAAGAGAAACTGATTCATGTTGTACAGTCCTTCAGAACTTTTGATGTGGCTTTGGATGATTTTATTTTACATCATGGTTATACAGGGGAACTTTCGGATATTAACACTTTTATTGAAACAATGGAAGAGTTCGGGGACATTTGGACAGTGGAACAGGTGAAGGACGTGTATAGCAAAAAGACCCTGGAAGAAGCTATTGCAGATCGGCAGTCTTCCCATGCAAAGTTTGCAGACATTATCAGAACTGTTATTAACCGATAATCTTACAGTAAGATATGGAATCATTTGAAATTACTACATATATATAGTTTTTTATTTGTTGCAGATACCTTTCGCCAAGAATTCACCGAAATTAATTGCACAGCTGGTACAATATCTAAGTATTTGCATTGCGTGGATAATATCGACAAAGTGTTTTTCATGTGTTATGATATTCAACGAATAAATGGTTCTTATAGCTGTGAAGATACGGAACAGTTAATTTTTTGATAATAACCGACGGTGGCTTGTAACAGAATTGACTGAAATCGAGGAGAAAATATTATGATTGGTATTATTGATTATGACGCTGGCAACATACGCAGCGTTGAAAAAGCACTGCATTATCTGGGACAGGAAACGGTGGTATCCAGAGATCCGGATACATTATTGAATGCTGATAAAGTGATACTGCCCGGAGTGGGCAGCTTTGGAGATGCAATGGAGAATCTTAACCGTTATGAACTGGTTCCTGTGATCCGACAGATTGTACAGGAGAAGACCCCTTTCCTTGGAATCTGTCTTGGACTGCAGCTTCTATTTGAAAGCAGTGAGGAGACACCGGGGGTGCCAGGTCTTGGGATCCTGAAAGGGAAGATTCTACGTATCCCGCCATGTCCGGGACTGAAGATCCCGCACATGGGATGGAATTCCCTTCATCTTCAGCATGAAGGACGGCTTTTTAAAGGAATCCCGGAGGATACATACGTATACTTTGTTCATTCCTATTATCTGCAGGCTGATGAGCCGGAGATTGTAAAGGCTGTAACGGATTACAGTACCTGTATCCATGCTTCTGTAGAGAAGGATAATGTATTTGCATGCCAGTTTCATCCGGAGAAAAGCAGCCGCTTTGGACTGGAGATCCTTAAGAATTTTGCACAGATTGGAAGGGAGGACTGACGTATGTTTACAAAAAGAATTATTCCCTGTCTGGATGTAAATAAAGGCCGTGTTGTAAAAGGAGTAAATTTTGTAGATCTTCGGGATGCAGGAGATCCGGTGGAGATTGCAAAAGCCTATGATGCGGCAGGAGCAGATGAATTGGTATTTCTTGATATTACAGCCTCCTGTGAGGACCGTGATACAGTGGTAGACATGGTACGTCAGGTAGCAGCAAGCGTATTTATTCCTTTTACTGTAGGAGGCGGTATTCGTACAGTTGAGGATTTTCGGAAGCTTCTTCGGGAAGGCGCAGATAAGATTTCAGTTAATTCCGCTGCCATTGACCGTCCGGAACTGATCCGGGAAGCAGCACAGAAGTTTGGCAGCCAGTGTGTAGTGCTTGCCATAGATGCAAAGCGCCGTCCGGATGGAGGATGGAATATTTATAAGCATGGCGGCAGGCTGGATACAGGGATCGATGCTGTATGGTGGGCAAAAAAAGCTCAGGAACTGGGAGCAGGGGAGATTCTTCTTACCAGCATGGATTGTGATGGTACAAAGGCAGGATACGATATAGAGCTTACAAAAGCTATATCACAGGTCGTATCTATCCCTGTGATTGCATCAGGTGGTGCAGGTACACTGGAGCATTTTTATGATGCTTTAACTGAAGGCGGTGCAGACGCAGCACTTGCTGCTTCGCTGTTCCATTATAAAGAACTGGAGATCCGTCAGGTAAAGGATTATCTGGCAGATCGTGGGATTTCTGTGAGACGGTAAACAGACAGAAGGAAAAAAGACGAATTAAATAAACAGTTAAATAAACGAATTAAATAAACATGAACAAACTTATAGAAAAAGATTTTTGTGAAAAACTATGAGAGAGAGGTAGGAAAATGGGGGCAATTTCAGGCGCATGGCTGGAAGCACTGAAAGATGAATTTCATCAGCCGTATTATGCTAAACTGTATAAGACTGTAATGAATGAATATCAGACAAGAAAAATATTTCCACCGCCGCAGGATATGTTTAATGCTTTTGACTTTACACCACTGGATCAGGTAAAGGTGGTGATCCTGGGACAGGATCCATATCATAATGATGGGCAGGCCAATGGCCTTTGTTTTTCTGTGCGTAAGGACGTAGATATCCCTCCGTCTCTGGTCAACATTTATAAAGAACTGCACAACGACTGCGGATGCTATATTCCGGATAATGGATGTTTGGAAAAGTGGGCCAGACAAGGGGTGTTGCTTTTGAACACAGTACTTACAGTACGCGCTCATCAGGCTAATTCCCACAGAGGGATCGGATGGGAGCAATTTACGGATGCGGTGATCCGTACACTGAATGAGCAGGACAGACCCATTGTGTACCTGTTATGGGGCAGACCTGCACAGACCAAGCAGTCTATGCTTGACAATCCAAAGCAGCTGGTTTTGACTGCTCCCCATCCCAGTCCTCTGTCTGCATCCAGAGGCTTTTTCGGGTGCGGCCATTTCAGCAAGACAAATGAATTTCTTGAGAAAAACGGACTTTCCCCCATTGACTGGCAGATCGAGAACGTTTCTGCCGGGGAATAAATTTAAAGGAATATAGATACTATGAGTAAAAAGAACGATAATACACTTGTAAAAAATGCATCTTTTCTTATGGTGGCAGCACTGATCTCCAAGATTATTGGAATGCTGTATAAAAGCCCTTTGTCCAGTACTCTGGGAAGCAACAGCTATGCAATGTTTTCCTATGCACAGAATATTTATTTTATTCTGCTGATGATTGCATCTTTTAGTATTCCGCAAGCTGTATCAAAGATCATGGCTGAAAAGATCGCGTTTAAACGATATAAGGACGCACAGAAGGTTTTTAAATGTGCTTTGATCTATGTATCTCTGGCAGGCGGAGCTGTTGCACTATTATGTTACTTTGGGGCTCCTATACTGGTACCTGATTCCATGTCCGGTGCAAGACTTCCTCTTCGCATGCTGGCACCTACTATTTTTCTGTCCGGTATTCTTGGCGTATTCAGAGGATATTTTCAGGCCTACCGAAATATGATGCCTACTTCCCTTTCACAGATCATTGAACAGATTTTTGTGGCTGTGATGGCGCTTGCGATGTCAAGAGTTATGATCAGCCATTTCAGCGGACAAAGTGATGTGGTTGTTCAGTCCTGGGGAGCTGCAGGTGCTACGATGGGTACAGGTGCAGGTGTGTTTTCAGCACTGATCTTTATGCTTCTTGTTTATCAGCTTAACCGGAGAACGATTAATAAAAGGATTCAGAATGATCATGCTTCCGAAAGCAGCAGCACAGGGGATGTGATGCGGAATATTATCCTTGTGGTAATGCCTATTGTGCTCAGTGCGTTTATTTACAATGTAAATGGAACCATTAACAGTTATATGTATTCTGGTATTGATGGACTGAAGGGATTGGATGACCATACTATTCAGACTATGTATGCAGAGTACAGCTTTTATATGACTTTGATCAATATTCCTCTTACTCTGGCAAGTACAGCACCGACTTCCATGATCCCTGAAGTATCCGCTCATTATGCAATGCGTGATATGAATGGAGCAAGAGAGAAGATTGATAAGGCCACCTGGCTGAGTATGTTTATTTCCATTCCCTGCTCTGTTGGGCTGGCAGTGCTTGCAGGACCTATCACAAGACTTTTGTTCCCAAGGACCAATGGTGTGGCAGGGGAGCTGATGATCCTTGGCGTGATCACCATTATCCTGAATGGCAATTCCAATATTTCCAATGGTGTGCTTCAGGGAATCGGAAAGCCGAATATTCCTATGTTCCATGCAGCTATTGCTCTTGTGGCAGATGTGATCGTGATGGCTGTGCTGATGTTTGTTACAAATCTTGGGGTATATACCATTGTGATCGCAATGATCGTGTATGCCATTGTAATGTGTATTTTAAATGAACGGGCGATGAAGCAGTACATGGGTTATAAGAATCCATGGAGAAAAGCCTATCTGTATCCGCTGCTGGCAAGCGTACCGATGGCAGTTGCAGCCGGTGGGGTTTACTATCTGGTATATGCAGTAGTTCATTCTAATGTGATCAGTCTTGGGCTGGGCGTGCTTGCAGGTATGGCAGTGTATTTTGTATTCTATCTGAAAGTAAGTCATCCTTCTGATGCAGAGTTTGCCATGATGCCGGGAGGACGTTATCTGAAAAAGATGGCTGTGAAATTCAGACTGGTATAAAAGAAACAAGATAAAGAAAGACAGGCAATAAAGAATAGCAGAAAAAACCAGGAATCACCTGCAGGGCGATTCCTGGTTTTTTGCTTCAGGCTTCTTTATCCTGTTGTTTTTTCAGGTTTTTCTGGGCTGTGGAAAGCATCAGCTTGATACGGTTCAGTTGGTTTACTTCGCTGGCTCCTGGATCATAGTCAATGGCAACAATATTTGCTTCCGGATGTTCCCTACGGATCTCTTTAATAACACCCTTTCCTACGATATGGTTAGGCAGACAGCCGAAAGGCTGGATGCAGACAATATTTGGAACATCACCGTGGATCAACTCCATCATCTCTCCTGTAAGGAACCAGCCTTCACCGGTCTGGTTACCGGCAGAAACGATAGGCTCTGCCATCCGGGCAAGATCACGGATATCTGCGGTAGGATGGAAGTGCCGGCTCTGGGCAAGGGCTTCATTAGCGGCTTTACGCATCCAGTCGATAGCCTTTATTCCTACATTGCCCCAGAAAGCTTTGGATTTCTTAAAGCCAAGGTTGTCTGCTTTGAAATTCTGGTTATAGAAGCAGTAGCTCATAAAGTCGATCAGATCCGGAACAACCGGCTCCGCACCTTCAGACTCCAGAAGGTCTGCCAGATGATTATTGGCAGCAGGAAGAAATTTGACCAGAATCTCGCCTACAATACCTACTCTTGGTTTCTTTTCATCACTGATAGGGATGGTATCAAAATCATGAACCATTTCCCTGCACATTTTCTTGAACTGACTGTGACTTAAAGAACTTCCGGATACAAAGGCAATCACTCTCTGCTCCCAGATTTTGTGCTTTCTGTTTACGATTCCCTTTTCAAGCTCATATGGACGCATCCTGTAAATACATTTCATCAGGATATCACCAAATACAGCTGCATAAACGACGGCTTTTACAAGGGGATATGTAAGCTTAAAGCCAGGATTGCTTTCCAGACCGCTTAAGTTCAGGGAAATAACCGGAATCTGTTCCATGCCGGCTTTTTTCAGTGCCCTGCGGATGAAGGCAATGTAATTGGAAGCACGGCAGCCACCACCGGTCTGAGTCATGACTACGGCTGTTTTATTCAGGTCATATTTACCGGAAAGAAGGGCATCCATGATCTGGCCTACTACGATCAGGGAAGGGTAGCAGGCATCATTATTTACATATTTCAGGCCTACATCTACAGCATGCTTATTGTCATTCGGAAGGATCTCCAGATGATAGCCGTTAGCATTAAAGGCAGCCTGAAGAAGTGAAAAATGTACCGGTGACATCTGCGGGCAAAGAATGGTGTAATCCTTGCGCATTTCTTTTGTAAATACTACCTTTTCGATAGAGGAAGGCTGAATCTGGCGAGGTTTTTTCTGTGCATCCTTTGCACGAAGTGCTGCCAGAAGAGAGCGGACACGGATCCTTGCTGCTCCCAGATTATTGACCTCATCGATCTTCAGACAGGTGTAGATCTTGTCATTCTTATCAAGAATCTCATATACTTCATCAGTGGTAACTGCATCCAGTCCGCACCCAAAGGAATTCAGCTGGATCAGATCCAGGTCATCTCTTGTCTTAACAAAGTTGGCAGCTGCATACAGACGTGAGTGATACATCCACTGGTCGTTCACACGGATAGGACGTTCTACAGGAACCAGGTGGGATACAGAGTCTTCTGTCAGTACAGCTACACCATAGCTGTTGATCAGATCCGGGATGCCATGGTGGATCTCCGGGTCGATATGGTATGGACGGCCTGCAAGAACGATGCCTCTGTGGCCTGTTTCTTCCATATATTTCAGTGTTTCTTCCCCTTTGCGGCGTACATCTTCACGGACAGCAGCCATTTCCGCCCAGGCTGCATGGGCTGCGGCTTTTATTTCATTTGCAGGAATATCCTTGAAGATTTCTGTCAGACGTTTGGTAACGATCTCTTCAGAAGTCAGGGAAAGGAACGGGTTCATGAACTTAATGGAAGGATCATGAAGCTCATCCACATTGTTTTTGATATTTTCTGCGTAAGAGGTAACGATGGGACAGTTGTAGTGGTTGACTGCATCTGGGAATTCGTTCCTCTCGTAGGGAATACATGGGTAGAAAATGAATTTTACGCCATTTTTCAGTAACCAGCTTACGTGACCATGAGCTAACTTGGCTGGATAGCATTCTGATTCACTAGGGATAGATTCGATACCAAGCTCATAAATCTTACGCGTGGAAGTTGGAGAAAGCACTACCTGGTACTTCAGCTGTGTAAAGAAGGTAAACCAGAAAGGATAATTCTCAAACATATTCAGCACACGGGGAATACCTACCTGGCCACGTTCTGCCTTGTCTGCAGATAATGGCGCATAGGAAAAGATCCGTTTGTATTTATATTCATAAAGGTTTGGAATGTGGTCCTTGTTCTTTTCTTTGCCGATACCACGTTCACAGCGGTTGCCGCTTACGAACTGACGGCCACCACTGAATTTGTTGATAGTAAGTCGGCAGTTGTTGGTACACCCATGGCAGTTAGCCATAGCTGTAGTATATTTTAATTCGTTGATCTTCTGGATGGAAAGCATGGTGGTTTCTTTGCCTTCCTGATAACGTTCCCTGGCAATAAGGGCAGCACCAAAGGCACCCATAATACCAGCGATATCCGGTCGGATAGCTTCACAGTCTGCAATACGTTCAAAGCTGCGAAGTACTGCATCGTTATAGAAGGTACCTCCCTGTACTACGATATGGCGTCCAAGCTCTGTTGCATCGGAAACTTTGATAACCTTATAAAGGGCGTTTTTGATAACAGAGTAGGCAAGACCTGCGGAAATATCAGCAACAGATGCCCCTTCCTTCTGAGCCTGTTTTACTTTTGAATTCATGAAAACAGTACATCTTGTACCAAGGTCAATGGGATGTTCTGCAAAAAGAGCGGCTTTTGCAAAATCCTGTACAGAATAGTTTAGGGATTTGGCAAAGGTTTCAATAAAAGAGCCGCAGCCTGAGGAGCATGCTTCATTCAACTGTACGCTGTCCACAGTATGGTTGCGGATCTTGATACATTTCATGTCCTGCCCGCCGATATCCAGGATACAGTCAACATCTGGATCAAAGAAAGCAGCTGCATAATAATGGGAAACAGTTTCTACTTCACCTTCATCCAGAATCAGGGCTGCCTTAATAAGTGCTTCACCATAACCGGTGGAGCAGGAGTAGGCAATGTGTGCATCCTTTGGCAAAAGAGAATAAATCTCCTGGATAGAGCGTATGGCTGTTTTTAACGGGCTGCCGTTATTATTACTGTAGAAAGAATAAAGAAGGGTGCCATCCTCGCCTACAAGTGCAGTCTTAGTGGTGGTAGATCCTGCATCAATGCCCAGGTAACAATTGCCTTTGTAAGAGGACAGATCGCTTTTTTTGACCTGATAAGCACTTTGACGCTGATTGAAGGTATCATAGTCATCCTGTGTGGCAAAAAGAGGCTCCATACGTTCTACCTCAAAGTCCATATGTATGGATCCGTGGAGCCGGTCCTTTAACTGGGTAAGGGATACGGAAGTCTCTTCCTTTGCATTCATGGCAGATCCCATGGCTGCGAAAAGGTGGGAGTTCTCAGGCAGGATGGCATGTTCATCATCCAGCTTCAGAGTACGGATAAAGGCCGCCCGCAGTTCGGAAAGAAAGTGGAGAGGGCCGCCAAGGAAAGCTACATGTCCACGGATCGGCTTTCCGCAGGCCAGGCCGGAAATGGTCTGGTTTACCACTGCCTGAAAAATGGAAGCAGAAAGGTCTTCTTTGGTAGCGCCTTCGTTGATCAGCGGCTGGATGTCTGTTTTTGCAAAAACTCCGCATCTGGCAGCGATAGGATAGAGGGCTTTGTAATTCTTAGCATATTCATTCAGACCTGTAGCATCTGTCTGCAGAAGGGAAGCCATTTGGTCAATAAAGGAGCCTGTACCTCCTGCACAGATCCCGTTCATACGCTGTTCAATATTGCCACCTTCAAAATAAATGATCTTGGCATCCTCGCCGCCAAGCTCAATGGCAACATCTGTCTGAGGCGCAATCTTCTGAAGAGCAGTGGAAACTGCAATGACCTCCTGGACAAATGGAATCTCCAGATGGTTGGCCAGTGTGAGACCGCCGGAACCAGTGATCACCGGATGGAGAGTCAGCTCTCCAAGTTTGTCATAAGCCTTCTGTAAAAGGTCTGCAAGTGTTTCCTGGATATTGGCAAAATGACGTTCATAATCTGCAAACAACAAGGTTTCGTTTTCATCAAGGATCGCAATCTTGACAGTGGTAGATCCAATGTCAATTCCCAAGGTGTATTTACTCATAAAATTAATATAAGCCTCCTCGTTTTTCGTAAAAAATATCAAAGGCTGATGAACGGGATATCCCTCATCAGCGGAATCTGTGTGATCATACGTTTGCTTTGTAAAAATGCGTTTCATATTATTATACGATATGGGTAAAAAATACGCAACGGACAACTTTCACAAAAACAGTGGCAGGGAAAGGTGGAAATATGGTAATGGAAATCATGGATCAGCAAAGAATTTTTAAAAGTTTTCCAAAGGAAAAAGCAGGGTGCTGGTCCAAAAGTTCTTCCATTTTGTTCAGGTTTGGGTCTGAATGCTCCAGTTCTCTGGAAAAAAGATAACAAATCCGGATCTGATCCTTAAGAGCAAGGGGCTGCCTGGATTTCTGGTACATACCTACACTTAAGTCCTGGATCATCAGAGTACACACAAGGGCAAGCTTTACTTTGGCAAAAATCTGGTCATCGTATACTGCACCACAAAAATAGGTATATAGCCAGTAAAGTACCAGCTGTTCAGCCTGAATCTGCCATTTTGGCATGGTTTTCTTAAAATCCTTATATAATTGCAGGATTTCCTGGTCATTGTATTTTGTATGAAAGATCAGGTTTTCTTTTAAAAAGCTGTGCCAGGAAGGAGAAAGTACTTCCATCTCAGGTATCAGAATGCTCCAGAAATCACGGATCAGTTCCGGGGGGGATTTGCTATCGTCTGACCACTGTTTAACTTTTTCCAGAAAATCCGGACCGGTTCCGGTTTGGATATGTTTTCTGCGTATGCCTTCCCAGCGGTACAATTCATTTCTGTCAAGGCATAGCTGAAAATCATGTCCCATGGCCAGAAGCTTCAGAAGGCGGGCATTCAAAGATATACTTCTGTCCTGCAAAATGGATAACATCTGCTCACGGGTATCCATCAGCTCAGTAAAGAGAAGATAATCAAAAGAATCATAAGTTTCTTCTGAAGATGGTTTTTCTTTTGTGATAAAGGCTATAGGCTCCTGCCTGGAAAGAAGCAGCCTGGCGGCCTCTGGACAGGAGAGGGAAAGAGATAATTCACGAAGCCCTTCAAATTCTTCGATATGTCTGGGATACTTGCGGCAGGTATCACACAGCATGTGCGGACCCGCTTCGGCGTAAATGTCACACAGGTTTTCTTCATTTAAAAAAGCACATCTGTGATGGTATTGGCGGAAGACCTGTTCGTTCCAGTTAATATCATTTTTCAACCGGTTTGCGAATGGACCTTTATGGTGAGAATACCGTTTCAGGCTTTTTTTATCAATCACAATCTGCCATCCGGCACAACAGGTAGCCGGACATTCTCCTGCGATACAGGAAAACTTCTTATAAAAATCAGGTGCTGTAATCTGCATATATCTGACCTCTTTTTTGGTAAATTTTCTGCAGGCTATTATACCTTTTTGAAAGGCCAGGTGCAAGCAATTACAGAACAGGCTGGAGGAAAATAAGTAATTCTTGTTTTTTTTATGTATTCAGGATATAATTGCCAGATAGGCGGGACTTTTGTCCCTAACAATATTAGAAAAAAGGGAGCAGCATATGGCTGAATACAAAATTTTAAAAACAGAAGGCCGGGCGAAGAGAGCAGAATTTAAAACTGTTCATGGTACCATCCAGACGCCGGTCTTTATGAATGTAGGTACGGTAGGGGCGATCAAAGGGGCTGTATCCACCATGGACCTGAAAGAGATCGGCACACAGGTAGAGCTGTCCAATACTTATCACCTTCATGTACGTACAGGAGACAAGCTGATCAAAGAATTTGGAGGCCTTCATAAGTTTATGGTCTGGGATCGGCCTATCCTTACAGACTCCGGTGGATTCCAGGTGTTTTCCCTGGCAGGACTGCGTAAGATCAAAGAAGAAGGGGTATATTTCCAGTCTCATATTGACGGACATAAGATTTTTATGGGACCTGAAGAAAGCATGCAGATCCAGTCCAATCTGGGGTCTACTATTGCCATGGCCTTTGACGAGTGTCCAAGCAGCGTAGCAGACAGAGGTTATGTACAGCGTTCTGTAGACCGGACCACCAGATGGCTTGCAAGATGCAAAGAAGAAATGCAGCGTTTGAACAGTCTTGAGGACACGATCAATAAAGAACAGCTGTTATTTGGTATCAACCAGGGTGCTATTTATGAAGATATCCGTAAGAATCATGCAGATGCCATTTCACAGATGGATCTGGACGGTTATGCAGTAGGTGGACTGGCAGTAGGAGAAACCCATGAGCAGATGTATCATATTCTGGACGAAGTGGTTCCCCATCTTCCACAGGATAAGCCTACTTATCTTATGGGCGTAGGAACGCCTGCCAATATCCTGGAGGGCGTGGAAAGGGGCATTGATTTCTTTGACTGTGTATATCCCAGCAGGAACGGCCGTCATGGTCATGTATATACCAACCATGGCAAGATGAATATGTTTAATTCAAAATACGAGATGGATCCACGGCCAATTGAAGAAGGATGTCAGTGTCCGGCCTGCCGTCATTACAGCAGAGCTTATATCCGCCATCTTCTGAAAGCAAAAGAGATGCTTGGTATGCGGCTTTGCGTACTGCACAATCTTTATTTTTATAACCATCTCATGGAAGAAATCAGGGACGCACTGGATGCAGGAAACTTTGCAGAATATAAGAAAATGCGTCTGGAAGGCTTTGAAGAGGGCAGGATCAACAGTAAAAGAGGATGATTTAGTTATTTTTAAAGGATGATTTAGTTATATTAAAAAAATAACTTGATGAAATTATGTATTTTGTGTATGATATACTTTAGGCTTCGGTATGAATAAAGAAGAAGCAGGGTGCCGGGGTTTGGGACCCGTTATAACAAACGCACAGGAGGTATTTTTAAATGGACCAGAGCAGTGGAATGGGACTTGGTTTTACTATCGTATGGCTGGTAGTCCTTTTCGGAATTATGTATTTTCTGATGGTAAGACCACAGAAAAAGGAGCAGAAGAGAATCCAGGCTATGCTCAATGACATGGCAGTAGGAGACAGTGTGGTAACAACTGGTGGCTTTTATGGCGTGATCATTGATATGACAGACGAGGATGTGATCGTAGAATTCGGTAATAACAAGAACTGTCGTATTCCAATGAGAAAGCAGGCTATTGCTGAGGTTGAAAAGGCCGAGCAGGCAGAATAAGTATGAAATTAGAAGGCGGCAGCTCCTGGTGAGTCTGTCGCCTTTTGTTTTGCAACACTCTGTTGTGTTTTAGATTTTTGAGTCTGTTGACTTTTACACTTTAACAGTCTGTTGTCTTTTATGCTTTAATAGGTTGAAATCTGTTGAAAAGTGCGTTATTATAATGACAATTACCTGTCCAAGGCAGGAGAGTAAGAGAGGAAATTATTATGAATTATAACATTTCGCTGATTCCGGGAGATGGGATAGGACCGGAAATCGTCTCTGAGGCAAGAAAAGTTCTGGACAAAGTATGCGAAGTTTACGGACATACTTTTTCGTATTCCAAGGTGCTTCTTGGGGGAGCATCTATTGATGTACATGGTGTGCCTCTTACAGAAGAAGCCATTGCAACAGCAAAAGCATCAGATGCAGTACTTATGGGTTCTATTGGCGGAGATGCAAAAACATCACCCTGGTACAAACTCGAACCATCCAAACGGCCGGAGGCCGGACTTCTGGCTATCCGTAAGGCACTGAATCTGTTTGCCAATTTAAGACCTGCATATCTTTACAATGAATTGAAAGATGCCTGCCCGCTTAAAGAGCAGATCATCGGGGACGGATTTGATATGATCATTGTAAGGGAACTGACAGGAGGCCTTTATTTCGGAGCAAGAAAAACTACCGAAGAAAATGGGGTAAAGACAGCAGTAGATACTCTTTCCTACAATGAAAATGAGATCCGCAGGATTGCTATCAAAGCTTTTGATATTGCTATGAAACGCCGCAAAAAAGTAACAAGCGTAGATAAGGCAAATGTACTGGATTCTTCCAGATTGTGGCGAAGTGTTGTGGAGGAGGTCGCCAGGGATTATCCGGAGGTAACGCTGGAGCATATGCTGGTAGACAACTGTGCAATGCAGCTGGTACGTGATCCTAAGCAGTTTGATGTGATCCTTACAGAGAATATGTTTGGAGATATCCTTTCAGATGAAGCCAGTATGGTGACAGGCTCGATCGGAATGCTTTCTTCAGCCAGCTTAAATGAGACAAAGTTTGGTCTTTATGAGCCCAGCCATGGTTCAGCACCTGACATTGCAGGCCAAAATAAAGCCAATCCTATTGCAACGATCCTGTCTGCAGCTATGATGCTGCGCTATTCCCTGGATCTGGACAAAGAAGCAGATGCAGTAGAGGCGGCAGTACAGAAGGTACTTACAGACGGATATCGTACAGGAGACATTATGTCAAAGGGCTGTACCCTTGTTGGAACAAAAGAAATGGGCAACCTGATCGCAAAAGAGATCCGGTGATCCGTTAAGATAAAGGAGAGAACAGATATGAGAAGCGATGCAGTAAAGAAGGGGTCCCAGCAGGCACCTCACCGTTCACTGTTTAATGCACTTGGAATGACTAAGGAAGAAATGGAAAGACCATTGGTAGGTATTGTTAGTTCCTACAATGAGATCGTTCCGGGACATATGAATCTTGATAAGATCGTAGCTGCTGTAAAGCAGGGAGTAGCAATGGCTGGCGGTACACCGGTTGTTTTCCCGGCAATTGCTGTCTGTGATGGGATTGCTATGGGACATATAGGGATGAAATATTCCCTTGTGACAAGGGACCTGATCGCAGATTCTACAGAGTCCATGGCCCTTGCACATCAGTTTGATGCACTGGTTATGGTGCCTAACTGTGATAAGAATGTACCGGGACTTCTCATGGCAGCAGCCAGGATCAATGTTCCTACTGTATTTGTCAGCGGAGGGCCTATGCTGGCCGGTCATATCAATGGACACAAAACAAGCCTTTCCAGCATGTTTGAGGCTGTAGGTGCATATGCAGCGGGCAAGCTGGACGAGGAAGGCCTTACAGAATATGAGAACAAAACATGTCCTACCTGTGGTTCCTGTTCCGGTATGTATACTGCCAACAGCATGAACTGCCTGACAGAGGTTCTTGGCATGGGACTTAAGGGCAACGGTACGATCCCTGCTGTATATTCTGAGCGTATCCGTCTTGCAAAGCATGCTGGTATGCAGGTTATGGAAATGTACAGGAAAAATATCCGCCCCAGAGATATTATGACAAAAGAGGCATTACTGAATGCTTTGACTGTAGATATGGCACTGGGATGCTCTACAAACAGCATGCTGCATCTGCCAGCTATTGCCCATGAGATTGGTTGGGATTTTGATATCAGTTTTGCAAATGAGATCAGTGAAAAAACACCAAACCTGTGCCATCTGGCTCCTGCAGGTCCCACCTATATGGAAGACCTGAATGAAGCTGGTGGCGTATATGCTGTGATGAACGAACTGAATAAAAAAGGACTTCTCCACACAGAATGTATGACTGTTACAGGAAAGACGGTAGGTGAAAATATTAAGGACTGCATCAATCTGAATCCGCAGGTGATCCGCCCAATTGACAATCCTTACAGTCAGACCGGAGGACTTGCTGTACTAAAGGGAAATCTTGCACCGGATGGCAGTGTTGTAAAGCGTTCTGCAGTTGCACCCGAGATGATGGTACACGAAGGTCCGGCAAGAGTATTTGACTGTGAAGAAGATGCTATTGCTGCTATCAAAGGCGGAAAGATCAATGCAGGTGATGTGGTTGTGATCCGTTATGAAGGACCAAAAGGCGGTCCGGGCATGCGTGAGATGCTGAATCCTACTTCTGCAATTGCAGGTATGGGACTTGGCTCATCTGTAGCACTTATTACAGACGGACGGTTCAGCGGTGCGTCAAGAGGTGCATCTATTGGACATGTATCACCGGAAGCAGCAGTAGGCGGACCGATTGCTCTTGTAGAAGAGGGTGATATGATCTCCATCAATATTCCGGAGCTTTCCCTGAGTCTGAAAGTATCAGAGGAGGAACTGGAAGCAAGAAAAGCAAAATGGCAGCCAAGAGAGCCAAAGGTTACAACCGGATATCTTGCAAGATATGCAGCAATGGTAACATCCGGCAACAGAGGAGCCATTCTGGAAGTGCCAAAGGCAAAATAAAAGAAATACGATAAGGCAGCAGGAGGAATAAACATGCAGCTTACAGGTGCTGAGATCATTATAGAATGTCTTTTGGAACAGGGTGTGGACACTGTGTTCGGTTATCCGGGCGGAGCCATCCTGAATGTATATGACGCCTTGTACAAATACAGCCATAGGATCAGACACGTACTTACCTCCCATGAGCAGGGAGCGTCCCATGCAGCAGATGGTTATGCCCGTGCTACCGGCAAGGTAGGTGTATGCCTGGCTACATCCGGACCAGGAGCTACCAATCTTGTGACAGGTATTGCAACTGCGCAGATGGATTCTGTGCCGGTGGTAGCCATTACATGCAACGTAGGTACAGCCCTCCTTGGGAAGGATTCTTTCCAGGAGGTGGATATAGCCGGGATTGTTATGCCGGTAACAAAACACAGCTACATTGTCAAAGATGTGACAAAACTTGCGGATACCATCCGTAAAGCTTTTGAGATTGCAGGCAGCGGGCGTCCGGGACCTGTTCTTGTGGACGTTCCAAAGGATGTAACAGCAGCATCCTGCGAATATATCCAGCATAAGATCACAAAACCGGAACCAGTGACAGGTACCATTCGCAAAGAGGATGTAGAGCAGGCCGTTCAGATGATCAGCCAGTCTAAGAAGCCATTTCTATTTGTTGGCGGCGGTGCTGTGATCTCTGATGCATGGCAGGAAGTAAGAGAGCTTGCCCACAGGATCCAGGCACCTGTATGCGACAGTCTGATGGGAAAGGGTGCTTTTTCAGGCGAGGACGATCTTTACACAGGACCAGTTGGAATGCATGGCACCAAAACATCCAATTATGCTATGTGTGAATGCGATCTTTTGATTGCTCTTGGCACAAGATTCAGTGATCGTGTAACCGGAAATACACAGACCTTTGCACCAAATGCAAAGATCCTTCAGATCGATATTGATGCAGCAGAGATCAACAAGAATGTTCAGGTGGATGCCTGTGTAACAGGAGACCTGAAAATGGTTCTTAAGCAGATCCTTGAAAAGCAGGAAAAAATGGATCATTCCCAGTGGGTGGCACATATCATGGAAATGAAAGAAAAGTATCCGTTGAATTATGATCATACCCAGCTGACAGGCCCTTATGTGATTCAGAAGCTTTATGAGCTGACTGGTGGAGATGCAATTATTTCTACTGATGTTGGACAGCATCAGATGTGGGCAGCACAATATTTCAAATTTAAAGAGCCAAGGACATTCCTTACATCCGGAGGCCTTGGGACTATGGGCTATGGCCTTGGGGCAGCCATTGGTGCCCGTATGGGATGTCCGGATAAAACTGTTGTGAATATTGCGGGAGATGGATGCTTCCGCATGAATATGAATGAGATTGCCACAGCTGTACGGTGCAAAAAGCCACTGGTACAGATTGTGTTAAATAACCATGTTCTTGGAATGGTGCGCCAGTGGCAGACACTGTTTTATGGACAAAGATATTCCCAGACCATTCTGGATGATGCGGTGGATTTCGTAAAGCTTTCAGAAGCAATGGGGGCAAAGGCAATCAGGGTTACCAGGACAGAAGAAGTGGAACCGGCACTTAAAGAAGCTCTTTCCAGCAAGGGAACAGTGGTTCTTGACTGCTGGATCGACCAGAATTTAAGTGTATATCCAATGGTTCCCGCAGGTGCAAGCCTGGATGATGTATTTGACGAGGAGGATATGAAAGAAAATGAGCAGAGTATTTAATTTTTCAGCTGGTCCGGCAGTTCTTCCAGAAGAGGTTCTGAAAGAAGTTGCTGATGAGATGTTAGACTATAATGGAACTGGCATGTCCGTTATGGAAATGAGCCACAGGAGTGCTGCCTTTCAGGAGATCATTGATACAGCAGAAAAAGACTTACGGGATTTGATGAATATTCCTGATAATTATAAGGTGCTGTTTCTTCAGGGAGGTGCTTCCCAGCAGTTTGCCATGATTCCTATGAACCTGATGAAAAACAAAGTAGCAGATTATATTGTTACAGGACAGTGGGCTAAAAAAGCATATCAGGAAGCACAGAAATATGGAAAGGCTAATAAGATTGCATCTTCCGAGGATAAAACCTTTTCCTACATCCCGGATTGTAGTGATCTTCCTATCAGTCCGGATGCAGATTATGTATATATTTGCGAAAACAATACCATCTATGGAACAAAATACAAAAAGCTTCCAAATACAAAAGGGAAAACACTGGTGGCAGATGTTTCCTCCTGCTTCCTGTCAGAGCCGGTAGATGTAAGCAAATACGGACTGATCTATGGTGGTGTACAGAAAAATATCGGACCTGCAGGCATGGTGATCGTGATCATCCGTGAGGATCTGATCTCAGAGGATGTACTTCCGGGAACACCTACCATGCTTACATACAAAACACATGCAGACGCAGGCTCTTTATATAATACTCCTAATGCTTACTGCATTTATGTATGCGGAAAAGTATTCAAATGGTTGAAATCCATGGGCGGACTTGAGGAAATGAAGAGACGTAACGAGGAAAAAGCAAAGATCCTTTATGACTTCCTTGACAGCAGTTCTCTGTTTAAAGGCACAGTTGTGCCAGAGGACCGTTCCCTTATGAATGTTCCTTTTGTTACCGGAGATAAGGAAATGGATGCAAAATTTGTAAAAGAGGCTACAGCCGCAGGCCTGGTAAACTTAAAAGGCCACAGAACTGTAGGCGGTATGCGTGCCAGCATTTATAATGCAATGCCGAAGGCTGGGGTAGAGGCTCTGGTTGCGTTCATGAAGAAGTTTGAGGAGGAAAATAAATAATGTATCAGTTTCATTGTCTGAATCCGATTGCCAGTAAAGGTCTGGATATTTTTGATGAGAATTACCGTAAATCCGATACAATGGAGGACTGCAATGCAATTTTGGTCCGCAGTGCCAAAATGCATGATATGCAGCTTCCTTCCACAGTTTCCGTGATCGCAAGAGCCGGAGCCGGAGTTAATAATATCCCGGTAAAGGAATGTGCAGAAAAAGGAATCGTTGTTTTCAATACACCAGGCGCCAATGCAAATGGTGTAAAAGAACTGGTTCTGGCAGGTATGCTGCTTGCATCCCGTGACATTGTAGGCGGTATTGAGTGGGTTCAGAAGGAAAAAGATAAAGAAGATATCGATAAGCTGGCTGAGAAGCAGAAAAAACAGTTTGCAGGCTGTGAGATCATGGGCAAAAAGCTGGGTATCATAGGACTTGGAGCGATTGGCAGCATGGTTGCAAATGCAGCCACAGGCCTTGGCATGGAGGTTTATGGATATGATCCTTATCTGTCTATTGATGCAGCTTGGAATCTGTCCAGAACCATTCATCACAGCAAAACACTGGATGAGATCTACAGCCAATGTGATTATATTACCATTCATGTTCCACTTCTGGATACAACTACCAGAATGATCAACCAGGAAGCATTTGCAAAGATGAAAGACGGAGTTGTAATCCTGAACTTTGCAAGAGACCTGTTAGTAGATGAGGATGCACTGATCGCAGCTCTTGACAGTGGAAAAGTAAAGAAATATGTGACAGACTTTGCAAATCATACAGTAGCAGGCCACGAAGGCATTCTGGTTACTCCTCACCTGGGAGCTTCCACAGAGGAGTCCGAGGAGAACTGTGCAGTGATGGCAGTGAAGGAAGTGCGTGATTTCCTTGAAAACGGAAACATCAAAAACTCTGTGAACTTCCCCAATTGTGATATGGGCACCTGTGTGGCAGTTGGCAGAATTGCGATTACCCATAAAAATATCCCAAATATGATCAGTCAGGTAACTAAGATCCTTGGAAGTGAAGGATTGAATATTGCAGATATGACCAATAAGAGCAAAGGTGAGTATGCATACACTCTCATTGATCTGGAAAGTGCAGCTTCCCAGGAATCACTGGAAGCACTGGAAAGTATTGAAGGTGTTTCAAAAGTAAGGGTTGTAAAATAATCCATGAATACAAAAGAATGCAGATCCCGGATAGTAGATGAATTTATTGAACTCACTCAGATTGATGCAGTCAGCTACCGGGAAAGAAAAATCGCAGATGTACTGAAAGAAAAGCTGCTGCAGCTTGGGTTTGAAGTACAGGAGGATCAGGCCGGTACTGCTTATGGAAGCAGTACCGGGAATTTATATGGATTTTTAAAGGGGAGTCTGCCTGGTGGGGCGATTCTCCTTTGTGCGCACATGGATACTGTGGAACCAGGACTTGGAAAGCATGCTGTATTTCATGAGAATGGCAAGATCACTTCCTCCGGAGACACCATTCTGGGGGCAGATGATGTATGCGGACTTGTGGAGATCCTGGAAGCTGTGCGGATCCTTAAGGAAAAACAGATTCCTCACAGGGATATAGAGGTGGTTTTTCCTATTGCTGAAGAGGTATTCATTAAGGGAACCGATCAGCTTGATTTTACAAAGTTAAGGGCAAAAGAGGCTTATGTGCTGGATTTAAGTGGTGCCCCTGGATCAGCAGCCCTGCGTGCCCCTTCCCTTATTTCTTTTTCTGTTACAGTAAAGGGAAAAGCAGCACATGCAGGTTTTAATCCGGAAAAAGGAATACATGCCATTCAGATCATGAGCCAGGTGATCGCTGGTCTTCCTATGGGACATGTTGGAGATGATACCACTTTTAATATTGGTACAGTAGCAGGTGGAAAGCTTGTGAATATTGTGCCTGAGGAATGTACCTGTAAAGGGGAGATCCGCAGTTACAGCCATCAAAAAGCCTTGGAATTGTTGGAAAAGATAAGGGCTTCCTTTGAAAAAGCAGTCAGGGAAAAGGGAGGAAGCTTTTCTATGGAGCATGAAGTAAACCTTCATGCTTATGAAACTGACAGAGAAACGCCGGTTGTGAAACGGTTTGAAAGAGCCTGCGAAAGGCTGTCTCTGCCGTGCACATTGACCGAAACCTTTGGTGGCAGCGACAATAATAATTTTGCTTTACACGGAATTTCGGGGCTTGTGATCTCCTGTGGCATGTACCAGTGTCATTCCACTTTGGAATATACGTATGAGAAAGATCTTAAGACGGGTGCTGCACTGGTAGCTGCGCTTGTGTCAGAAAGGGAAACAGAGTTATGAAAACACCTCTTCGTTATCAAATGACTGAATATGATTGCGGGCCAACCACAATGATGAATGCCATCAGCTGTCTTTTTGACAGAGAGGATATTCCGCCGGAAATCGCAAGAAATATTATGCTGTATTGTCTGGATTGTTATGGAGAAGGAGGTGAACCTGGGAAAAGCGGTACCTCCAGGATGGCTATGCTTTTTTTAAGCAATTGGATCTGCCAGTTCGGACGGATCGGGAATCTTTCCATCCGTACCAGATACCTTTCCGGCAGCTGTGTTTATATCGGACCGGAAAGCAGGATCAATGATGCCCTTCACAGAGGAGGGGTAGTAGTATTGCGTCTGTTTTATGAAGTGGAGCATTACGTACTTCTTACAGGAGAAAAAGACGGTCTGATCTATATGT
Organism: Blautia glucerasea; assembly: GCF_013304385.1. GTDB lineage: Bacteria > Bacillota > Clostridia > Lachnospirales > Lachnospiraceae > Blautia_A > Blautia_A ammoniilytica. Next base: position 61,891 of record NZ_JAAITU010000018.1, read on the forward strand.
TTGATCCTTATTATGAGGATGAAAATACATATGAAGAGGATGATATCCTGATGGTGGATGATCATCCCTGTGAATATAACCGTTTGGTACCAGCAAAGTACTTTAATTGTCAGGGATGTTCTACCTATGCACTGGGTCCGAAAGCTGACAGGGAGGCAGTTCTTCTTTTTAATTCAGAAACAGAGCTTACACCTGAAAAAACCATTGAATATTTTATCTGATGAATATCAGGACAGGATTTAAAATAAGGGCGTGTGAAAATGAGATACCATTTTCACGCGCCCTTTTGACGGCTATAATGGGAATTTAAAAGCTTAACGGCCTGATGAAGCAATAAATTCCAGCACTTCTTCACGGCTGGGCATCACTCTTAAAGCTCCTTTTTTGGTGGTAATGAGAGATGCTGCTCCGTTGGCAAAGGTAAGCATTTCCGTAAGATTCTCTTCTGTAAGGTCTGTAAGTCCATGATCCAGCACGTAATTCAGCATACTTGCACAGAAAGTATCTCCGGCACCTGTAGTCTCAATGGTGTTCTCCTGAAGGAAAGGAGCCACTTCTACACGAAGGTCTTTGTAATAAACACGGCTGCCTTCCTTGCCAAGGGTGATACATACAAGAGGAATATTGTATTTCTCACGGATCAGGGTTGCACCTTTGTCATAATCGGTAGTGCCAAAAAGAAATTCAACTTCATTATCAGAAATCTTCAGCACATCGCACTTGGTCAGACCATACTCGATCTCACGCTTTGCATCATCCAGGGATTTCCACAGAGGTGGACGCAGGTTAGGGTCAAAAGAAATGATACAGCCAGCTTTTTTTGCAAGATCGATGGCATATCGTGTGGCTTCCCTTACACCTTCATGAGTGGAGGAAAGGGTGCCAAAATGAAAAATACGGGAGTTTGCGATCAGATCACTGGAAATCTCCTCTTTTTTCAACATCATGTCTGCACCTGGATTACGATAAAAAGAGAAATCCCTGTCTCCATCCGGATAGGTGTGAACAAATGCCAGTGTGGTATGTACTTCTTCATCGGTTATAAGATTATCAGTATTAATGCCAACTTCTTCCACGGCCTTGCGAAGCTGGTCACCAAACATGTCTTTTCCTACTTTTCCAATGAAGGCTGTTTTCTTGCCAAGGCGTTCCAGCATGGCAAGTACATTACAGGGAGCACCACCTGGGTTGGCTTCCAGAAGAGGATTCCCCTGGGGGCTGATGCCGTTTTCTGTGAAATCGATCAGCAGCTCGCCTAAAGATGTTACATCATAAAGTCTGTTTTCCATAAAGAACCTCCTAAGTTCAAAATAGTCAGTTTCACCCATTTGGGAAACTGCAGCAACTGCTCAATAGGAAGTAACCCGCAAGGGCACTGAACAGTTACAAACTGTAAACAGTGTATCCCAGAGGTATTTTTTTGTCAAATAAATTCCTTCTTTTTTCTTCCTTTATTTTTAGTGATAAAGATGGTAAAATTATGTACAGAAACAGATTTTCGTGCAGGGAGATATCCCTGTAGAATAATACACAGAAAAGAATACAGCGAAGGAGCGAAAAATATGAACGAGAAAGCATATAGTTATATGGACTGGCCCAGGATCGAGGCGATTGTGTATGCAGAGGAGGCATCCCCAAAGGATGTGATGAGTCCAAGACTTACACCGGATGGAATACTTATCCAGGGCTTTTTCCCGGGGGCAGAGGAAGCCGCCGTTCTTGTTGGAAATAAAGAATATCCTATGGAACAAGAGGATGAGGCAGGATATTTTGCTGCAATGATCCCAGGACGGAAGATCCCTGCTTATCAGTTCCGTGTAAAGACAGGGGGAAAAACAGAAGTTTTCTATGATGCGTATGCTTTTCCGGGAATGCTTACAGAAGAGGACGAAAAGGCTTTTGTAGCAGGCGTATATTACAATGCTTATGAGAAATTAGGAGCGCATCCGGTGATAAAGGATGGCATAGAGGGCACCAGCTTTGCGGTATGGGCACCTAATGCTGTGCGTGTCAGCGTAGTAGGAGATTTTAATCACTGGGATGGCCGCAGGCTTCCTATGCACAGGATGCCCATGTCTGGTATTTTTGAATTGTTTGTTCCAGGAGTTCAGCCTGGAGATATCTATAAATATGAGATTCTGGTAAAGGGTAAAGGGACACATTTGAAGGCAGATCCATATGCCAACAGGGCAGAACTGCCAAGAGCCTGCGGATCTGTGGTAGCAAAAGTAGATGATTTTGTATGGAATGATCAGGCATGGATGGCAGACAGAAAGAAATATGCAGATCGTGATCAGCCGGTTTCTATTTATGAGACAAGCCTGACCAAATGGAAAACAGCTGGAGAACTGGTGGATTTTGTATCAGATCTTGGCTATACCCATGTAGAACTTCATCCGGTTATGGAATATATGGAGGATCAGACAGACGGGTATTCAACCTCTTCCTATTTTGCACCTACTTCCAGGTTTGGCACTCCTGAGGATTTCCAGAAGCTGGTGGATGCTTTGCATCAGAAAGGCATTGGTGTGATCCTGGACTGGACTCCTGCCCAGTTCCCCAGATATGAGGGCGGACTGGAGAATTTTGATGGCACACCTCTTTACGAATTAAAGGATCCTGCTGCAGCAGTCCATCCTATATGGGGCACGCTGCTTTACAATTACGAAAGCCCTATGGTGAAGGATTTCCTGATCTCCAATGCATGCTTCTGGATGGAAGTTTATCATGTGGATGGGCTTCGCTTGGACGATGTGGACGCTATGCTATATCTGGATTTTGGCCGGAAGGCAGGAGAGTGGCAGCCGAATATGTACGGCTCCAATGAGAATCTGGCTGCAATTGAATTTCTGAAGCATTTGAATTCTATTACAAGAAAGAGAAATCCGGGTGTGCTGCTTATTGCCCAGGAGGACGGATTATGGCCTGAGCTGACGGACAGTGTGGAGAATGACCATCTTGGATTTGATTATAAATGGAGTGGTGGATGGACAAGGGATTTCCTGTATTATCTGGCTGTACCGCCGGTAGGCAGGAAGAACTGTCATGATCAGCTGACCCTTTCCAGTGTTTATGCATATTCTGAGCATTATATCCTTACTCTTGGCCTGCGGGATGTGGGAGATCTGGAGGAATTTAAGAACCGTTTGCCAGGGTCTGACCAGGAGAAGGAAGCACAGGTCCGAGAGGCATATGCTTACATGATGCTTCATCCGGGATGCAAGATGAATGCTCCGGATCCGGATATGTCATCTGCACTTCAGGCATGTGTCAGGGATCTGAATCAGGTTTATACACAGCATCCTGCTCTGTATCGTATGGACAATGATTATGATGGATTTGAGTGGATCCAGCTGATGAAATATGATGAGAATGTGATCACCTTTATCCGCAAAACTGACAAGCCGGAGGAAACATTGCTGGCTGTATGCAATTTTGCAGGAATCCCATATAAGGATTATCAGACAGGTGTTCCCTTTGCCGGAAAATATAAAGAGATCTTTAACAGTGATGACAAGAAATACGGTGGAGAGGGCAAAACAAATCCTAGGATGAAACGTGCCAAAAAAGAGGAATGTGATGAAAGGGATTATTCTATCAAGCTTACCCTTCCAGCCCTTGGTGTAGTGATCATGACCTGCACGCCTGAAGAAGAAAAGAAGCCTGTGAAAGCAAAGAAGGCAGCTGTAAAGAAAACTGCGGTAAAGAAAACTGCAACAAAGACTACGGCTGCAAAGAAGACAACAGCAATAAAGAAAAAATTATCATAAGGGATTTATAAGTTAAAATACAGAAGGCATTACAGTTACAGGTTTTGTAATTGTAATGCCTTTTTTTCTGACGCTGTTTTACGATAGCTGGAAGCTATAATGTGAATATATATTTTTAAATGCATATCCAAAAGGAGCAGGAATCTGCAGCAGGGTTTCTTAAATGGGGAAGAAGATTTTTCTGGTTTTCACTTTTGATCCTTACAATAGCGGGGGTGTTGCTGTTAAAACCGGAAAATTAATTTAGTGAAAATTCCATATAAACAGGATCATGGTCAGAATAGGAATAGCCTGTATTCAGATCCTCATAAGAGCCCATGGTGATATTATCTGAGAAAATAAACCCATCCAGAGTAACTGTATAGCTGGCATCCGGGTCGTATGGAATGTCCGTGTTTCTGGAAGTGTTCCACAGGTCAGCTTTTTCCTGCTGAGATAAAAGATCCATACCAAAGGTAAAATGCTCCGGCAGTTCTTTTCTTGGGAAAGGGTAGGCCCAGGAGTGGTGCTCACTTGTATCGTCCTCTGAGGCTTTCAGGTCATGATTGAAATCCCCGCCGCATAGTACATAATTGCCGGCCTGATATTCTTTTTCCATGTCCTGGCACAGCATCCGGATCTGTCCCTGACGGATCTGGTCGTCGTTTCCATAGGCAGACATGTGCAGGTTGAAGACCACCAGTTCCTTGTCATTGTCTACCGGAATCCTGGAAATGCTGTAGCACCTGTCAAGATCAAAAAATTTCTTAAAGGTTGTAGCAATGGGAAAGCTTCTTCTTAAAGAGGAAGTCACCGGGTATCTGGAAAACAGGGTGATACCGGATCGGCTTTTGCCATGGGGCTGAGTCAGCGGGTAAAAAAGAAAGGGTGAATCATAATTCTGGGCGAACACGGAATAATAATCAGCAAATGTGTCTTTCAGGATATCATATTGGTTTACATGATAGCTTCTTGTAGAATTAAGATCTACTTCCTGGAAGAGGACAAAGTCAGGATTTTGGGATGCAGCAAAATTTCCGGCACCGTTGATGTTTGACTGGACATTTTCTTTGCTTTTAGCCCAAGAGGACTTACCGCCATCCATAAAAAAGCTGAAGTCAGGGGAATAAGCTCCAAAGCCAACATTGTAGGTAAGGGCAGAATAGGTCTGGCCTGTGGTCAGAGATGCTGTCTGTGCCTGTTCTGTTGGGGCTTCAACAGCCAGTTCCTGGTTGTCAGGGATCCTGTGGTAGGCTGCGTAAAGGTAGATCACATAAGCCAGAAGAATGACCAGGATCGCAGTCAGGATGCCAAGAGGGATCTTGACCCATTTGGACAGTTTCTTTTTAGAAGCGTGGGGTATTGATGATTTCTTTTTCATAAGGTACCTCGTTGTTTGATTAATTTGGTGGTGAATATTTCATGGTATTGTCAAACAATATGCATGATATTCTGTAATTGGATTATATTGAGAATAAAGAAAAAAGTCAACTGTGTGTGCAAAGCACGGAACAAAGCTTGGAACATTCCGCGTAATCAGGATTTCGGTGCTTTGACATCAAAATTATTTCTGTCCGCTTCCTTATAATAAAAAAACAACTTGACAAACAAGACAAAAGCATTTAAACTCCTGTCTTTGACAGTTACTAAACAAAAAGAATCGCTGTACCTCTTGATTTTACT
>NZ_JAAITU010000019.1 GCF_013304385.1 Blautia glucerasea
CTTCCGATATCCTTAAACCACAGCAATAGAGCAACCTGATAAGAAAAGGGTATACATGGTTCATATTAGGCGAGCGATAGGCATACTGAAGGCCGTCTGCCGCCTTTAACAGACTACAAATCTGTTCCCTTGTGAAAATATATGGAACAAATGAACATCTTTCGTGCTGATGCTCCGGGAGAACATATGCAGGTACACCCACACTGTTTAAATATACTGCAAGTTGCCTTATCAGAGCTTCCCTCCTCATTTGGGTCATGGGCTGTTCATTCTCTCTTTTAGCAGCAAATCCAAGGACCTGTTCTTTTGTCAAATTTATGGTGTTGTCTGTCGTATGTTCGTTCAGATACCGATTCAATTCCCTGATTGCCCGCACAATTCTTTCTCCATATTTATATCCAAGGCTTCGCCGGTACTCTATAAATGCAATACACGTATCCCCGTATAAGCCATCAAACCCAGTCATTTCTTTTTCACTCATATCTTGGTACCTCCAATGCGACTTTTCTTAATCCTTCTAAATCGATTTTGATATAAATCCCTGTCGTGTCCGTATACCTATGTCCCAACACATTTGATATCACAGGAATCGGAATTTCGCTTCTAAGCATGTTGCTGGCTAAAGAAGAACGCATAGAGTGAAGTCCGTGCTTCTGCTCCTCTTTAAAAGTGATTCCCGTGAGTTTAAAATATTTTTGCAACAGTTCATAGAAATTTCTGTGATCGAATGGTTTCACAGGTGCCCGGTTACTAATCAGCACTTCCCTATAGTTGCATGCAGGACGTGCATTTTTTATATAATCTGCAAGAGCCATAAGCAGTTCATCACTAATCGACAGAGAAACATATTCGCCGGTTTTAGACTGCACAAAACCAAGAGTTTTTCTTTTCCAGTCTATGTCATCCAAGGTAAGACTGCATATATCGATACATCTCATCCCAAGTGTTGTAGCTAAAAGAAGTATCAGATAATCTCTTTTTCCATACACTGTTTCGGTGTCAACACTTTGAAGAAGCTTGGTTATACATTCCGGTGTGAAATACGAAGGATACGAGTTCTTTGTATGGATCGAAATGACCGGAAACATTTGCGCCAAATCTTTACTGCATATCTCTTCTCGACTCATATAACCAAGCAGACTCCGCAGTAAATACTGAAAAGCCTCCTTTGTGGTAACTGAGTAGTAGGATTTGCTCGATAAAAAGCCATATACATGTTCGGGACGTATATCCTTGGTGTTTTTTATCCCAATACTTTCGAAATACTTAAATACTTTTCTGGCAGAAAACTCCTTACCCTTTAGGGTGGTATCCTTGAGCCCTTTTTCCGATTCGTAGGCAATGTAATCAGATAATACATCCTCGAAATAATCAAGACTCATATCTTTTGGCTCTCTCTTTTTCTGGCGTATTTCTCCATACTGCTGAAATTCGTACAACATCCATATGTGACGTTGAAGGTAATTCTGAGCCAATGTAAGTTTTTTAAAATCAGCCCATTCATGTTTGTGATGCTCTCGCAAAAACTGTTTACCAAGATCAAGCGAAAAATGATCTACCCCCTTTCTTTTACAGTACTTGATAAAGACTTTGTAATAAGCCCGGTATCTTTCCCGGGTGCTTTCTTTGTAGCCAGTGACTTCAAGATGACCTATAAGCCCATCAACTAATTCCTCAACTGTTAGCTTGCGTTGCTCCATATAGGAACCTCCTTCCTGTGATTTGTAAGGGGTATTCTATATGGAAAATTATGCTGAGTAAATAGAAACACCTTTACAGGCTATTACTACTGTTGCGGATAGTTACCCAGCATAATAATTTACTCCGCATTAGACTGTATGCCCTCATTGGGAATGTTGACAATCAATGCCCTTACTGCAGCTGACAGTGTATTGATTCCGGTACAGCCACAATATTATGCGGCAGATGGACTTATGGAATTGCTGAAAGTTGTGAAAGGAATTCATCAGAGATTCAATCCAGCTTTACAGATTGAGGGAATTTTGTTTACTATGGACAGTTGTCATTATAACAACTCAAAGAGAAACAAGCAGGCAGTGCGAGATGCTTATGGAGCAGAGATTAAAATTTTCAATCAAACGATTCCAAGAACAGAAGCTCTTGCCGAAACTGCATCAGAAGGTGTCAGTATTTTTTCTTACGATGCAAAAGGAAAAGGTGCGTACAGTTATCAGGCACTTGTCCAGGAGGTGCTGAATCATGCGTAAACCTAAGAAAGAAATTCAGCTTACTTCTTATGATGAATTGCTTGGAATCAATGAAGCAGAACAAAATAGCTTCAATCAGGTTTTTGAAGTGCCGCTAAACGAGTTATATCCGTTTAAAAATCATCCATTTCATGTAAATGATGATGAAAAAATGGCTGAAACAGTAGAAAGTATCAAGAATTATGGCATCTTAAATCCTGCATTGGTACGTCCTCGCGCAGAGGGAGGATATGAACTGATTGCTGGTCACAGGAGAAAACGTGGTTGCGAACTGGCTGGAAAAAGTAAAATGCCAGTACTCATACGAAACTATACCGATGATGAAGCCGTAATCGTTATGGTGGATTCTAATATACAGAGAGAAAATTTGCTTCCAAGCGAAAAGGCATATGCTTATAAGATGAAGATGGATGCAGTAAAACATCAAGGCATAAAAGACGAAAACGCAGTTTCTGTTGACAGTGCAGATCTGGTTGGACAGGCTGCAGGTGACAGTGGAAGAACCGTTCAGCGTTACATACGCTTGACCTGTCTTATTCCGGAATTGCTGAAATTGTTGGATGAAGGAAAGATTAATTTTACAGTAGGTGTTTCATTAACCTATTTATCAGAAACGGAGCAGATTTGGGTGAAAGACTGCATAGTGTCTGGGGCAAGCTCTGTTACAGGTTCAATGGCAACAAAACTGAAGCAATACAGCGGTGAAGGTAAACTGACAGAATTAGCGGTACAGCTTATTCTGAATGAAAAGAAAACAGAGACAGGAAAAGTTACTTTAACTGAAAAGAAAATACGAAAGTATTTCCCAAAGGAATATAACAGAGAACAGATTGAACAGGTTATCTATGAACTGCTTGATAACTGGAAGAAAAGCCAATAACGAGGGAAGGAGGGAAAGCAAAATGGCAAAATCCGAAAGCACAAAAATAGAGTTTGGTTATTTTCACGATTATGAATCGGAACAGTTTGCTTTTTACCGTATTCCCAAAGTATTATTCACAGATGAATATTTCCGTAATCTGTCCAGCGATGCAAAGGTTCTTTATGGGCTGATGCTGGACAGAATGGCTTTGTCTATCAGAAATAATTGGGTGGACAATGAGGGGAAAGTTTATATCATATTTACATTGGAACAAGTGATGGAATATATGAACTGCGGAAAAGACAAAGGTGTGAAAATTCTTGCAGAATTAGATACTGATAAAGGAATTGGTTTGATTGAAAGAGTAAAGAGAGGATTGGGAAAACCAACAATTATTTATGTAAAGAGCTTTGTATATAGAAAAGAAAAAGTATTAGATTCGGCAGAGAATGATAACAGAAGTCAAGAAGTCGGAAAAGCCGAAGTCAAGAGTTCGGAAAAACCGAAGTCTGGAGTTCTGGAAAGTCGAAGTCAAGAGTTCGGAAAAACCGAAGTCTGGAAGTCGGAAAAATCGAAGTCAAGAGTTCGGAAAAACCGAAGTACAGAAGTCGGAAAAACCGACCCTAATAATACTAATTATAATTATACTGATATTAGTAATACTGACAGAAGTAATACTGATCTTATCAATCTTTCAGATTCTTCCGAACAGCAGTCAATGGATTTGATGGAAGAGATGGGGTTATTCCAGATGAATACTGCACTTGTAAAAAGAAATATTGAATATGACTGTCTTGTACAACGATGCAGACTAGGGGAACAGCAACAGTTGGATGAAATTGTGGCACTAATTGTGGAAACAATCAGCATAGAACGGGAGAATATTACGATCAGTGGAGTGAAATACCCATATCAGTTCGTAAAAAGCAGATTATTGTTGCTGGAAGAAAGCCACATAGAGTATGTACTTGACTGTCTGCATGAGAATACCAGGGAAGTAAAGAACATAAAAGCGTATTTGCTTACCTGTCTTATGAATTCAATAACGACAATAGGCAATTATTACCAGGCAAAAGTAAATCATGATATGTACGGAGGTGGCATATGAGAGGAAAAGAAATTATAACAAAATTGATAATTCCTGGTGCAATAGCTATGATTATCTGCTTAATTGTTCACCCTATGTGCATGAATGGTGAAATATTAGACTGGAGAAAATTATTGCTTTTTGTGGGAATACCTTTCGGAATCCAGAAAATGTTTTTGTTGGTCGTTCCAAGAAATGTGGGGACAGGGGAAATGCTTGGTTTGGTGGTACTTAAACTGATGGTAGGAAGTTTGATTGGAATAGGGGTTCTTGCCTGGAGATTATTAGCTGTAGCAGGCATTTTGCTAAAAAACGGCATTTCTGGAATTATATGGATCATAAAAAGACTGAAAGAAATGGTGATCAAAAATGAGCGAAAAGCAACTGGAAAAATTGTATTATAGCATTTATCCAATGAATCAATGTGAGACACAAAGTAAAAGTTATGAAGAGACAAAGGAACTGTGTGAAACATTAGAAAAGGAAATGATAAGTCTAATGAGTCCGGATCTGCAGGCAATGTTTGAGGATTACAAGGAATATACTTTAAATCTTAAACAAACAGAACAGAGAGACGCTTACATAGATGGATTAGCGTTTGGGATTCGCACAATTTCGGAAGCCTTTTTACATGAGAACAAAAATAGAATATGGTGATTGAAAAAGCAGTCTGTCAAGGCTGCTTTTTCTGTACCGCTTACATAGGAGGATGAGATGTGATTGATTTGATAATTATTATTATGGCAGGAATAGTGCTTTTGTTTTTGCTGTCTTGTTGCTTTATGGTTGCAAGGCTATTGGATGAGGAAATATCTATGTATGGATATGAAGGAAAAGAAAACTGGGAAAGGGAACAACTTCCCGACAAATTGTCGAGAAGTTCAACAGATGAAAGACATGGAGATAAATGAAAAGATTCGTTATTTTCGGAAACAGAGAGGGCTATCGCAGGAGCTGCTTGCAGAACGAACAGGAATTAATGTGAATACAATTCGGAAGTATGAAATAGGCATACGAAAGCCGAAAGTAGAACAATTAAAGAAAATTGCGGATGGACTTGAAATTAGTGTAATAGAATTTTTGGATATTGAAATAGAAAATGAAGCGGACTTGATTGCTATGCTGAAAAAAATCAGTCCGTTTTTTAAATGGGACGGATTGCTTCATGTATTGGTGGGGGAAAAGTTTTTATGATTGGTGTTGGAAGTGCATTGGTATCACTGTTGCTGATCTTTGTTTGTTATTCACTGACACTGACAGCGAAAAGAGCAGATGAAAATTTATTGATGATTTGTGAAAAGAATCAGAAAAATGAAGAAGAGAGAGGAAACCGAGAAATGGAATCACAGAGAGACATTTTAAGAGTAATTGAAAAAGAAATCAAAAAAGGAAGTGCGCCAGTTGCATTTGCAGGTTTGGGGTTTTCCGAGGAATGTTATCATTTGGTAGATAGTCAGGCTAAGATGAACCAACTTTTAGATTATTTTTTTCGCAATGAAGAATACGCAGCTTTGGCAGAGCGGCAGGTGAAAAGTAATATCTATGCAGAAATGGGCAAAAGGCTGAATTTCCGTAGTGCCAGATCTGATCGAGACAGAAAGAATATGGAGGTAGCGGCAAAACGATGGATTAAGAAAAAGCATCCAACATTTGATGGTGATGTATATGTCGAAAATATCCGGTGTTTTCTGGACATTTCCCAAGAAGAGTTAGAAAAACGTAAATGTACAGTCAATGAACAGGATACGACAGCACTTATTTTCAGCCAGAAACATCTTGAAGCATTATACTTGCAATGTCTTATGCACAGACGAAATGCGATGCAAGAGATTCCGGAATTAAAAGGTTTGTCAGAAACGTGCAACAGGATTTATAAATTGCAGGATGTAGATGTATTATTCCAATGCCTGCTGATGGATCAGATGGATTGGGAAGAAGAAAAGTTATATGTGCAGTTCAGCACAATTTATTTATTGAAGCAGACAGTGAAAAATTAAAACCCATGACTTCTCGATAATTTGTCGGGAAGTGGAAAGGAGTCAAATTCCAATGAAAATATATCTCCCCCATCTGTTAGTACCACCGTAATTTGCTGATCAGAGTCGAAAGGAGGCGTGCAAATTGCAGGAAGAAGTTACTCAGAAAACAATCGCATTGTCGGTTAAAACTGCAAGAGTGACTGCCGACGTGTTAAAAAATATGCTGCGGAAGTATCTGTCAGGACAGAAGCAAAAGGGAAAGAATTCTTATAAGGTTGGAAAACAGTCATACAAAGAATTGAAAAGCCAGGGTTCTGGTTTATCTAATATTGAGATCACAGATGGAAATATCAAGTCTTTTGAACGTGTGGCGAAAAAATACCGTTTAGATTTTGCCTTGAAAAAAGACAGTTCGACCAAGCCACCGACCTACTATGTGTTCTTTAAAGGACAGGATACAGAAATGATGAATCTGGCATTTAAGAAATATTTGGGTGTACAGATGAACAAAAAGGATAAACCATCTATTATGAAAAAACTTATGCACTTTAAGGATGCTGTGTCTAAAGGAAAGAACAGAGAACGAGCAAGAGAACAGCAGAAAGACAGAGGGCAGAGTTTATGACGGAGAAAAAACAGCAGCATAAGAAGAAAAGAGGAAAAGTTCAGCATATCAGAGGTTCTCCGAAAAAGAGAAAAATATTTGGAAAAGCTGTTTTTTCTTCAGAGAGTATCCCAGGAAAAATGCTTGCGGATGTGAAAAATCTGATTACGGACAAGGCAAGTGAATTGAAGAGGGCAGATCAGAAAAAGCTGTTTTTAGCTAATTTCCCCTATCTGATGTTTGCTTATTTTTTCAATAAGATTGCCTGGCTGTATAGGGTAAACACCGGAGCAACTTCTTGGGATAAATTGATGAATACCATTACTTATTTTGAACTGGCGTTTCAGAATCTCTGGCCAAGTTTGAATCATATAGATTTGTTGTGTGGAATCGCAGGAGGCGTGGCTGTAAAGTTTATTATTATTTACCGCACGAAAAATGCCAGGAAATATCGGCTGGGTGTGGAGTATGGTTCTGCCAGATGGGGAACAGAAAAAGATATACGACCATATGCTGATCCTGAATTTGAAAATAATATTATTCTCACAGAAACAGAGAGTCTTACTATGTCAAGCAGACCAAAGAATCCGAAATACGCCAGGAATAAAAACATTCTGGTAATTGGCGGTTCCGGTTCTGGAAAAACCAGATTTTTTGTAAAGCCTAACATTATGCAGATGCACAGCTCTTATGTGATTACTGATCCGAAGGGAACTGTGCTTCTGGAAGTTGGCAGTATGCTGGCAAAAGGCAGTCCGATGACGGATGAGAATGGAAAAATCGTGCGGGACAAAGAGGGAAAAGTTATATATGAACCGTATAAAATCAAAGTTTTGAATACAATTAACTTCAAAAAATCCATGCACTATAATCCATTTGTATATATCCGCAGTGAAAAAGATATTCTAAAACTGGTAACAACCATTATTGCTAATACCAAAGGTGAAGGGCAGCAATCAGGTGAGGATTTTTGGGTAAAGGCGGAAAAACTCTATTATTGTGCCTTGATTGGTTATATCTGGTATGAAGGCAGGGAAGAAGAAAAGAATTTTAATACTCTGTTGGAAATGATCAATGTGTCAGAAGCCAGGGAAGATGATGAGAATTTCAAGAATCCAGTAGATCTGATGTTTGATGAACTGGAGCAGAAAGACCCGAACCATTTTGCAGTAAGGCAGTACAAAAAATACAAGCTGGCTGCCGGTAAGACAGCAAAATCTATTCTGATCAGTTGTGGTGCAAGACTCGCACCCTTTGATATTGCGGAACTGCGGGAGCTTATGAGTTATGACGAGCTGGAATTGGATCTGGTTGGTGACAGGAAAACTGCATTGTTTGTTATTATTTCAGATACCGATGATACCTTTAATTTTATTGTTTCTATTATGTACACACAGCTTTTTAATCTGCTCTGTGACAGAGCTGATGATGTATATGGAGGCAGACTTCCAATTCATGTGAGGTGTCTCCTGGACGAGTTTGCGAACATCGGACAAATTCCTAAATTTGAAAAATTGATTGCTACGATTAGAAGCCGGGAAATCTCAGCTTCTATTATTTTGCAGTCAAAGTCTCAGCTTAAGGCAATTTATAAGGATAATGCCGATACCATCGAAGGGAACTGTGTGCGCCCGGAAGTCGCCAGCGCAATATAAATTGGCGACGTGGTACTTACAGGATACCGCCTTTAGCAAGCGGTAGGTAAAAGTATCAGGTGATGAAAAATCACAACCTATTATTCTACAACTTATCCGAGAGGGGAAACCCGAAGGGGAGTGTAGCATGTTGTTGTTCCAGGTGGAACGTAAATAGGAAAGGCGCTAATCCTATGCGTCAGAATATTTAAGAATAAAAAATCAGTGTATGAGGTACAAAGCTAAACTGCCTAAACGATAGCCAGAGTGGGGGAACCCGTGCCCCGCATACGAAAAGGATTGAAACGTATGCTTTTCATGTTGGTTTCATTTCGCAGTTATGAAAGCAAGCGATACTCATGAAAGAGCAACCGCAAGACAGCGGATAAATGGCGAAAGTCGGTGCCGACAACACTGAATGCTAATCCTGTATTTACTAACTGGGGATGACCTAAACCTGGTAACAGGCATGGTCACACAGCTCCCATAGTAGTCCGAGACGTTAATGACGTTCACATGGCGAAGGGGAGCAGCTTATCAGAAAATACTAAAATGAAGGAAGGTGCGAGAGGCATTGAGAAATCCAACTGAGGTATTGAAAAATTTGATGGAAAAGTCAAAGAATGAAACTTACAGATTTCAGAGATTATACAGAAATCTGTACAATCCGGAGTTTTATTGGCTTGCGTATAAAAATATCTACGCAAATGATGGCAGTATGACTGCCGGAGCTGATGGAACAACGATTGATGGCATGGGTAACGAGAGAATTGAGAGGATTATTTTATCCTTAAAAAACCGAAGTTACCAACCTAAGCCTGCAAGAAGAGAATATATTGCAAAGAAAAACAGCAGTAAAAAACGTCCTCTGGGTATTCAGTCAGGGGATGATAAACTCGTGCAGGAAGTCGTTAAGATGATTTTGGAGAGTATTTATGAGCCTGTGTTCAGTAATAAATCACATGGGTTCAGACCAAACAGAAGCTGTCAGACAGCACTGAAACAGATACAGAACACCTTTACTGGTGCGAACTGGTTTGTGGAAGGAGATATACACGCTTGTTTTGACAGTTTCGACCACCATGTAGTTATCGACCTCTTGAAAAAGAGGATTGATGACGAAGCGTTTATCCAGCTTATATGGAAATTCCTAAAAGCAGGATATATGGAACAATGGACATTCAACAGAACCTATAGCGGAGTGCCGCAGGGGTCGGGAGTCAGTCCAGTGCTGGCAAATATTTACCTTCATGAATTGGACAAATTTATGGAAAATTATGCAGAAAACTTCAATACAGAAGCCAAGAAGAAACATTTTTCTACTGCATATAAGTCCAGTGTCGGTAAGGCATACAGATATAGGAAAAAGGGCAGAGAGATATGGGATAGTCTGTCTGACGAAGAAAAGAAAATCAGATGCAAAAATCTTAAGGAACTGGAAATGATTGAAAAATC
The DNA here is from genome assembly GCF_013304385.1 of Blautia glucerasea. Taxonomy (GTDB): domain Bacteria; phylum Bacillota; class Clostridia; order Lachnospirales; family Lachnospiraceae; genus Blautia_A; species Blautia_A ammoniilytica. The sequence continues at coordinate 9,850 of NZ_JAAITU010000019.1, forward strand.
TACAACACCGTACGTCTATAACGACAGTAATTATAAAAGGGTGCAGTATACGAGATATGCGGATGATTTTATCATCGGGGTTATTGGTAGCAAAGCAGACGCAGAAGCTATCAAGAAAGACGTGAAAATATTCCTGCAAAAAGCATTGAAATTAGAAATGTCAGACACTAAGACAAAGGTTACGCACACTGGAGACAGAGCAAGATTTCTAGGTTACGACATTACGGTATCAAGAGTGCAGACGCTACAGAAGGCTTCTAACGGAAGGGTTCAGAGATGTCAGACAGGAGTTGTTAAACTGTACGTTCCACGCGAAAAATGGGTAGGTAAGTTAATTGAATACAAAGCAATGAAAATCAAAATCAACGAAAACGGAAAAGAGAGATTTGTAGCCCTTCATAGGGGAAAACTGGTAAACCAGAGCGATATTGAAATTCTCGCAAGATACAATGCAGAAGTCCGTGGACTATATAATTATTACTCCATAGCGAATGACTCCTTTAAAATAGGGAGATTTGCCAATGTAATGAAATACAGCATGTATAAAACATTTGCGTGCAAGTATAAGACGAACGTTCATGAGATTAAGCGGAGATATTGCAGAAACGAATTATTTACAGTTGCGTATGAAACAAGGCAGGGAATGAAAACAACAACATTCTACAGGGATGGTTATAAACGGAAGGAATGTGCTACAAAGTTTGATAATGTAAGCGAGCTTCCGCAGTTTTCAAAATATGCCAAGACTAACACTCTCAAACAGAGAGTGGAACGTCATACTTGTGAATTATGCCAAAAAGACTGTAGAAATCTGGTAATACACCAAGTTAAGAAACTCAAAGATTTAAAGGGAAATACAGAGTGGGTACTTCTCATGCGAAAAAGGAGACGGAAAACACTCGTGGTATGCCCCGAATGCCATAATTTAATTCATTCGTAACACCGCAAATGATAAGCGGAAAGCCGTATACATCGAGAGGTGTACGTGCGGTTTGGGAGGGAGTGGATGCAAGCCCTTTTCGAAGGATGAGCTGAAGCTTACCTCATGATACGACCTTATTCCTGGGGGGAAAGGAAAAAACGACATTAAAGGAAATAGCGGAGATCCTGGGAAAAGAAACCATAGATCTTTATAACACATCGGATACGAGAGGCAGTCAGCGGTCTTATGGAATGAACTACCAGAAAATAGGAAAGGAGTTGATGAGCCAGGATGAAATAGCAGTCATGGACGGAGGAAAATGTATTCTGCAGGTGAGAGGTGTCAGACCATTTTTCTCAAATAAATACGATATTTGCAAACATAAAAACTACAAATATCTGTCCGATTATGACAAAAAGAATATCTTTGATATTGAAAAATATCTGAGTACTAATCTGATACTGAAACCAGAGGATGAAGTGGAACTGTATCAGATGTAACTTCTCGACAAATTGTCGGGAAGTGGATCATGGGAGGAAATCATGAATAATTTGGAAAAAAGGAACAGTCGGTATCCATCGACGAAAATGAATATACCGACTGTACGTGTGAAGAATTTTCCAAGTAGAAAATCCTATGCTTAGTGTAGCACAAAAGGCAGGGTTTATATAGTGTTTTCTTCCCTTTCTGGAAAAAATCTAAGAAAGGACTGGAAAATGTAAGTTTTCCAAAGGTACACTTATGGCATTTTTTACAACGGCAATTACGACCTTAAAAACATTGGTTTGTGCGATCGGAGCCGGACTTGCAGCCTGGGGAGTGATCAATCTGCTGGAAGGATATGGAACGGACAATCCGGGTGCAAAGTCACAAGGAATAAAACAGTTGATGGCGGGCGGTGGCATCGTACTGATTGGAATAAACCTGATTCCACAGCTTGCAACTTTGTTTGGATAAATAAATGGGTGGAATAACCGAAAAAATAACAGAGTTCATAAAGGATCTGCTAACAGGCTGGATCACATCAAACCTGGATACCATGTTCACCGATGTAAATACCAAAGTAGAAACGATTGCTACAGAGGTTGGGAAAACACCCCAAAATTGGAACAGTGGCATTTTTTCCATGATAAAAAATCTGTCGGATAATGTCATTGTCCCCATTGCGGGGATGATTATTACATTTGTACTGTGTTATGAGCTGATTTCCATGATTATGGAAAAAAACAATATGCACGATACGGATACGTTTATGTTTTTCAAATACATTTTTAAGATGTGGGTAGCGGTATATCTGGTTACTCATACTTTTGATATTGCGATGGCAATTTTTGATGTAGCGAATCATGTGGTATCCAATGCTGGCGGTATGATAACCGGTTCCGCATCTATTGATGTTACAGAAGCATTGAAAACGCTTCTTGAAACGCAGATTGAAGATATGGGAATCGGAGAATTACTGGGGCTTGGTCTGGAAACGATGCTGGTCAGTTTATGTCTAAAAATCATATCAGTCCTGATTACCGTCATTTTATATGGACGAATGATAGAAATATATCTTTATGTCTCTGTGGCACCTATTCCGTTTTCAACATTTACGAACAGGGAATGGGGAAGTATTGGAAATAATTATGTGAAGGCATTATTAGCGTTGGGATTCCAGGGATTTTTTATGATGGTATGTGTTGCGATTTATGCAGTTCTGGTAAATGCTATTACAGTTGCGGATAATCTTCATACAGCTATCTGGTCAGTTGCAGCATATACAGTTATTTTATGTTTCAGCCTGTTTAAGACCAGTTCCCTGGCAAAATCAATCTTCAATGCACATTAGGAGGAAACAAGAATATGGCATATGTTCCAGTGCCGAAAGATTTTTCAAAAATAAAGACAAAATTAGCACTGAATTTAACTAAAAGACAAATTATATGTTTTTCTCTGGCAGGAATTTGTGGGGTTCCGGTCTATTTGCTGACAAAAGCAGGACTGGGAACAGATGTGGCAGCAACGCTTATGATCATAGTGATGCTGCCATTTTTCTTTTTTGCAATGTATGAAAAGGATGGATTTCCAGCAGAGAAAATACTGCTTCACATTATCCGGCAGAAATTTTTAAGACCTGGAATCAGGGTCTATCGTTCAAAAAACTTATATGACCGGATTATAGAGTACGATAAATTAGAGAAAGAGGGTGCATGGCTTGAGAAAAAGGCAAAAGAAGCCAGGGAAGCGAGAAATCCGTTCCATTTCTTTAAAAAAGCAGACCGAAAAAAATAAGAAACAGAAAACCGGACTTACGAAAGAGGAAAAAAAGCGTCTGAAAGAACTTCGGATGATAAAAGCGGAGAATCAGAAGAAGAGGAAGCCTTTTACAGCGCAGGATACGATTCCATATAAGGAAATATATAAGGATGGTATCTGCAGAACGGATGATAACTATTATTCAAAAATGGTGCAGTTCTACGATATAAATTACCAGTTAGCGCAGAATGATGATAAAGCGGCTATTTTTGAGAACTATTGTGAGTTCCTAAATTCATTTGACAGCTCTGTTGAGGTACAAATTACATTTCTTAATCAACAGGTGAATTTTGATGAGTATGCAAAAAATATTGATATTCCAGAGCAGGATGACTGTTTCAATGATATCCGGAAAGAATATTCGGATATGTTGAAAATGCAGCTTTCCAAAGGAAATAACGGGCTTGTAAAAACAAAATATATCACATTTTCCATTAAAGCGGATAATCTGCGAAATGCAAAATCCAGGCTGGAGAGAATTGAAGCCAGTGTGTTGAATAATTTTAAGGTGATGGGAGCCATGGCAGAGCCTTTAAATGGAGTAGAACGTCTGAAAATTCTGCATGATGTGATGAATATGGACACAAAAGAATCTTTCCATTTCCATTATGGGATGGTTGCAAAAACAGGTCTGCAGACAAAAGACTTTATTGCACCTACCGGATTTGATTTTCGCAATGACAGCTATTTTCGGATGGGACAGACTTTTGGATGCGTGTCATATTTACAGATTACATCACCAGAACTTACGGATAAACTGCTGGCAGATCTGCTGGATCTGGAAGAGAATCTTATCATCAATATGCACTTGCGTCCCATTGATCCCAAGGCAGCTATTAAAAGTCTGAAAAGTACGCTGTCAAATATTCAGAAAATGAAAATTGAAGAACAGAAGAAAGCGGTCAGAAGCGGATATGATATGGATATTATTCCAACGGACATTTCTACATACGGAGAGGATGTGGAGGGATTGCTCAATGAAATCCAGTCCAGAAATGAGAAACTTTTTGAACTTACTTTTTTGCTGATGAATACAGCGGACAATAAGAGAAAACTGGACAATATTGTGTATCAGACGGCAGGAATTGCCCAGAAATATAATTGTAATATACGGAGACTTCAATATCAGCAGGAACAGGGACTTGTGGCATCACTGCCACTGGGAATGAACCAGACTGGAATACAGAGAATTATGACTACGACTTCTACAGCAATCTTTGTTCCGTTTACCACACAGGAACTTTTCCAAGGCGGTGAAGCTCTTTACTATGGCTTAAATGCACTGTCAAACAATCTCATTATGGTGGATCGGAAACGATTGAAAACACCTAACGGCCTGATTTTGGGTACTCCTGGTTCCGGTAAGAGTTTTGCAACGAAAAGGGAAATTCTCAATGTTTTCCTGATTACAGACGATGACATTATTATCTGTGACCCGGAGGGAGAATATTTTCCGCTGGTAAATGCCTTAAATGGTGAAGTTATTAAAATCAGTGCAAAAAGTAATGATTACATCAATCCTATGGAAGTGAACCTGGATGTTATTTATCATCCGGAGAAATACAGGATTAATGGCGATGTGGAGGATATTGATACCATTATTGCTGATAAAGCAGAGTTTATCACATCTTTCTGCGAGGTCATTATGAAGAAACCTCAAAATGCAGAATTAAATGGTGATGAGGTTTCCATGATTGACCTGTGTGTAAAAGACATTTATAAAAAATATCTTTACAATGATCCAAAACCGGAAAATATGCCGACTTTGCAGGATTTCTATGAACGTCTGAACTTTTATGCACCAGATAAACCAGCAGCACAGAACATTGCCAACAGTCTGCAGTTGTATGTAACAGGATCGCAGAATGTATTTAACCATCGAAGTAATGTTGATACGCAGAACAGAGTGGTATGCTTTGATATCCGGGAACTTGGAACCACATTACGAAAAGCAGGGATGTTGATTGTCCAGCATATGGTTTGGACAAGAGTATCACAGAACCGCAGTCGCAGGAAATCAACCCGTTATTATGTGGATGAATTTCACCTTTTGCTGAACCAGCCACAGACTGCTAATTATTCTATTGAAATGTGGAAGAGATTTCGTAAGTGGGGTGGAATCATTACAGGAATCAGCCAGAATGTAACAGATTTTCTTGGCTCTCTAGCAGTAGAAAGTATTGTGGGAAACAGTGATTTTATCCTGATGTTAAATCAGCACAGTGGGGATCAGAAGATCCTTGCGGAGAAATTGAATATTTCCAAACATCAGATTTCTTTTGCAAATAACAGTAATGCAGGAGAAGGGCTGCTTTTTTACGGAAATGTAATCATACCTTTTGCAGACAGATATCCGCAGGATACCAGAACCTATGCTTTGATGAGTACTAAACCGGATGAGATTCAGACTTAACGGACAAAAAAGCAGAGGTGAGGTACATTGGGAAAACAAAAATATACGGCGAAAGAGAAGAAAGTCAGCCGTATGACCAGAAATGGTCTGGTTGAGGAAAATCTTGCAACAAAGGAGACCAGAAAAGTTACAAACAGCGATCAGGAGTTGTCTTATAAACAGAAGGATGTAGAACAGGCATTTATTACTTCTGAAAAGAAGAAAAACTCTCATAAAAAAGCTGAAAAGAAACAATTTTCCGAAAAAGTTCAGGAGGGAAATCCTGCGAAAAAAGAAGAGGCTGCAAACAGTCCTCCGGGAAAACAAAAAACACAGGGACGGTACAGATACCGGGACAAGCCTGCAGGTGTATCTGTGGATTCAGCGGTAGAAATACGTGAGCGCAAAGAAAAACACAGGAGCCAGTATCAGCGACAGAAAAAGAAACAGCAGAGACTGCAGTTTGGAAAACTGGAGACAGATGGAAGTCTGAAGAAAGAAAAGAAAACTTCGTCTGAAACAGATGGAGGACATTTTCAGGCAGAGAAGAATGATGTTTCTACAAATCGAAAAAAAAGAACGCAGAAATATAGCCGAAAAACAATAAAAACTTATCAGGAAGTGGATAAGGCTGCAAGAAAACAGGAAGCTGAAAGGCAGAACAAAATTCCGAAAGATTCTGTTTATATCAAGAAAACAAATGAGGAACAGAAAGCAAAGGTAAAGTATCATTTATATTTCGATAAAAAAACAGGGAAAACGGATGGTAAAAAGAAAACATTGTCTTCTGTTCCCCAAAAAGCATTAAAAAATGCAGTATATCAGAAAACAGGCGAGGAAGAGGAGGAAAACAGTGCTGTAGATGCAGCGCATAAGCTGGTGCGTTCGAGTGAGTGGATATTACAGGAACATAGCAGTCGAAATATCCGGAAGAATCGCAGTCAGATACATAAAGAAAACCGTTTAGAGCAAAAAGCCTGGAAGAGTGCAGCCAGGTATCAATATCAGAAATATCTGGAAGAACATCCAGAGATGCAGAAAAAGCTGATCAGAAAATTAATACAGAAGCAGAGGATTAAGCGAGAGTATCAGATGGCATACCGGGCTGGGAAGATTGCAAAAGAAACAAAAGACACCTCAATCCGGTCAGTAAATCTTGCTACTAAAATTGCAAGAAAGGCACAGGAAGTATTTGTAAGAAATGTAACTACTCTGATCTCATTGGGGTTGTTATTGATTTTGCTTCTTTCTGTAATGACAGGATTTGCTTCCTGTTCGGCTATGTTTTCTAATGGAATTTCTACGGTAATCGCTTCCAGTTACATTGCGGATCCGGACGAAATTGAAAAAGCAGAGTTGTATTATACGCAGTTGGAAGCCAGTCTTCAGCAGAAAATAAACCAGATGGAAGCCCGGTATCCAGGAAAAGATGAATACAGATATAACATTGGTGAAATCGGCCATGATCCCCATACATTGATCAGTTATCTGACTGCCAGGTATGGGGATTTTAAGTTTGAAGAGATAAAAGGAGAACTGGAAACAATTTTTTCTTTACAGTACGGAATCACCATAGAGGAAAAAAGTGAAACCCGGCAGGAAACATCTACGATACAGGTAGGGCAGTCATTGGGAAATGTGGTGACCAGTGGATATTGTAACTGTCCCATCTGTTGTGGCGTGTGGAGTGGAGGACCTACTGCTTCAGGGGCAATGCCACAGGCTAATCATACGCTTGCGGTTGATGCTGCAAATCCATTTCTTCCAATGGGGACGAAAGTAGTGATGAATGGGATTGAGTACACCGTAGAAGATACTGGAAACTTTGCCCAGTATGGTGTCCAGTTTGATGTTTATTATGATAATCACGCAGTAGCTGAGGCACATGGTCATCAGACCTGGGAATGTTTTCTGGCAGAGGGCAATCAGAACTCTGTGGAAGTTACCCGTACAGTAACTGCAGATGTACTGAATGTTTCTGTTCAGGCAAAACCGCTTAGAAGTGTTATTCTGTCCAGAATGGAAGAGGATGAGCAGGAAATTTATGAAGAGGTCTATTCCAACAGAGGAAATTTACAGACATATAAAACTCCGGTTGAGTTAAACTGGTATGCCTATATCAGTACCTATTATGGGTATTCTGTAAACAATGGAACCGGGCAGACACAACTTCACAGAGGTGTGACGATTAATGTACGACAGGGAACAGAAGTGAAGTCAGCGATGAATGGTTTTGTTGTAGATGTAGGATATAGCGGAACTTTTGGAAATTATGTAGTTACGCAGGATAAAAAAGGTGTGCAGATTAAATACGCTTATCTGCAGAGCATTTCGGTAGCAAATGGTCAGGAAGTAACAACAGATACTGTAATTGGTACAACGGGAAGTACAGGAAGTGCAACCGGAAGCCAGTTATATTTGGAACTGGTCAAAGATGGGGAATATTATAATCCTGTTTTTTATATCAGTACCGGAGATAGCGGGCTGTATGGTGGAGGCGGCAGTTATGATGATGAGACTGTGCGGAGATTATTTGCGGAAGCAGACAAATATCTTGGTATGCCGTATGTATGGGGCGGTTCCAGCCCGGAGACTTCTTTTGACTGTTCTGGTTTTGTAAGCTATGTGTTTACCAATTCGGGTGTCTGCAATATGGGAAGACTTACTGCACAGGGAATTTATGACATTTGTATGCCTGTATCACCAGAAGAAGCAAGGCCAGGAGATATTATCTTTTTCACTGGGACGTATGATGCGGGAGAGCCGGTTACCCACGTAGGAATTTATGCCGGAGATGGACAGATGATCCATTGTGGAAATCCAATTCAGTATACGTCCATTAATTCTGCATACTGGCAGTCTCATTTTTATGCTTTTGGCAGGCCATAAGGAGGGGCGTATTTGAACATTGAACGAATAAAAGAAGAACTTGCCAGAACCTACGCTAAGATTGAAAAGCTACAGAAAAAAGCAAGGGATCTGGAAGAACAGAAGAAACAGGCAGAGGATATGGAGTATCTGAAAATTATCCGAAGCAATGGAGTTTCCGCAGAGGAACTTCAGTTGATGATTGATATCAGCAAGGAGGAACAAAAAAAGATATTGGAAACCAGAGAAAAGGAGCAGACAGAAAATGAAGAAATTTCATAAAAGAGCAGCTGTATTTTTAACCGCAGCTACGTTAGCAGGACTTCCGGCAGGAGCTTTCTTTTATAGTTCACCCGGAAGTCTGACTGTATGGGCAGATAATGTAGAAGTGGAATCATCAGAAGAAAGTAGCCCGGAAGATGTTGATTTTTCAGATGGATCAGAAGCTGAAATTCTTGCAGATCCAGTGGAACAGGCACAGGAAGATGCAGGAAATGATGTGACGGAAACACCGGAAGTAGGGATTACCTTTACAGAACCCGAAGGCTGGCAGACAGATACGGCAACCGTAAAAATTCAAGTGGAAGATACAAAGAATACAGGTGCTTTTTCTATTGCAAAAGTAGAAGCAAGACTTTCAGAAAATGGAGGATGGTCAGACATAACCGGAAATATGGAAGTATCCATCTCTTCTAATTGTAGTGTTTATGTGAGAGTTACCGATCAGAATGGAAATACTTATGAGCAGAATCGTTACATAGAGTGTTTTGATAAAACCAAACCAACTATTATTGCGGCTGCGAAGAATGGGATACTGATCGTGCAGGGAGTTGATGCGGAATCGGGAATTGCTGCTTTGTATGTCAATGGAAATGAATTCACAGAACTGACGAATAATACATTAAATGTCCGTTTGCAAAAAGCGGATACTTCCTATGAATACTTTACCCTGCAGGCAAAAGACAAAGCAGGAAATATGTCAGAGATCTATAAAGTAGGAAACCCTTATTATGAAAATCCAGATGCAGTAAAAGAGAATACAGAGGTTTCCGGAACGGAGCAGAATGCAGCTTCTTTGCCAGCCGATGGAACTGCAAGTAAGCCCACCAGTGCTACGGCAACCGTAACGGAACATCAGACAACGAACGAGACTGCTACTGCACCAACAGAACCAGAAAACACAGGAAATGAAACGGATACAGAAGCAGATACCGGACGGGTGCAGGGAGAAAGTTCTGCTTCCGGCATGACAACAGGAACAGTTCAGGACAAAGGGGGAAAGGAATTTTATACGATCAAGACAAAAAGTGATAAGGTTTTTTATCTGATTGTAGATAAGGATAAAACGGATGAAAATGTTTATCTTCTTACAGAGGTAGGCGAAAATGATCTTTTGAACTTTACGGATACCAACATGGTCACACTTCCACAGAACCAGGCTATTGCAGAATCCGCACTGCCACTTGAAACAGAGAAGATCACAGAGATACCGGAACCAGAAGTTACGATCATACCGGAAGAAAAGGAAGAACCTGAGAAGAAAAGCAATAATTCCGGCACGATTTTATTAATGCTGCTGGTTCTGGCAGGAGTTTGTGGTGCTTACTATTATTGGAAATTTATGAAAGGAAGAAATACTTCTTTTGATTATGAAGAGGACGAGGACGACGATGAGGAGGAAGATACAATTCGTGAGGATGATGAAGAATTAGAAGAATATGAAATGGAAGGTGAAGTAGAAGACGAAGAATCAGAGGAATAACTTTGTTTCACTTAATTACAGCGACAGGTGCAGAAAGGAGATAGAAAATTGCAGCTTGTAATTGCGGAAAAACCCAGCGTAGCCAGAAACATTGCGAAGGTGCTTCATGCCACAAACGTAAAAGATGGCTACCTAGAAGGAAAAGAATATCTGGTTTCCTGGTGTATTGGGCATTTGATTGAACTGGCCAGTGCGGATCAGTACCGGGATGACTGGAAAGCATGGAGATATGAGACACTTCCCATGATCCCGGAGAATTGGAAATATCAGATCAAAGAAAGTACCAAAGGGCAGTTTCGGATTTTAAAGGAATTGCTTCACAGAGCAGATGTCACAGAAATTATATGTGCAACAGATGCAGGAAGAGAAGGGGAGTTGATTTTCCGTCTGGTATATAACCAGGCAGAATGTAAACTTCCCTTTAAAAGACTGTGGATTTCTTCCATGGAGGAAAAAGCAATTCTGGAAGGATTTCAGCAGATGAAAGATGGACATGAATATGATGATCTTTATTATTCTGCGGTGGCGAGAAGTGAAGCAGACTGGCTGGTGGGAATTAATGCAACCAGACTGTTTACGGTGTTGTACCACCATCGGTTGATTGTAGGTCGGGTGCAGACACCTACACTTGCAATGCTGGTGGAACGGGAAAAGAACATCGAGAACTTCCAGAAAGAAAAGTATTATCTGGTTCATCTTCTGATGGATGGATTGGATGCTGTAAGCAGCCGGATAAAAGAGAAAAGTACTGCCGTTCAGATGATGGAGGATATGAAGGATGAAACTGCACAGATTCTTTCAGTAAAGAAAGAGAAGAAAAAGGTACAGCCGCCGAAATTATATGATCTGACCACATTACAGAGGGAAACAAATCGTCTTTTTGGATTTACGGCACAGCAAACCTTGGACTATACCCAAAGCCTTTATGAGAAGAAACTGGTGACGTATCCAAGGACGGATAGCCAATATCTTACAGATGATATGGAAGAAAATGCGTTTTTGGTTATTGATGCGGTAAATAGGGTATTTCCAGGAATATCAATGAAGGGTTCGGAACCAGAGATAAAAAGACTTTTAAACAGCAAAAAGGTATCAGATCATCATGCAATTATACCAACGGTAGAAATTGCAAACACGGATTTAAAAGCACTTCCGGGTGGAGAAAAAGAAATTCTCATGCTGATTGCATCAAAGTTATTATGTGCATCGGAACAGGAATACATATATGAGAGTATTAAGACTGAAATTTCCTGTCATGGAGAACTGTTTACTGCATCTGGAAAGAATGTTCTCCAATATGGATGGAAAGAAGTGGAAGAACGGTTCTTTAAATCATATGGGAAAAATGCAGAAAAGCCAGAAGAGGAGGAAAGTGATTTTCCAGATATAAAAATAGGACAGGTATTTGAATGTGTTGTTGTAAAATTTAGTGAACATTTTACAGCACCGCCGAAACATTATACGGAGGATACGCTCCTTAGTGCCATGGAACACGCTGGAAGTTCGGATACGATAGAAGACGCAGAGAGAAAAGGGCTTGGAACTCCGGCTACCAGGGCAGCGATTATTGAAAAACTGATTGAGAAAGGCTTTATTGAGCGTAAAAAGAAGCAGATATTACCTACAGCAGATGGAAGAAATCTGATCAGGATTCTTCCGGAAATGATCAAATCACCAAAACTTACAGCAGAATGGGAAAATGATCTGACACTGATTTCCAGAGGCCAGAAAAATGTAGAAGAATTTCTCTTCGAAATTGAAAAAATGGTTACCAAATTGGTAAGTGATAATGGACAGCCAGTGGAAGAATACCAGAAACTATTTTCAGATGGTCGGAAAGAAATTGGAAAATGCCCAAGATGTGGCAATAAGGTTTATGTGGGAAAGAGAAATTATTATTGTTCAGGAAGTGATTGCAGTTTTACTTTATGGAAAAATAACCGATTTTTTGAGAGTCAGGGAAAAATACTTGATGAAGCAACTGTCAGGAAGCTGCTGAGTGAGAAGCAGGTGCATTTCAAAGATCTGGTATCAGAGAAAACAAAAAGGAAGTATGAAGCAACTATAAAGATGGAGGTTTCAGAAACCGGAAATCCAAAGTTTCAGTTGATTTTCCCGGAACGGAAGAAAGGAAAAAAGAATGAAGAATAAAAAAAATATGAGAAGATTTTTGTCGGGATTCTTGGCAATGCTTACAGTGTTATCTACAATTCTATCTCCAATACTGTCCTATGCGGCAGATGTAGTGCCAGAAGAGCCACCGTTATACGAAAAGGTAAAAAATGAACTTGATGCAGATGAGGTGGTAAAAGCAAAAGATCTGGAACTGGAAACAGGCAGTATTTTTGAAGTGGAGAAAGATTTTACCGGACTGGAAATACCAGATGAAAAAAAGGTGAAGATCACTTTCCATGAGGCAAAAAATGAGGAAAAGCAGGACTTTACAACAGATTACGAAGATACATACAAAGCTGTTTATTATGTAGAGCCAGTAAGTGGCCACCCAATTTATCAGATCAATCGTAAGCTGATTGTAAAGGAAGCGGTGGTGCAGGTTGCTGAATCTGAGAATCAGGAATCTGTAAGCAACCAGGAAGATGAGAATGAAGCAGAAGGCGAGGAACCAGCCATAGGCACTGCAGAGAGTGAAGAACCTGTGCAGGATGAGGTAAATGTAGAAATTCCGTCAGAGGATAAAATCTATGAAGAAGTAACTCCGACAGAAATTCCGGTTGAGGAAGAGCCAATAGATACACCAATCCCGGAAAATCCGTCTGAGGAAGTTTCAACAGAAGAACCTGCCATAGATGATAATCCGGATACAGACAGCACATTTGAAGAAATTACAGATACAGATCCGGAAGAAATGCCAGAGGCGACAGACGACTCTTTTACAGATGGAACAGAGAAAACAGAAGATGCAGATGGAAATTATCAGGTAAATATTGTTCGTGGAGAGGAATTTCATATTGAGCTGAACCATGAAGATGGACAGTATCAGCCAGGAGAAACCGTTGTATTTTCCGGAGATATGCCGCAAGGCAGCTTAATTGCAGTAGGAACAACAAAAGTACAGGCAAACCAGACAGAGAATACAGAAGATTTATTGTATTCAGAGGTGACTTATCACGAAGAATCGGATAAATTCAGTTTTGAAATGCCAGCAGATGACATTGACCTAAGTGTTTCCATGGATCAGGCAGAAAACGGTATCATGTTACTTGCAACCGATACTCCATGGGATGATGCAACAAATATTGAAGCAAATAAATATTACTATTATTCAGATGGCCAGCTTCATCCGTTTGATACAGTTATGGGACAGGGTGGAAATGACAGCTACAAATATGTTCGTTACAAAGCAGGCGGAAAGACTTATACAGTAAATGCGTATTGTATGCAGCACTCCATGCAGTCACCTCCAAGTGGGACAACATATAAAAATATGGTTGAACTGGATGAAGGCGGAGATGATAAATATTTGAGAAAAGCCTTATTCTATGGATATGGCGGTCCAGGATGGGGACATACATTCAATGGATATAATGTAAAATCCATTATGGAAAAATATGGATGTAGTTCTGAGACAAGAGCCATGCAGCATTACCTGGTTGACTATTTATATGATGGCGAATCCGGATTTGGAGGTGCGCTTTCTACAACCGCTAAAAATATGCTGAAAGAGATTAAAGCAGCTCTTGCTAAAATGCCTGATCCGACAGCAATGAAACTTCTTCCAGGACTTTCCGTTAATGCAACGGGAAAGGAAACAGAAAGTTTTACCTGGAAGGCAAATGAAGCATTTACCATTACCATTCATCTGGAAAATGGTGTGAGCCTTGTCAACGAAACTACAGGAAAGACGGCATCTGGAAATGTCACTGTAAAAGGTGGAGAGAAATTTCATCTTGTAGCTACAACAGCCAATATGGGCAGTCTGAAAGGAAAGTATGCGATCACTTCCAATTTTCCCCTGGATTTCCATGCAATGCTTTTAAAACTGGAGAGTTCACAGGATATTGGATTTGGCTACTATACGGATTCCGCTGATCTGCAGATTACAGTTGACTGGCCGGAAGAAGCAGTTATCGAAATTACAAAGAAAGATGGAGATACTGGGAAAAATCTGGCCGGAGCCGTGTATGGAGTATATAGTGATAACGCCTGCACAAAGCTGATTGTTAAGATGCCGCCAACAGACAGCAATGGTTCTTCACGAGTAACTCTTACCAAGACACAGGATACTGTTTACTTAAAAGAGATTACAGCACCGGAAGGTTATGTTGTCCAGGCTTCTTCGTATGGAGTGAAATTAGTAGTTGGCAGTACAACCAAACAGACTGTAACGGACAAAGAGCAGAAAGGAAATCTGACCGTTTATAAAGAGGGAGAAGTTTTTGTAGGAGCTGTATCTGATGAAAATGGAACTTCATTCCAGTATGAGAAACGCCGTCAGAAAGGAGCCGTTTATAACATATATGCTGCTGAGGATATTGTAACAGCAGGTGGAAAAACAGTTTACAAAAAAGGCGCAGAAGTAGCGAAAAATCTGATCACAGGTGAGAACGGTTCTGTAACGGTAAAGAATCTTCCGCTTGGAAGCTATAATGTAACAGAAGCACAGGCCCCGGAAAATTTTTATAATGCAAAAGAAACAAAAAAAGTAACCATTTCTTATGCAGGGCAGACTGCAGAAGCGGCTTTCTCAGAGACTACCTTTACAAATGACCGTCAGAAAGCAGTGGTGCAGGTGATAAAGAAAGACAAAGATACTGAAAATACACTATCCGGAGGGCATTTTGCTCTGTTTGCAGCGCAGGATATGAAAACTGTGGATGGAAAAGTAGCGGTAAAAAAAGATGCTCTGATTGAGACTGCAATTACTGGTACTGATGGAAAAGCAGCATTTAAAGCAGATCTTCCAGTGGGATTTTCTTATTATGTAAAAGAAGTCCAGGCTCCGGCTGGTTATGTCAGAAATGAGAACGATACTTATTCTTTCCAGTTCAGTTATACCAATGATGAACAGGCAAAAATTTCTTTCAGTCATACTTTTGTGAATGACAGGGTCAGTGCTGCAATCTCTTTGAATAAAAAAGATGCCGAGACAAAAGAAAATAAGGCACAGGGAGATGCTTCCCTGGAAAATGCGGTGTATGGACTTTATGCAAGAAACGACATTACCCATCCAGATGGAAAGACAGGCGTTATTTATAAAGCCGGAAGCCAGATTGGTACGCTAACTACCGATAAAGAAGGAAAAGCAAGGATAGAGAATCTTTATCTTGGAGAGTATTACATCAAGGAAATTACCCCATCCGTAGGATATCTGGCAGACGAGCATGAATATGATCTTGTATGCAGTGATGAAGGTGATCTGACAGCGGTTGTAGAAAAAGAGTGTACCTCACTGGAAACGGTGAAGAAACAGCCGTTTGAACTTATTAAAGCTGCCAATAATGGAGACACAGATGCTGCATTACTATCCGGAGCTGGATTTAGTGCATATCTGGTATCTTCTTTGGTGGTAAAAGAGGATGGAAATTATGATTTTTCCTCTGCAGAGCCGGTTGTGATCGGTGAAAATGGAGCAACGGAAATTTTTACAAATGAGAAAGGTTATGTAAAATCCATTGCAATTCCATATGGAACATATCTGGTGAGAGAAACTACAACACCCCATAATTACAAACCTGTAGATGATTTTATTGTCCGGATTACAGAGAATAAACCAACAGAGCCGCAGACATGGAGAGTTCTTTTGGATAAAGAATTTTCTGCAAAACTGAAAATCATCAAACAGGATGACGAGACTAAAAAATCAGTTTTAATTCCGGGAACAGAGTTTAAAATTTATGATCTGGGTCATGAAAAATATGTAGAGCAGGTAACTACATACCCGACAACCGTTACACATACCTCTTATTTCACAGATATAGACGGATATCTGATCTTGCCGCAGAATTTAAAAATCGGTCATTATAGAATCGAAGAGGTAACAGCACCGGACGGTTATACCATTAACAAAAATTATGTCGAAATACAGGTGGACACCAATACCCTGTATCAGACTGATCCGGTATCAGGTGATGCAATCATTGAAGTTGTATATGAGAATCATCCGGTGAAAGGAAAACTCACTGTACAGAAAAAAGGAGAGGTTCTTTCGACCTATAAGAATGATTTTAAGTATGAAGTTCAGAATCTTTCCGGTGCAGTATATGAAGTGTATGCTGCAGAGGATATTTATACAGCTGATTTCCAGAAAGATGACACAGGAAAAAGAATCCTGGAATATGCAAAGGGTGCAAAAGTTGCAGAACTGACAACGGATGAATCCGGAAAAGCAGATCTTGATAATCTGCCTTTAGGAGAATACAAAGTGGTAGAAAAGACTGCACCAGAGGGATTTGTATTAAATAAAGAAGAACAGAAAATTTCTTTCGTCTATGCAGACCAGGATACACCAGTGATCTCACAGAGTGCAGAGTTTATAAATGACCGCCAGAAAGTAGAAGTGTCAGTTGTGAAAAAAGATGCTGAAAATGAGAAAGGGCTTTCTGGAGCAGAGTTTGGTCTTTACGCAAAAGAGGATATAAAAGCAGGGGATAAGGTACTGGTAAAAGCAGACGAACTGCTTACAAAAGCGGTAACAGGTGAAGATGGAAAAGCTGTTTTTGAGCAGGATCTGCCATTTGGAACTTATTATATAAAAGAACTGGCAGCACCAGATGGTTTTGTATCTTCAGATGAGCAGATTGAGGTGACTGCGAAATATCAGGGACAGGAAGTAAAAACAGTAAAACTGGAAACTGTTTTTAGGAATGCGCCGACAACAACTGAATTTACGAAATCAGATATTACAACAGGTGTGGAACTTGACGGAGCAACACTGACGATTTTGGATTCAGACGGAAAAGAAGTAGAAAAATGGACTTCTGTAAAAGGAAAAGCTCATGTAATAAAGAGACTTCATGTGGGAGAAAATTACACACTTCGGGAAGAGTTTGCACCATATGGTTATCTGCAGGCAGAGGAAGTGAAATTTACAGTTTCTGATACTGCAGATGTTCAAAAAGTAGAAATGAAGGATGCTGTTCCGGTTGGACGAATCATCATCAATAAAAAAGGTGAATTTGTCAAAGAAGTTACCTGGAAAGATATGCTGGCAGGCGGCATGGACGCAGCATTTGGTTATGTTACAGGTTCTTTGAAAGATGTTACTTTTGAAATTTATGCAGCGGAGGATATCAAGGCTGCAGATGGGGAAAGCAGTGATTATTATAAAAAGGACGAACTGGTAGCAACAATTACGACAGATGCTCTTGGATATGCGAGATCAGAAGATCTTCCTTTAGGCAAATATTATGTAAAGGAAAAAGAGACGGCGGATGGATATGTTCTGGATGGAGAAATCAGAGAGGTTGATCTGACTTATCGTGATCAGAATACTCCGGTTGTGACTTATGATGAGGACTGGCAGAATAACCGCCAGAAAGCAAAAGTAACTGTAGTTAAGAAAGAAAAAAATACAGACCGTGTTCTGGAAGGCGGAGTATTTGCACTTTATACAAAGAATGATATTTTAAATGCAGAAGGCGAAGTAATCCTGAAAGCAGATACCATGATCGAGCAGAAAGCTACGGATCAGGATGGAAGAATTGTATTTACGGCAGATCTTCCAATCAATGGCAGCTACTATGTAAAAGAAGTGCAGGCTCCTGCAGGATTTGTAACAACAGAAGAAATCAAGGAATTTGACTTTACTTATGCGGGAGAAGATGTTGCAGAAGTATCCTTTGAGTTCACTTATGAAGACGAGCCAACTACTTTTGAAATCACAAAATCAGATCTTACAACTGGGGAAGAATTACCAGGTGCAAAACTGAAAGTATCCGATCCAGAGGGAAACGTTGTGGATGAATGGACTTCCGGAAGCACACCACACATCATTAAGGAACTGGAAGTTGGAAAGAAATATACATTAACAGAGACAATTCCTGCTGATGGTTATGCAACTGCAGAATCCATTACGTTTGTAGTAGAAAATACTGCAGATATACAGAAAGTAGAAATGCAGGATGATACAACAAAAATTCTGATCAGTAAGGTGGATATGACAGATGGAAGCAGCGAGGTCAAAGGTGCGAAGCTGTATATCCTTAATGAAAACCAGGAAGTTATGGAAAGCTGGACGTCTGGTGATCAGCCCCATTATGTGGAGAAACTTCCAATCGGTACTTATACATTATTGGAGGAAACAGCACCGAAGGGTTACATTGTGGCAAATAAAGTGACATTTGAGATTAAGGACACCGGAGATATTCAGGGAGCCAAAATGGAAGATGAACAGGCAATGGGCAAGGTGATCTTAAATAAAACAGATAAAGATACCAAGAAGCCAATGAAAGGTGTAGAATTTGCCCTTTGTGACAGCAAAGGTAAAGTTCTGGAAACTCTGGTAACAGACAGTGCTGGCCATGCAGAATCAAAGAATTATCCGATTGCGACTTTTAAGAATGGGCAGTATAAAAAAGCAATCACATATATCCTGAAAGAAACAAAAACACTGGATGGCTATCAGCTTGATGAAACCGAGCATAAGATTCAGTTTGAATATGTCAATGACCGTACTCCTGTGATTGAATATACTCTGGATCTGACAAATAAGAAAGCTCCGGAAAAAGACACTCCGGAAACATCAGAAAACCAGGGAGTCAGCACTCCTGGTTCCCATGGTTCTGATGCGACTTCTGTATCCAATTCACCAAAAACAGGAGATAATACAAATATTGCTATTTTTGTGCTGGCACTTGCAGTATCAGCAGGATGTCTGGGAACTGTAGTGACAGTTAAGAGAAAACGCAAATGATAATATAAATAGTGTTCTGGGGCTGTGGTTACTGCACAGCCCCATTTTGAAAAGGAGAAGAAATTGAAATTAGGAGCAAGAATAAGAAAAATCCGTATGTTTCGCAACATAACTCAAAAGGAATTGGGACGCAGATTAGGATATGGGGAAAGTAGTGCGGATGTGAGAATCGCCCAATATGAAAGTGGACAGCGTACACCGAAGCAGGAAACGCTTATCCGGATAGCAGAAATATTGGAAGTTGATGTCCGAAATTTTTTAAGTCCTGGAATTGCGACAATGGACGAATTAATGGAAACTTTATTCTGGATGGATGAAGAAAATAGAGGGCTTTTTCATCTGTTCCTGCTAAATGATTCAGAAAGTGAAATGGCTGGAATCACAATAAGGGATAAAAAAACAATGTCTTATCTGCAGGAATGGATGGGGAAAAAGCAGAAATTGGGCGATGGAAGAATCACAGAAGAGGAATATCTGGAATGGAAACTGCATTGGCCAGAGAATAAGAGAAAAACAGAATATAAAACCGTATGAAGTAAAAAGGAATTGCTTTGCGGAGAGTTACCTGTTAGAATATTACTGGAGTAACCGTGTACAGGGTTGGTAAAAACCTCCTGGATTTTCAGATTCCGTTAAGGGATACAGAAGAAGGGAGGTGGAGCGAATGGATACATACGAAGTCTTGAGCTTATTGTTCTTAGGCGGTACGTTTCTGATTGCTTTGCTTGCCTATTTGGATAATAGGGACAACAAGCGAAAAAAATAGCCTACCCTGTCTGCCAACAGGATAGGCAGCTCTCTTTGAGAGCAAAATAAATTAAAACCTAATCCAGGAGCATCCACCTTGTGGGCGGTTACTCTTTTCAATTAGAATATAGCATTTTCTCTCCGAAAAGTAAAGTACATTTTATGCAGCCAATTCTAAAAAAGAGTGGGCTGTTTTTTTATTGATAGGAGGGAAGTTTAATGTCTAAACTACAGGACATCCGAAACTTGGTGCAGGAACATGCCGTATCAGTGAGCAGTTCGCCAGGGGATTGGATGGATTATATGGACACAGCATCAAGGTTATATCGTTATTCTTTTTCAGACCAGCTTCTGATCCATGCACAGCGTCCAGACGCAACAGCCTGTGCATCACTGGAACTATGGAATGAAAAGATGTTACGCTGGGTAAATCGTGGTGCAAGAGGAATTGCCTTGTTTGATGAAACCTGGCAGAATACCAAACTTCGTTATGTGTTTGATATTTCGGATACCCACATGGTAGCCGGAGGCAGAAGCCCATATCTTTGGAAGATGCAGGAACACCAGAGAGAAGAGATCCTCACCCATCTGGCAGAAGTCTATGCTCTGGAAGAAAAGGATGCGGCAACTTTGCAGGACGCATTGATGGCGGTCGCAAGGGAAATGGTCAATGACAATCTGGAGGAATACCTGGATGGATTGGAATATGCTGTAGAAAGTACTTATCTGGAAGATCTGGATGAGGTGACGATCCGCAGTGATTTTCGTCAGCTGGCAACAGACAGTGTTTACTATCTGCTTTCCAGGCGATGCGGGCTTGACCCGATGGAACTTCTGGAAGAAGAGGACTTCATGCATATCACAGATTATAACCGTCTGTCAGTTCTCACCTTCCTTGGAAATGCGGCAAGCCAGCTCAGTGAGAGTATTCTGATTGATATTGGAAAGACCGTACATAAAATTTCTCTGGAAGAAGCGAGAAAAGAGGTTGAAAAATCCAATGAAAGGAATTATAATAACTTTACCACGTTAATACGCGAAATTAAAAACCAGGATGCAGAAACGAAAAAAGAAGAAAATATTGAAAATGAAGGAGGAAACGATTATGGAACTGACATATCATCGCAAGGGAGATTACCTGTTTCCGAATCTGACCGTCGAAGAGGAAGAAGTGACGATCGGGAAATATGGGATGCTGCGGAGGACATTTCTGAAAGAACACAAGAACAGCCTTTATCAGAGCCTGTTCCTGACCGGGAAGCTGAACGGCCATCTGGAACAGATCGAGAAAGCAGCACAGGAGAGAATGGACAGCCAGATGGAGAAATTACTGGAGAAGAATCCGGCACCGGACAAGGAAGCAGATCCGATGGCATGGACAGCACACATGAACGCACTGATGGCAACAGCGGAAGAGAGCATCTTGACGGAATTGGTATACAGTTAGTCGAAGATACAAGAGAAGATGGATTGAGTAAAGCAGAGGAAGAGATCGCCTCTGCTTTATCTTTGCCCGAATATCCCACCGCAAATGAACAAAGACGGAAGATCGAGGAAAAGGCAGCTGCCCTTTATGCCGGAGAAATTCCGATTCCAGAGCAAGTTGTTGATGAGATCTTACGGACAGGAGGAAACCGGAAAGCCAGCCAGCTCCGGATCATCTATAATTTCATGAGTGAACAGACACCGGAGGAATATACGGAGTTTGTGAAGCGTGAATACCGTAAAGGTGGAAAAGGTTTTCAGATTGATGGAAATGAATATTCAGTCTGGTTTGATGAAACCGGGATGCAGATCGCAGTAGGGCATACGGTTACAGACCATATCTTAGATAAGGCATTTTTATCATGGGAAGATGTCAGCGGACGTATCCATCAGCTTTTAGACCAGGGTGAATATGCACCGCAGTCTGTATTGGATGCGGCAAGAAGTAATGCAGTAAAAGAACACGCCCAGGCTCTTGCCTATATGAAAGGGGATATGGCAGAAGGAGTAGCGGAGATTGTTTTTGACGAAGAGGACTTACCACATCTTCGCAGTATCTATCCGGAGATCACGGATTATCTGGAAGAAAAGCTGGAGGATCCCCAGTGGCTTTCGGAACTGAATGAAAGACTGGATGCACTGGCAGAAGCCTATGAAGAAAATCATTCTATTATGCGTTTCCATCATTATAATCCTATAAATATCTCAAAGCAGTTTCAAAAGTTTGCGGATGAGGTGATTCCTTATCAGGTTAGGGACGGCTTTGCCTGGAAAGAACATCCGATGTTCATTACACAGGATGAGATTGATGCTTATCTTGCAGGAGGTGGAGCGTATTCGCAGGGCAGGCTTAGGACGTATTCCTTTTATCTACTTCATGAAGATGAAAGATCGAGGACAGGTTTTATCAAGGAACAGTATGGGATCGGTGGAAGCAGTCATGCACTGTCTGGTGCCGATGATTCACACGCAAACTATGATGGAAAAGGCTTGTTTCTTGCAAGAGGTGCTTATGGGAATCCATATACGTCAATTTTATTATCCTGGAATAAAGTTGCAAATAGAATAGCTTATCTGATCAAGAATGACCAGTTTCTGCAGGCAGAAGATTATGCTCGTATGCCGGAATATGAACGGGAGCAGATGGCAAATAAGGTACTCCGCTTTTATGACCGTCTGCCGGAAGAGATAGACAGACCATTTACGGATGATTTCTTCTGGGAAAAACCAGGAAAAGAAATGGAGGCAGTATTAGAGAATCCAGAGCAGACAGAGGAACTGTTACAGAAGATGGATGCAGCATTGGCAGCTCTTCCATTGGATTTTGAAGCGTATGGGACAAACTACCAGCAGAAAACAGAACTTCTTTCAGAACTCCACCAGTATGCAGAAGGAACCTATACGATTTTCCCGACACCGGAAGCAGAACCGTCTTTTGTGGAATCATCCGGACACCAGATGACCATGTTTGATTTCTTGGATACGAAGGCAGTGACAGAACCGACCGTAGTAGATATGTCAGATGTGGAGGAAATAGAAGAGGAAGAGGTTACTGCCAAAGAAGATATTCCGGAAAGTCAGGAACAGGAAAAAGCTGTGTTAGAACTACACAACTTCCGTATCCAGGATAATGACCTTGGTGCAGGCGGTCCGAAGGCAAAGTATAAGGCAAATATGGAAGCCATCCATTTGTTACAGACTTTGGAGAAAGAAGAACGTTTGGCAACACCCGAAGAGCAGGAAATCTTATCCCGTTATGTTGGCTGGGGTGGTATCCCACAGGCATTTGAGGAGAGTAACAGCAGCTGGGCGAATGAGTATCTGGAATTAAAGAATACTTTATCGCCGGAAGAATATAGTGCAGCAAGGGCATCGACCTTAAATGCTTTTTATACGTCCCCGACCGTGATCCGAAGTATGTATGAAGTACTGGAAAATATGGGACTGAAACAGGGAAATATTCTGGAGCCGTCCTGTGGTGTCGGTAACTTTATGGGACTGATCCCGGAGAGTATGGGCAAAGCCAATATGTACGGTGTGGAACTCGACCCGGTTTCGGGAAGAATCGCAAAACAGCTTTACCAGAAAAACAAGATTGCAGTACAGGGATTTGAGGAAACCAGTTATCCGGACAGCTTTTTTGACTGTGTGATAGGCAATGTTCCATTTGGGGCGTATCAGGTCAGTGACCGCAGATATGACCGGCATCATTTTATGATCCATGATTATTTTATTGCAAAATCCCTTGATCTGGTCCGTCCGGGCGGTGTAGTTGCAGTGGTAACTTCCAGTGGAACGATGGATAAGCAGAACCCGGCAGTGAGACAGTATATCGCAAACCGGGCAGAACTGCTTGGAGCCATCCGATTACCGAATAATGCGTTCCAGAGAAATGCCAATACCAGCGTTGTTTCTGATATTCTGTTTTTCCAGAAAAGGGACAGGGCATCCATTGAGGAACCGGAATGGTTAAATTTAAAGGAAACACCGGAAGGCTATTCAGTCAATGCTTATTTTGCAGAGCATCCGGAAATGGTGCTTGGTGAGTTTACTACAGAAAGTACCCAGTATGGAAAGCAGGAAGTGACCGTAAAACCAAAAGAAGGAATTATCTTAGAAGAACAATTAAAAGAAGCTGTCCAGAATATCCATGGTACGATCACGGAACTGGAACTTTCGGATACAGAGCTGGAGGAGGATGTTGTCTCTATCCCGGCAGACCCGGAGGTAAAGAATTTTAGTTTTACTGTGGTAGATGATGAAGTTTATTACCGGGAAAACTCTGTGATGAACCGCATGGAGCTTCCGGCAATGACAGCGGAACGTGTCAAAGGGATGGTGAAGATTCGTGATATTACGAATGAACTGATCCAGTGCCAGATGGAAGAGGGAAGCGATGAACAGATCACAAAGCTGCAGGGAAAACTCAATGAAGAATACGATACCTTTACAGCAAAATATGGTCTTATCAGCAGCAATGCCAATAAGCGGGCATTTAGTCAGGACAGCAGCTATTGTCTTTTGACTTCTCTGGAATTTCTGGATGATAAGGGAGAACTGAAACGGAAAGCGGATATTTTTACCAAAAGGACGATCCGCCGGGCAGAAACGGTGACTTCTGTGGATACTGCCAGTGAAGCCCTTGCTGTTTCCATTGGTGAGAGGGCAGGTGTTGAACTTTCCTATATGGCACAGCTTTCCGGGAAAACAGAAGCAGAGCTTACCGAAGAACTGGCAGGGGTGATCTTTAAGAATCCGATCAGTGAAAAATGGGAGCCGTCGGATGAATATCTTTCTGGAAATGTGAGGGAGAAACTGCAGATTGCAAAACAGTTTGCAGAAGATCACCCGGAATATCAGGTGAATGTGCAGTATTTGGAGCAGGTACAGCCAAAAGATCTGGATGCATCAGAGATTGAAGCAAGACTTGGGGCAACCTGGATCTCCGAGGATTACATTACACGGTTCATGGCAGAAACATTCCATACACCAAGATATTATGTAGGGAGCAAGGTCAAAGTCCAGTATGCCGAAGTGACCGGACAGTGGAATGTTATGGGAAAAAATGTGGACAGCTACGGAAATGCCCTTGTTACTTCCACATATGGAACACAGAGAGCCAATGCCTACCGCCTTTTGGAAGATGCCTTAAACCTTAGAGATACCAAGATTTATGACACGGTACAGGATGCCGATGGGGAACACCGGGAATTAAATCGGAAGGAAACGATGCTGGCACAGCAGAAGCAGGAGCTGATCAAAGAGGAATTTAAGGAGTGGATATTTAAAGACCTGCACCGACGGGAAGATCTCTGTAAGATCTATAATGAACGATTTAACAGCATCCGTCCACGGGAATATGATGGAAGCCATATTCAGTTTGTTGGCATGAATCCGGAGATCACCCTGATGCCGCACCAGAAAAACGCAGTGGCTCATGTGCTGTATGGAAATAATACGTTACTGGCTCATTGCGTAGGAGCCGGAAAGACGTTCCAGATGATCGCAGCCGGTATGGAATCAAAGCGGCTGGGACTCTCACAGAAGAATCTTTATGTTGTGCCAAACCATCTGACCGAGCAGTGGGGCAGTGACTTCTTACGCCTCTATCCGGGAGCAAATATTTTGGTGGCAACAAAGAAGGATTTTGAGCCGGCAAACCGAAAACGGTTCTGTTCCCGTATTGCGACAGGGGATTATGATGCGGTGATCATCGGACATACACAGTTTGAGAAAATCCCTCTTTCAAGGGAACGTCAGATTGCCATGCTGGAAGATCAGATTGCAGATATTACATTTTCCATTGAAGAAGCGGCACATCAGGCAGGGCAGAATTATACCATCAAGCAGTTGGAAAAAACAAAGAAGAGTCTGCAGGCGAGGATGAAGAAACTCAATGACCAGACCAGAAAGGATGATGTGGTAACTTTTGAACAGTTGGGTGTAGACCGGCTGTTTGTGGATGAAAGCCATTCATTTAAAAATCTTTTCCTATATACAAAGATGAGAAATGTGGCGGGTATCTCACAGACGTATGCACAGAAAAGTTCGGATATGTTTATGAAATGCCGGTACATGGATGAACTGACCGGCGGCAGAGGGATCACCTTTGCTACAGGTACTCCCGTATCAAACAGTATGACGGAGCTTTACACTATCATGCGTTATCTCCAGTATGATACACTCATGCGTATGGGTATGGGACACTTTGATTCCTGGGCGGCAACGTTCGGGGAGACAGTAACCGCAATTGAGTTCGCTCCACTATTAGAGGTACAAAACAATTCCAGTCCATACAGAAATGCGCAAAAAAGGCAATCACATAAAAAATTGTGATTGCCTGATTTTTTTGCATTTATTGTTTCAAGGTTATGATTGTGTGGAAAGTACCGGAATCATTATCATAATACATTTGCAAATTTCCGTGATATTGTTTCACGACTTTTTTAATACTCTTGATTCCGAAACCATGTCTGCCCTTGCTTGATTTATGGGATACAGGAAGTCCATCCTGATCATATACAGGGGTGCTTCGGCAGGAATTTATGATTATGATAACGATAAAAGGTGAATTTTCCTTTTTTTGTACTGTAAGCTCAATAAAAGAATCAGGGATATTATCTGCTGATTCCACTGCATTATCCAATAAGTTGCAGAATAACGATGTTAAGTCATGCTGATAAATATTTTGAACAGTACCGCTTCTGATGTCAGTATGAAAAACAATATGTTTTTCATTACATTGTCGCTGGTAGCGGCAGAGAATTGCATTCAGCATTTCATTATCACAGATTTTTGAGGTTTCTTTTAAGTCAGAAGATTCCATAAGCTGTTGTATATAAGCATTTATTTTATCAGAATCATTTTTTTCATTGAGTAATTTGATAGATTGTAGATGTTTTTTTATATCGTGAATCAGAATGCTCTGGTTTTCATTTTGTGAAAGCATCATTTCATAGTATTCAACGGAATCCGATTCTTTCTGAAGAAGCAACTGCATATCAGTATATTCCTGTGATTTTTTCTGATTATATTGGTTGATGCCGAATACAAGCAGATTGACCATCAGCAGAAAAACAGCACAGATTGTTACCATAAAATCAATAGGCGGTGCAAAGGCTGATGTTTCACCCATTGCTGCAAAAGTAAAAATTATAAAAATAGACGAAACCGGAATTAACATTAAAAGAAGTTCGGAGTGATCGTACTGTTCCTGATTTGATTTTTTTCCTTTGAACAGATGAATTAATAAATAGATGACTGCAAAAAAGAAAATTTTGCTAAAAACCGTATAAAAAACAAGTTCGACATCTGTTTCTAAGAGAAAATGCGGAAAAAATCTTGATGTAATCCCCAGAACTGCAATTTCAGATATACCCATAATTGCTGTAAGGATAGCCGAATGGAAGAGTGCCAATAACAACTTGAGTTTAAACAACATATAAAGAAAAACAGTGTTAAACACAAAAAAGCTGACAACGTTTAGTCCTGTTTGTTCGAGCAGGGAAAGAAGAAACAATATTGTATAAAGAACACTCAATAGTGCCAGCCTTATTTTACTGCTATAAGAAGAGGTAAAAAGGCTGGATGCGTATTGCCATAGTATAACTGCTTCTGTAAAAAAGCTAAAAAGAAGTAAAACGATATGTCCCATTTATTTTTACCTCATACTTTCCAGATATAGTAGATAAGCATTTTTAAAGGAACTGTATTTTCTGCGTGTCAGATAAGCTGCAATCTGCTGATTCGATAAATGTATGGTGGAATGATCAAAGTCCACAATATGTTCGAAATTAACAATAAAGCTCCTGTGTGTCTGGAAAAAACTGTTTTTGGGGAGTTGTTCCAGCCAATAATCCATATTATGAATGGAATCAAAATCCTGCCGGGTAGTATGTACAATTACTTTTCGTCCCTGTGCTTCTATTGTAATTATCTGTGAAGCAGGAAATGAATATACTCCCTGCTTAGTTTCAACAGGAATTTTGGTAGTAATGGAATTGTAATATGCTAAGGCGTCTTTCATATTTCGGAAAAAACGCTGCTTGTCCAAAGGTTTGGAAAGATAGCGGAATACATGAAAACGCATTGCTTCATCCAGATATTCAGAATATGAGGTCACCACAAAAATAATGACATTTTTGTTTGCTTTTTTTAATTCATTTCCTACATAAATTCCATTCATACCGGGCATTTCAATATCCAGAAAAACAATATCTTTTTCGCTTTTCTCAGCCAATAAAGATTCGCCACTGGTAAAGGAAACTAATTCGGGACATTTTAAATGATTTGACTCAAAGTAGGATTCAATATATTTCTGTAATTGTTCAATTATCAGAGTATCGTCATCACAAATTAAAATACGCATTTTTGCACCTGGCTTTCTAATGAATGTATATTTACATACATCTTATCATATAGAATTTCCAAATGCAAAAAATGCGTATGAAAAGACATTTTAATTACAATTTTGGTTCATTATATGTTTTTGTTTTGTTATTTCGTTTTACAAGCAGTTCGATAAAGTCTCCGGCATATGATTGTTTATGTGAAAATCAATGACAATCTTTAGGAAAGGAGAGAGGACATTATGAAGAAACGGGTAACTAAATCGGTTGCAAAAGGGATGAAAGCAGCATTAGATGTTGTGTTACAGACTGAAGCCAACACAGCTTCATGTGCGATTATGTATCAGCCAAAAGCACCGAAAGAATTAATGAAATACAGGAGAAACAAGTAATGGAAAAATGAGTTGATTGGATGGTCCGGTGTAATGCGATAAACGAGGCGGATAAGGAACTTTACAAGTATGCATTATATAGTTTTTTTCTATTGGTATCACCACTTATCCTTGCAGGAGGTGTTGGCTTTGGCTTAGGGAGTGTAAAACACGGAGTTGCACTTATTTTTCCGTTTATGGTTCTGAGAAAATTTAGTGGTGGTTATCATGCAAAAAATTTGCACACTTGTATTCTTGAATCTGGTTTTCTATTGTTTCTGTGCATAATGTTATCAATGCATGTGCAATGTGATTTGAAGTTGGCAATAGCTACAGTTATTGCGTCTGTGAGCCTGATTACATTTAGTCCAATAGACAGTGAAAACAGAAGACTTGATACTAACGAGAAAAGGACATATAAAAAAACAACAGTGTTCTTCGTGATATTGTTTGGGCTGTTAGATATAGCTTTATTCTTGCTGGGAAAGTACATCTATACAATCTGTTTTTCTGTTGGAATATTACTGACAGCAGGCTTACAAGCACCTTGTATCGTAAAGAAAATGTGTAAATCGACCAAAAACAGACTGTAAATGTCGTTTGGTGCAAAAGGGGTTGAAATCATGGCAAAAATAAAGATAATAAAGTTTGTCATTGATTTGATCAAAGTTCTTTATTTACAGTTAATTCAGTTTGTTCATTGAAAGGGAGTGGATTCCAATGGGACAATGATAGAATTCTATCACTTTAAATTGAGTAGTTCGGTTCGGAGTAGTTAAACGGACATAATGGAGGTAAAAGATTAAAATGACACATAAGAAAGAAGTTGTTTTTAGCTTGTTGTTTGTAATAATGGTGTTATGTACAGGCTGCAGTGATAAAGATAATGGAGATACGTCTAAAAATAACAGGACTTCAGGAGAATCATTTGTTCAAGAAGAAACTATTGAGAGTACTGACAATATAGACAATACAGACAATGCAGACGGCAGCTCGGCACCAACGCCAGAACTGAAAACGCCCCGAACGAAAAAGGAATTGGAAGATGCGCTTGGTACAGTGAATGAGTCGGGAAAATGGACGCCACCAGCCGGTTCTCATATAGATCCCAAAACAGGTAATATACTGAATAAAGATGGGGTCGTGGTTGGAACTACTCAGGAACCTTATAGTAAAGCGCGTCCAGGTTCTCAAGGATGATGATATGGTGTAAAAAAAAACAGGAAGCAGTCCTTATGGAATGCGCTTTGTGCCAGTGAAGAGCAGTGGGGTTGCCTGTTCCAATAGTGGTATATGGAGAAAAACTGGTCAGACAGGAAGAATGTATACTGATTATGGATCTGGAGACACTGGTACAGGTACTAGTGTGCTGACCGTTTTATACTTAGTCTAATTATTTTTCACCACCACATCAAATTTAGGATAGAGAGATACCAGCTTAGTTCGGGCATTATCGGTAGTGAACTGCCATTGGATACAGGCGGTATGTTCATTGCGGTTGCCCTCCCATGCTGCCAACTCCTGACGGAGCAGTACTATGTCCGCAATTCTACGGGACAGACACTGACGTGTCATTACATTAAGTTCTATTTCGGCAATATCCAGCCAGCTCCCATGTTTGGGAGTGTAATGGATTTCCAGCTTTTTGGCAATCCTGCGGGCTTCCGGAGCTGGAAATGTTTTGTACAGGGATGAAAGCGCATGGGTGTTCAAATTGTCCATGACAAGTATGATCTTATCTCGGTCAGGGTAACTGACATCCACTAAATACCTGATTTCCTCAGCCCAGTCAACTGCAGTACGGTGTTCCCGGACACTTACATGCCGTACGCCGCCCAAAGGCTCCACAAATACAAATATGCTGCATAAGCCCTTTCGGACATATTCGGAATCGGTTTTCTGTGTGTCACCTGGGCGCATGGGCAGAGGTTCTCTGGTTTCCCCGAGAAGCTGGTAGGGTTTTTCATCCATGCATACCACTGGAACTTCAGGGTTATATGGCATTTCATAAATGTCCAGGATATCCGCCATGCAGGCTACAAATTCTGCGTTTTCTTTTGGAGGGATACACCAGTAGGAGTTTTTGTGAGGTCGAAGTTCATTTTTTTTAATGTTTCCCGTATGGTTTCCCTTCCAACCGGAATATCAAGCTCAACACGGGCTTTTTCCTCCAGTAGCCGGATCGTCCAGCGGGAATGTCCCTCCGGGACAGGGCCGCAAGCCATCTGGATAATACGTGTTTCGGTACGTCCATCCATTTTACGGAGCGCAGCGCTGGAATTGGGGCTGATATTGTAACGGACAATATTCGTTATGCCATTTTTGACATAAGACTGGACGATATTAGTTATAGTGGCAGGGCAGACTGCATAACTGCGGGCAATCTGGGAATGGGTAAGCCCGGTTCCCTGTTCTTCGTCCAGTTCAAGCAGTATCTGACACCGTTTTAAAACAGTTTTACAAGTCTTTTTGTTACGGATAGTCTTTTGAAGTGCTGCTCTTTCATCATCGCTGAGCTTAATAATATAAGTCTTAGGTCTTGCCATAGTCGCCACCGCCGTTTCTTTTTATTGTAACATGGAATAGCAATATATGGAAGAATTATTTGGCTAAGTATAAAACGGTCAGCACACTAGGTATTTAGGTGCAAGAATTGATGACGATTATTATCCGAGTAATGGTTATACATCTACTTATATGAGGTGCTATTGTAGCGCCGTTTTACATAGGTGAGGGAAAATAATGAAGCGGAAAAGGTTTTTAGTAGGATTTGTATTGGTGGGAGTTATATTCGGTGATATCAAGTCATTATAAAGAGGATATTGATATTTTATGTGATGTTGTATATGGGGTTAAGAAAGGAATGTTGAAAAAAATCAGATAAAAAGAAATGTATCGTGAGGAGTGATGAATATAGGAAAAGTATTACTGATATTTTTTGAAGGAAACGAAGAAAAGGTAATAGATTCTATTATTTCAGTCTTAGGCGTTGGTAGAGAGAAATTTGCATTTCAACAAATGTATTCGAACTCAGAAGTGAATTACAAAGATATAATTTTTGATTTTAAGCGACGAGAGGTTGTTAAAAGTAATGAAGAAAAGAAATTTACATATACAGAGTTTGAAATCCTCCAGCTTCTCGCTCAAAATCCCGGCAGGGTATTCAGTAAGGAGCAGATATACGATATTGTTTGGAATGAACCGTATTCTGGAGATTACAATATTGTGATGAGCCATATCAGCCATATTCGGGAAAAAATAGAGGATGATCCGAGTCATCCGGTCTATATTCAGACTGTGTGGGGAGTTGGTTATAAGTTTAATGAAAAAATGTGTGAATAATTAAATCAGATCCAGTGTTGTGTGACTGTCAAAAAATGATAGATATTTCTGATGGTTCGTGGTATGATAAAGACAGAAACATGAGTGCTATTTTAAGAAAGGGTGATGGTTATGGCATTGGCACAGGCAACGAAATCCCGTGAAACAACTTATACGATCAACGATGCAATGGATGTCCTTCTGTCAAAGCTGGATGAAGCCATTGACGATATGGAAAATGGCAGAGTGCAGACAGTGGAAGAAGCATGGGCAGAAATTGATGCAGTATAAGGGGTACGGATGGAAAACAAAAAATACAAAGTTGTCATTGCCCAGAGCGGCAAGCTGGATGTGAAAGAAAAAAAGAAATATATCCTTCAGCAATTTAAGTACCGGGAATATGCAGAAAACTTTTCCAAAAAGATTAAAAAAGCGGTTCTTGCACTTGATACACTTCCGACCGGGTATAATACAACAGGCTTCCGGTATCGTGGTTATGATATTTACATGAAACCGTGTGAATCCTATCTGCTGTTTTATACCGTGGATGAAGCAGTGAAAACAGTTACAGTTCTGCGTGTCATGCAGGATGGAATGGACTGGCAGTATATCATCAATCGGTGGCTGCGGGAAAACGCATAGGATATACAAAAAGATTATAGTGACAGGCAGTATTCAAACAGATTGGGTACCGCCTGTTTTTATGTCCGCTGAAAACAGATGGACAGCAGAAGAAAAATATTAGAAAATAACGGACAGATTGTGAAATTTAAAAGAGAAAAAACTTTTTCAAAAATATTCAAAAATATTGGAACATTTTAATGGGACTTCTGCCATGTATCAGTAGGGGGTGATTTTGGATGAAAGATGTAAAAGAACAGAAGCAGAATGACAATGGAGAAATCATTGAAATGAAGCAGGGACAGGTGATAAAAATTCCAAAGAACGGCGGCAAAGCATGGCTGACATTATTCTATAGTCTGCCGCAGGAGTTTGTCAGCAAACGTCTTGTTTATCTGAACTTACCACGCTGCCCTTA
The DNA here is from genome assembly GCF_013304385.1 of Blautia glucerasea. Lineage (GTDB taxonomy): Bacteria > Bacillota > Clostridia > Lachnospirales > Lachnospiraceae > Blautia_A > Blautia_A ammoniilytica. The sequence goes on from NZ_JAAITU010000019.1 coordinate 42,778, forward strand.
TGAGGTGCTGCGGACGGATAAATATGACAGTCTGATAAAGGATGATACATTTCTGGAACTGGTCTGGGATTGTGTGGCATGGAGCGCATGGCAGTATTTTGAAATACCGTATCAAAATGGAAGTGGTTACCGGGAAATACCGGGCAGTCCGGCACAGTATTCCGGGGACTTCCCTTTGTGGAGGCTCTCTTACTCTATGCTGCCGCTTCTACGTGACAAATTTGAGGTCAGTGGATTTTCTTTCCAGCAGCTTTACAACGTGCCGGAAGGAACAGAACTTCCGTGGCTCACTTATCAGCAGTTTGGCAATCTGATCGGTACCCTTGTACCTGAAATTATACAAGAACAGAACTGGCAGCCGATGATTGATGAAATCTGGAACAACCGAACCCTTGAGGACTTCGATAAAAGGGGAAGTCAGGTAAAGCTGGACTTCATGCGTTCGTGGGGACACAGCCGTTCCAGAAAAAAGACGGTATCCATAGAGCAGCTTGCAGAGGAAGCAGAAGAAAATGGCACAGACTTTGATATTCCGGATACGAGGAGTGAGTTTGAAAACTCGGTGCTGTCAGAACTTCAGATTGCGGAGTTTGCCGCAAGGTTTTCCGGGCGTGATAAGAAGATTTTGGAAATGAAAATGGAGGGGCATACGGCACAGGAGATTGCGGAAGCTGTAGGCTATCAGACACACAGTGCGGTGCTGAAAAGAATCCGTCATATTGCAGACTGTTATGAGGATTTTATCTCAGAAGAATATCAGAAATATCTGGAAACATTCTAATCCATCCATCCCATCGGCGGCTATCCTTACGATAGCTGCTTTCTTTTACCCATTTTCGGACAGGGGGTGATTTTTGTGGGGAAAGAATTATTTGAAACGCTGCCGGACGTGCTGGATGCAAAACTGCTGGCATCGGCCCTTTCTATTTCAAAGGCAGGAGCGTATCAGCTATTGAACCGTCCGGATTTTCCAACCTTGCAGGTGGGAGGGCGGAAACTTGTCACAAAGCAGAAGCTGGCTTTGTGGATGGAACAGCATACAAATACAGCAGAACAGGCGGGAGCCGGAAAGGAGAAAAAAGCAGATGAAACTGACAAAGTATGAGCAGGAAACGATTATCAATTTTAATAACGATGAACAGGAAGCCAGTATTTATACAGCCAGCCCGCAGATGATGCGAAAACTGGATGCACTGGCTGCAGCTTATCCGGAGCATTACCGGGTGGTAGGGCAGACCGAAGTGAGTAAAACCTATTCCTGTGAAAAACACCTCATCAATCTTCGGAAACCGAGAAAGCAGAATGAGGAACACAGCCAATGGGCAAGGCAGAGGATGCAGAAAATGAACCGCCATAAAAATGCGGGGAATTTGTGAAAGAACCGCACCACAGAGGTGACAGCTCTGTGTCAGGAAGAAAGCTGTCCGTGAAAATACGGAAATTAAGAAAAATAGAAAACCAAATGGCAGGAGAGCGGCTATGGACATGGAAAAGGTTCAGGCTGTTTTTTTATGCCATAAAATAAAAAATCAAACAGAAAAATGAGAAAAGGAGTATAAACACATGATAAAAAACAGGAATGAAACCAGTGCTGCAATGGATAAGGCACTGAAAAATCTGGAACAGGCAAAGGCAAGATATGAGGCAGAGCGCAAAAAGGAGAATGAGAAACGCAGGAAAGCACAGAACCATCATAAATATCTGATGGGCGGCATTGTTGCAAAGTATTTCCCGGAATGTTATCAGTATGAAGAAAAAGAACTGAATGTGATCTTGTCAGCGGCTCTTGCTTCGGCAGAGTGCAGGCAGGCGGTGGAAAACGTAAAAAGGATGGAGAAAAATGCGGATGACATGGAAGATGAAAAAGACAGAAACGGCGGTCACGCCGATGAAACAAAGACAAAAGAAAACAGCGGCGGATACGCCAATTCAAAAGATTTTGCGGGTGGCAGTTTTTCGCAGGGAGTGTAAGCAGTATCTCCGGGAGTATGGGTTCACCCCAGTTATGGGGTGCGCACAGATAGACCACACTCCGTATGGTCTTGTGCGCTCTCCGAGGGCACCTGCGGTGGGCGTTGCCTGCCTTGCACCAGTCAAGAGGGGAAATAACCTTTCCCCTCCGTCCGCTGCGCTTCCTACCCCTTTGTATCCTTTGCATCTGCCCGTAACCCGGAAAAAACACCCGGCTTTCGTCCATCTGCAAAGGCTTTTCTTGCTGCCCTCTATTTTACGGTAAGGGAGGAACTTTGTGAGTATGCGCACGAAATATGCCAGCACAAGGTTCGGCATTGTAAAGCGGAGCAAAGGGCAGTCGGCGGTAGATGCAGCTTCTTACATCAGCAGGAGTGTTCTTGTCAGCGAGTATGACGGGAAAACGTATCGCCCGAAATACCATGAAGATTTGGTGCATTGTGAAATCAATCTCCCGGAATATGCACCGGAGGAATGGCTGGACAGGGCAGTGCTGTGGAACTCTGTGGAGCTGAATGAGAAACAGAAAAATGCCCAGCTTTGCCGGACACTGAAAGCAGCACTTCCAAATGACTGGAGCTATGAGCTGGCAGAAGAAACGGTGCGGGATTATGTGCAGCGGAATTTTGTTTCCAAAGGGATGTGTGCGGACTGGGCAATCCATGATTCTGTTAATCAACATGGCATCCATAACCTGCATTTCCATCTTATGCTCACCCTGCGCCCGGTGGAAGAAAACGGGAAGTGGGGAGCCAAGCAGAGAAAGGAATATATCCTTGATAAAGACGGCAATAAAATCCGCAATAAGTCCGGACGGGGATTTAAGAGCAGGGCGGTAGATGTGAATGACTGGAATGAAAAAGGTAATTCCAGGAAATGGAGAAAGGATTTGACGGACACCATCAATGTGGTGAATGACCGGATCGGACTGCCGGAATACTGGGAACACCGTTCTTTTAAAGAGCTGGGACTGGAGCAGGAGCCGACCAGACACTTAGGCCCGATTGCCAGTGCATTGGAGAGGAAAGGCATCCGTACCGAAAAAGGGGATGCGAACCGGGCAATCATGGAGCATAACCAGACGCTGCAAAGGGCAAGGATGTTCTATGATATTGCATGGAACAGTGTGAAAAATTTGGAGAAATGGGAACAGGAAAAAGCTGCGGAAGCTGCAAAGAATGCCGCAGAAAAGAAAGCAGGAAAAATGGCAGGAGACATCCCTGCGGCACAGGAAGGTGAAGCAGAACAGACGGCAGTTGGTTCGATACAGAAAGAAACTTCCGGTACAAAGGAAGTCAGCGTATTTGCAGCGATGAAAAATGAGGTTCTGGAAATGCTGGAACGTATTCTTGCAGCATTTGGAAGGCTTCATCTGCCGCTGATACAGGCACCGAATTTTAAAAAGGTAAGTAATCGCGCAGTACTGATGGATATTGAAAACGTGCGTAGGTTCGTGGAAGAAAAAGGCATTGACAGCTTTGAAGCACTGGAAACCTTTGCAGTACAGCAAGAAGCATCCAAGAAAGAAGCAGAGGAAATCTGCAACAGAGATGGAAGGGAAATCCGGCGGTTAAAGGAACTGTCAGAGGCTTATGCCGCCTATGCTCCATACATTCCCATCCGTAATGAATATCTGCAGAAGAAAGGAATCGCACAGGCAGTTTATCACAGCCAGCATAAGAAAGAACTGGAAACGGCGAAAGAACTCCGTATTCCGGTCTATGAACTTCTTCGGGAAGGAGAAAAATTCACACCGAAAAAGTGGGAAGCACAGATCAAAGAGCTGACACAGGAATACGAGAAACAGTCCAGACGTTACGGCAGGAGTACCGTCAATCTTGCCTATGTGGAGCTGCTTCGTCATAACCGGAAGATGGATGAGCGGGATCAGAAGAACAAAGACCAGTCCCAGAGCCGACAGCATGAAAAAATGGACAGGGGGCAGAAGCAAAAGAAGAAACATCAGGAAATGGAACTTTAGATTTATACATCGTTAAGGAAAATCTGCCGGGATGTTCCCCGGCAGGCAGAAAGGAGATTGCAATGAGTAAAGATTGCAGGACTACGAAAAACAGAAACAATAGTTTGACAGTTGGTGTGCTGGCAGGGATAATCCTCTGCCAGCATTGGTATTTATGGAGGGATTTTATGCAGAGAAAAGCAGGGAACCGTCGGAGAGAACCCATCCGCTATGTGGTGGAACACGTTTATTCCGGCAAGGAGAGCATGGAAAAGGTACTGACTGCCGTTAGTGAAGAAGCGGCGAAACAGAATGTAAAGGAGAAACTGGAAAATCAGAAAAAGGTGGGATGAGAAAAGATGCAGATTTCACCGGAAAAATAAAATCAGCAGTTGCAGGAGGTGGCAGGAATCGCTATAATAAAGACAGCGTATTTCTGTCACTGGATATTGAAGAAACCACAGGAGGTCAATATGCAGACAACAGAAATCAGAGAAACATGGACAGCACTTTATGCAAGATTATCATTGGATGACGGCAATGTGGGCGAGAGCATGAGCATCCAGAGCCAGAAGGCGATCCTTACAAGAAAAGCAGAAGAACTGGGAATTTATAATTATCGGTTTTATGTAGATGATGGTTATTCCGGTACGAATTTCAACCGTCCGTCCTTTCAACAGATGATAGCGGACATCGAAGCAGGAAAAGTTACCTGTGTGATCACAAAAGACCTTTCAAGATTAGGCAGGAACTATCTGGAGAGCGGTGCTTATATCGAGGTATTTTTCCCAAAACATCAGGTACGGTATATCGCCGTGAATGACGGTGTGGATTCCGCAAACAGCGGTGAGATGGATATTACCCCGTTTAAGAACATTCTTAATGAGTTTTATTCAAGGGATGTTTCTAAAAAGGTGAAGTCAGGTAAGTACATCCGGGCAAGCCAGGGAAAATTCATGGGAACACACGCACCATTCGGGTATCAGAAAGACCCGGAGGATAAAAACCACCTGATTGCTGATGAAGAAACCGCACCAACCGTCCGTTATATTTTCCAGCTTGCACTTCAGGGAATGGGAAACAATAAAATCGGGAAAATCCTTTATGAACAGAAAATCCCAAAGCCGGCATATTATAAACCGGAATATTTTGGAAAGTTTCTGGTAAAAGAAGATGATGCCTATAGCTGGAAACAGGAAACCGTTATCCGGATTTTACGCAACCCGCTTTACAAAGGCTATTTCTGGGTGCAGAAATATGATAAGAAGCATTTCAAGCAGGAAACAAGGGGTTATATCCCCATGAGTGAGCGAACCATTATTCCCAGTGACCATGAGGCACTTGTCGATGAACACACATGGGACACGGTGCAGGAAATCCTTGACCGCCATACGAAAGTCAAGCCCTGTACTTCCGGGTATGAGAATAAGTTCCGGGGCATTTTAAAATGTGCCGACTGCGGAAGTACCCTGATGGTGCATACCGATGGCAGGAATAAAGAGAAGCCAGTCATCGAACGGACTTTTTATCAGTGCCGCATCTACCGTGTGAGGGGAACCGGGTTCTGCAGCCAGCACCGCATCAATGCGGACGATCTGGAGGAACTTGTACTTGCGGACATCCAGACCCATGCAAAAAAGGTCATAAAAAACCGGGAGAAATTCATGCGGAAGGTACTGGGGCAGATGGATATGACAGCGGTGAATAACCGGGAAAATATCCAGAAAAAGCTGGAGAAACTGGAGAAAAAGCTCCTCGAATCGGACAGACAGTTCATCAAGCTGTATGAGGATTTTACAAAGCAGCTTGTGTCAGAACAGCAGTTCCGGATGTTGTCCACCCATTTTGAACAGGAAAAGAAAGAAACAACCGAAGAAATTGAAAAACTGAAAACTACGGCTGACAATCTGAAGGACAGCACCTGCAAAGCGGAACAGCTTGCCAATGAAATGGCAGAATGTGCAGAAATCAAAGAGCTGACCACAGCCATAGTAAACCGTCTTATCGAAAAGATTGAGGTATCTGAACCTCAGACCATCGACGGAGAGAAAGTCCAGAATATCCGGATTTTCTACAAGTTCGTTGGAGAAATCAATTAAATTTCCATAATGTACCTATAATTCAAGAGCGATTGAATTATCACCGGAAGGAACGGGCTATCGTGCAAAAACACGGTTTGCCCGTTTTTTCAATCTTCCGGAGCTGATCTCCATTTTTAAGGAAGCTGCGGATATTCAGACTTCGGATATGCTGAATCTTCCCGTACCGGAAGCAGAGTTTATCAATGAAGTCTTGAAGCCAAGTGAAGAACAGCAGGAAATGGTCAGTGCCTTTTCGGAACGTGCGGAAGAAGTAAGAGCCGGTCTTGTGAATCCAACGGTGGACAACATGCTCAAGATTACCAATGACGGAAGAAAATGTGCATTGGATCAGAGGCTATTAAATGAACTCCTTCCGGATGCAGAAAAAAGCAAGGTCAATACCTGTGTGGAAAATGCTTTTCAGGTATGGGACGAGGGAAAAGCAGATCGGACAACACAGCTGATCTTCTGTGACTTGTCTACTCCAAAAGGGGATGGGACTTTCAATGTATATGATGATGTCCGAAACAAACTGGTTGCTAGGGGAATCCCGAAAGAAGAGATTGCGTTTATCCATGAATACAACACGGAGACAAAGAAAGCAGATTTGTTTGCAAAGGTACGGGCCGGGCAGGTGAGAATCCTTATGGGTTCCACTCCAAAACTCGGTGCTGGTACCAACGTACAGGACAGGCTCATTGCCCTCCATCACCTTGACTGTCCGTGGAAGCCGTCTGATCTGGAACAGCAGGAAGGACGTATCTTAAGACAGGGAAACCAGAATGACAAAGTAAAGATATTCCGGTATGTGACGGAAAATACTTTTGATGCGTATATGTGGCAGATTTTGGAGAATAAGCAGAAGTTCATCAGCCAGATCATGACCAGTAAATCCCCGGTCAGGGCTTGTGAAGATGTGGATGATACGGCACTGTCCTATGCAGAGATCAAGGCACTTGCTACAGGCAATCCGTACATTAAGGAAAAAATGGATCTGGATGTGCAGGTGAGTAAGCTGAAACTTCTAAAGGCAAACCATACCAGTCAGATTTACCGTCTGGAATCCGATATTGCAAAGAATTTCCCGGTACAGATCAGTGCATTGAAAGAGCGGATTGCCGGGATGCAGGTGGATTCGCAGGTAGTAAAAAGCGTGGATTTACAGGATAATGACACGTTTGCCATGACGGTAGGGAATGTCCTTTATGAAGATAAGAAAGAAGCAGGCGAGGCATTGATCGCCGCCTGTGCAGGGTTAAAAACTGTCAGCACCGGCGGAAAGGTCGGGGAATATCATGGGTTTGCGTTATCTGCTTCCTACAATATGTTCTCCAATGCGTTTGAACTGACGGTCAAAGGAAAATGCTCTTATAAGCTGGAGATTGGAAAAGACCCGATAGGAAATATGCAGCGTATCCATAACACCCTTTCTTCTATCGACAGGAAACTGACGGAAAGTGAGCAGAAATTGGAAACTGTACAACAGCAGCTTGCTACTGCACAGGAAGAGGTAAAGAAGCCATTCCCGAAAGAAGCAGAGCTGAATGAAAAGATGGAACGATTATCCGAGTTAAATGCCCTGCTGAACATGGATGAAAAGGGTAATGAGACGATTATGGCAGATGAGGATATTGGCAGAGAAGGAAGCAGCACAGACAGCAGGGATGCCATAGAAGAAAAAGAACTTCCGGAAACAGCAGACAGAATCCTTAAGCCGTCTATTCTGGAACGCTTAAAGCAGGAGAAGGCACAGCAGAATACAGCGGAACAGCCATCTGTACAGAAAGCTGCAAAGAAAAAACATGAACAGGAGTTATAAAAGATTTCCCGTCAGAGTTTTCTCTGGCGGGGACATAAAATGGAGGGTTTGTTTATGGCAAATAATATAGAAAAACAGTTAAAAGAAATATCGGAACGGCTGGAACAGGGAGTAAAGGAAATCTTTACTTCGGAGAGATATACCGAATATCTGAATACCATGTCAAAGTTCCACAATTACAGCTTTAATAACACGTTGCTGATCACCATGCAGAAACCGGAAGCAACACTGGTGGCAGGCTATCAGGCATGGCAGAAGAAATTTAACCGTCATGTAAAACGTGGAGAGAAAGGAATCCAGATCATCGCACCAGCACCGATACGGGAGAAACAGGAGATTGAAAAGATCGACCCGGTAACAAAAGAGCCTGTGATCGGGGATGATGGACAGCCGGAAACAGAGATCGTGGAGATGGTGATACCGAGATTCCGTGTAACGACAGTGTTTGATGTCAGCCAGACAGAGGGGGAACCGATCGCAGAACTGGAGGTACCGGAGCTTACCGGAAGTGTACAGTTTTATGATACGTTTATGCAGGCATTGCAGAATATTTCTCCTGTACCGATCCGCATGATGAATGTGGAAGGGGATGCAAAAGGCTATTATCACCAGACAGAAAAATATATTGCGATAAAGGAAGATATGAGTAATGTACAGACGATGAAAACCGGAGTCCATGAAGTGAGCCACGCATTGCTGCATGACCGGGAAGTAATGGATGTGGAAGGCGTCTTAAAAGACCAAACAACAAAGGAAGTGGAAGCAGAAAGTATCGCTTATATTGTCTGCAACCATTTTGGTCTGGATACTTCAGAATATTCGTTTACCTATATCGCCAGCTGGTGCGAGAGCAGGGATATGAAGGCGTTGAAAGCATCAATGGATACCATCCGAAAAACATCTGCAGAGATCATTGGGAACATTGAGGAGCAGATGCATGAGCTGGAAAGAGAAAATATCATGCAATATGAAGAAAAAGAAGCATCTGCCACCAGACAGGAAAAACTGGAACAGGACAGTGCGGAAAAGATTGATGAAACTTTGCTTTTTCATGGAGAAAGCGGTCGTTTTGCAATCTATCAGATGGATACGGGCGGAGAGCATACTTATCAGTTTATGGGTTTTGAATCAGCTAAAAAATTAGGCTATACCATTGAGGGGAAAGACTACAGGATGGTGTATGCGGCTCCGTGGACACCAACGATCACATTAGAGGATATTTTTGAGAGATTTAATATCAACCGCCCGAACGATTTTCATGGACATTCCTTATCGGTAAGCGACGTCATAGTTATAAACCGGACGGCGGAGACAAAGGCTTATTATGTGGATTCTTTCGGCTTTGAGGAACTTCCGGACTTTGTACAGCAGAGAATGGAGATGCTGGAAAATAATCATACCAGAGCCTATCCGCCAGTTTATAAAGGAACACTTGCTCAGGCAATGGAAGAACGGGATGTAGATGCTTATCTGGATTCCAGAAAGTTAAATATTGATTGTAAGAAAGCAATCGAGGAAGCAATCGCATTAAATTTTGACGGGCTGCATTTAAAGGAAGATGTCGCAAAACAAGTGCTGGAACAGTTTGGAGAAGAACGTATGACGTTTGTTATGGCAAATACACTTCGGGAACTTTCTTATGACGGCAGATTTTCCAAACAGAACAAAGACTGGGCAGAACATATCGAAATCCCGGAAAATATCAATCAGGGGAAGAATCTGAATCAGGATTATGTGATAGAAAGCCACCCAGCGGTGTTAGATGGATTTATTGATATGGCAAGGGCAGAGATCCGTATGCAGAAGATTGAACAGGCATTAGATGAAGCGGAAGTCACCATTACAGCAGATACCAGAGGATTTGAAGCAGATGGACATGCAGGAACCTGGCATACAGTAGATGAAAGAGAGTATGCAGGGGAGAAGTTCTTCTTCATGGAACATGATGAGTATGGTTCAGATGTGGCAGGGATTATCGTATCGGAACATGGTCAGCTTGTCGCAGAAGATCTCTGGAATGGGTATGATGCAGGAGCATTGGAAGCTATTTCAGAATATCTGCAGGAGAAAGGGATTTCTGTGGAAGGACTTATGCCGGAACTGGAACCGGATGAACTGGCATATAAGATTGACGATAGGTATTTTGCAATCCAGAGAACAGAGGAAGGCTATGATTATACCTTTTATGCTTTGGATTACGATGAGATCGACGGCGGTGCCTATGACAATCCTGATATTTCTATGCAGCAGGCAATGGAAGATATTCTGGAAGATGAAGAAATGTCCCTGGAAAATGCAGTTCCCGTTGACTATGAGGATTTGATGGCAGAAGTGGAAGAAGCAGGCGAACGGCAGATGCAGCTGGCACAGTTATTAAAGAATTGTCCACCAAGTATTTTTGAGGATTATGACAGGAAAAGAGCAGTGGATACCTGTGAGGGAATTGTAATGCAGTTTACCAAGAGCAAAGGGTATCTGACCGTACAGGCAACGGAAGAAGGCTATTTTTATATTTTTTATGATTCTGACCTGCACGAAATCCATTCCAATGATTATGACGATCCCAAAGTATCTGTTCAGAAAGCTACTTATGAAATCTTAAAAAGTGAAAGAATGGATGATATGGAATGTGTCAAAGTGGACTATAAAGAATTTGAGGCAATGACCATCCAACATTCAAAGGATTTACTACAGTCAGGTGAGCTTCGTGCGACTTCTGAGATTGGAAGAGATGAAGCAGCATTAAATGGTCTTAGCAGGGCAGAAGTGGAACGGGGTGTCTTGTATCACGCACAGGGTATTCTGGAAGATATGGGATTAGAAAATGAAGTAGAGCTGCTTGCAGCAAGGGTGCATGGTTCCAGAAGCAGAGAGGAACTTTACAGAGATGATTCTGACCTTGATGTGGTGCTTTCTTATCGTGGCAATATCCGGGAGGACAGTTTCTTCAATGAATTAAATGCTCATGGTATAGCAATGGCAGGTATTAAGGTGGACATCAATCCTATCGCAGAAGAAAGAATCACTCTGGCAGAATATATGAAAGAGTCAGAAGCCTATCTTGATCAGAAGGAAATCGAAAAGCTGGCGGTGGATTTAGATAATTTCAGCTATGAATATGACACTTACGAATATAAAGATATCGTTGAGAACAGGGAAGAACAGGTGAAGAAAATCACAGAGGACATTCTGAATAAGAAAACAGGGTGTTTAAAGGACTGGTTGGTTGAAGTATCGGAAGAATCTGATATAGACAGTGATGTGATAACTGCCCGGTCACTGCTCTCCCGTTTAGAAAATGCAGAAACCTTTTCTATCTTTACCAGACAATCAGAACAGGAACAGCCAGAAGCTACGATCAGTTTCTATGTAGCAGAGTGCATGGAGTTCCCGGTCATGGGTGAGTACCATAATAATCTTACTCTGGAAGAAGCAATCAAAATCTATGAAAGTATTCCGGCAGAACGCCTGCATGGAATCAAAGGGATTGGTTTTGATCTGCAGGACGGGGATGAGGATTATTCCGGGGAATACGGACTCATGAGTGGAGACAGGATAGACAGGGATCTGATTGATATGATTCCACATTATAAGGAAAGCCCATTGGTACAGAAAGCAATCAATGACATGGAAAAGTATCTGAATGAGAAACATGGAAAAGTGCAGGAGGCAGAACAGACCGTGGAAGTGAAACAGAAAGTTTCAGAAACACCATTCAAGAAAGAATCCGTATCAGTAGAATCGAACCGGGAACAAAACAAAGAGCCTGCAAAGGGTGGAAAAGGGGAACTGAAAAAATCCGTGCTGCAGTCGTTAAAAGAGTTCCAGGCAAGAGCAAAAGCACAGGAGCAGAAAGAAATGGCAACTGAAAAATCCAAAGCACATAAGAAGGGAAATGTAGAATTATGATGAATCTGGCAATGAACTTTGATACAGATGAATGCTTAGTGACCGCAATGTTTGATAAAGGCAACCGAAATGATACGATGGAAGCTATCGACAATATCATTCCATTTCTGAAAGGGGATGCGGATATGATCGGGCTGGTCTGCAATACCATAAGAAAGCTGTTCTGCATGAGTGATGAAGGCTATGAGATTTTTCTTATGGATCTGGAAGATTATAAAGTGGATTTGGAAGATAATTATAAAAAATAGAGAATATTTTGTGTGAATTAGTGTTAGATAGAATTTATTTAAATTGGAGAAAGTAGCCAATCCGATTGAGAAACTGGCACATATTATTAATATGATAAATTTTATTATTGGCTTTTAAATTTCACAATGCATCATAGTAAAATAAAGCGAGTATGTAAAAGAGCAGTGTAATTAATGATATAATAAAAAGCAAGAAAAATATTTTTGACTATCTTTTTGTACAATTTATTCGTTATATATAATAGAAAGTGCTTTCAGTAGAAAAAGGAGGAAAGAAGTGGATGCAGATTTTCTTTTGATTCACAAAATGAAAAATGGTGATGAAGAAGCTATAGAGGTATTCGTAAAAAAATACTATTCAACTATACGGAATTATTGTCGATTACATACATACACAGACTGTGATGCAGAAGATATTACTCAAGCAACATTTGAACACTTTTTTCGATCATTTAGATCGTATCATCATTTGGGAAAGACTGCTAATTATTTGTATGTGATTGCTCGAAATTTATGTCGGGATAGTTATAAGAAAAAAAGAGATATTGTGATGGAAGCGTTACCAGATAAGGGGGAAAATCCAATTGCTGTAATTGAGAATAAAATAGATATAGAAGAATCAATAAAAAAACTTCCAGAAGATTTGCAGGAAGTAGTTATTCTACATTATTTTCAGGATTTGAAATTAAAAGAAGTAGCAGACATTATTGGCATAGGACTTCCTCTTGTAAAATATAGGATAGGAAAAGCAAAAGAATTGTTGAGTGTTTATCTGGGGGATAAGAAATGATGATGACAGTTGATGAAAAATTGCATGCGTATGCAAAAAATCAGAAGGATAGAAATATAGATGAGAAAAAATTACAACAGACCATTATAAAATCGAAAGAAGCATATTGGGATAGAGAAATCGAAAGAAATATGTCATGGTTAGAATTTTTATATCAGCAGGCTTCGTATATACAGAAGCACTGGTGGTTTGCTCAAGGGGCAGTATTACTAATCCTTTGGATGACAATGTTCTTATCAGACAGTAGTATTTATACAAGGCGCTGCATGGGGATTTTGGCACCGAGTTTTGTAATATTGATACTTCCGGAACTCTGGAAAAATAGAAGCAATGGGGCTATGGAAGTAGAAGGTGCAACATTTTTTTCCATAAAGAATATATATGCCGCACGAATGCTACTCTTCGGCATGGTAGATGTTTGCCTATTGAGTGTGTTTTTGATAACCAGCACTTTTGTGTTACAGATTACATTTATGGATATCTTAATACAATTTATTTTGCCAATGAATGTGACATGCTGCATATGTTTTCGATTACTTTGCAGTAAAGGAGATGATTATGTATCTTCCACATTATTTTCCTGTCTGATTTGGATTGCTGTTTGGACGCTTGTAGTTCTCAAAGATAGTATTTATGAGCATATATCTACATCAATATGGTGTGGAATGATGATATTATCTGTTTTATATTTGTGTTACAGTATTTGGCGAGTATGGAAATGCAGTGAAAGATATTACGAGAGTAATGGGGCAAGTGTATAAGACTATTATGGTGTCAATTACGAGAAATCACACAACGGTCGTAATCAGAGAAATGTGAGGAATTTGATTATGGAATTAGAATTGAAAAAATTAACAAAAGAATTTCAGGGATTTAAAGCAGTTGATGATATCACGCTGACGATGAGTAATGGAGTTTATGGGCTTCTTGGTGTCAACGGTGCTGGAAAAACAACGCTGATGAGAATGCTCTGCACACTTATTAAACCTACTTCGGGAAGCATATTATGTGATGGAAAAGATATTTTTGCATTGGATGGCGAATATAGGAGAATTCTTGGTTATTTACCTCAAGAATTTGGATTTTATCCGGAATTTTCGGTTCATGATTATTTAATGTATATTGCGTCAATTAAAGGAATGCGAATAAGTATTGCACGAAAGCGTGTAACAGAACTTCTGCGGCAGGTTGGGTTGGCTAAAATGCAGAATAGAAAAATGAAAAAATTGTCTGGAGGAATGAAACGCCGTGCAGGGATTGCCCAAGCTATGCTAAATAACCCAAAGATTTTGATCCTCGATGAGCCTACTGCAGGTCTGGATCCGAATGAAAGGATACGTTTTCGAAATCTGATCAGTGAATTGTCACAGGATCGTCTCGTGCTATTATCAACACATATTGTGTCGGATATTGAATACATTGCCAACCAGGTGTTATTGATGAAAGATGGAAAGATTAGCCATTCAGGAACACAAGAAGAGATTATTCAGTCAGTACCAGTAAAAGTATGGAGTTGTGTAGTTGCAAATAATGAAGTTGAAATGTGGCAAAAACAGTTTAAAGTCTCAAATATGAAAACACTTTCGGATGGAATAGAATTACGCATTTTGTCTGAAAAATCTCCACACTATAATGCGAAAGAGGAAACGATGACTTTGGAGGACATATTCTTATATTATTTCGGAGAGAAAACAGGTGATGATTATGACGTATTATGAAATAAAAAAAGTTTTTTCAAAAAAAGGAAGTAAGGTTGCGCTGATATTTATTTTTATTGTAATTTCAGTAGTCTTGTCTTTTATCATCGGGGATAATAAATATGTGAATCGTAATGGTGATGCGGAAAGTGGAATATCGGCTATGTTAAAGGTTCGTGAGTTGAAAAAAGAATGGTCAGGAGAACTGACAGAGGATGTGCTTAGAAAAATTATTGAAGAAAATGTCAGGATTTCACAGACACCGGAAGCTAAGTCGAATGATTTTAGACAGAATGATATAGCATATAGTCAAAGACAGGGTTTCATGGATATAAGGGATTTACTAAATTGTGATTATGGAGAGTTTAACGATTATAATTATTATCTGGCAGATTCTCTTTCTCCTGATGAAGCAGTAGATTTTTATTCTAATCGTATCAAAAATTTGAAAAATTGGTTAGAAACTGATGGAAAGGATCAGTTTTCTGAAAAGGAAAAAAGTTATTTAATAAGAGCGTATGAAAAAATGAAAACCCCTTTATATTATGATTATCAAGCGGGATGGAAAAACTTATTTCAATATTCACCCTCAATAATTATGATTTTGACATTGGTATTAGGTTTCCTT
This sequence comes from Blautia glucerasea, assembly GCF_013304385.1. GTDB lineage: Bacteria > Bacillota > Clostridia > Lachnospirales > Lachnospiraceae > Blautia_A > Blautia_A ammoniilytica. Next base: position 57,881 of record NZ_JAAITU010000019.1, read on the forward strand.
TGTGCAGGTATTTTTTCAGGTGAATTTCAGCTGAAAGCGAATGCAGTTTTTTATTCTTCTTATTATGGCAGAAATAAGGCTGTATGGGCAAAAGTGAAAGCAGGAGCAATCATAATAACGGCTATTTACTGGGCGGTTATGTTGTTATACACTATGCTTGTTTTGGGAATTCTTGGTGTAGACGGAGCAAATTGTCCCATACAGTCTAGTATGAGTGGGTGGAAGAGTATTTATAATATCACGAATGCTCAGGAATATATTTTGATAGTTCTTGGTGGATATCTGGGATGTTTATTTATGCAATCTCTAACTATGTTGGTTTCTGCGAAGACAAACTCATCAGTAATAGCGGTAATCGTGCCTTTTATTTTGATTTTTCTTCCATCATTTTTATCAGGAACAAGTCTACCATTATTAAATAAAATTTTGGGACTTCTTCCAGATCAAATGCTTCAAATGAATCAGGTAGTTAAATTTTTTAACTTGTATGAAATCGGAGGAAAAGTGTTTTGCGCAGTTCCTATTTTAATAATATCGTACTCCATTCTGCTATTATTGATTGTTCCAGTTATTTATTTTATATATCGCAGAAAAGAAGTTTATAATTAGATGAAGAAACATCTGTTAGAGGGAGTGAAAACATAGGAAAAATATTATTATTATCGTTTAAAGATAGTGAAGAAGAAATAATAGAGTCTGTTCTTGCTGCTTTGAAAACCGGACGAAATATATATTGTGATGAAAAAAATATAAATCCATTGAAAATACATTATGGAGATATTGTTATTTTATTAGCCACAAGAGAATTATTCCGAAAGCAGAAAAAAATAGATTTGTCTTTTACAGAGTTTGAAATTTTGCATTTATTAATGCGAAGTCCTGGAAGAGTGTTTAGTAAAGAACAAATATATGATATAATCTGGAATGAACCCTATTCGGGTGATTACAATGTTGTTATGCGACATATCTGCAACATTAGAGAAAAGATAGAAGATGATCCTGGACATCCGGTATATATACAAACGGTGCGCGGTGTAGGATATCGGTTTAACGGAAATTTAGGCAGCGAGTGAAATCGCTGCCTATTATTATGGTTTTACAAAGAAGGAAGTTTGTTATGAGAAGATCTTTGTATTTTAGGAGCATCCTGTTTGAGATATTTGGACAGGTTTTGATGTATCAATTCCAACTCTTTTGTTTCTTGCTTAAAGGAAACGTATTGAGTATTTATTGACTTCTTGTTGGAAATAAGATTTGAAAGTTGCTCCTGTAACTTATTAGTATTAAGATGCTTGGGAAACATCCGGAGAAACCATTACCTCAGGGTGTCGTAAAGTTCTTTATCAAAGAAGGCTTTGAGATGCCCTTTCTTTTTTTATCCAAATCTTTCCTCTTGTTTACATATATAAACCTAAGAAAAAGCTTGACGTTTAAATATTACAAGTGTAATATTTAAGAAAATATGAAAAAAGGAGAAATAAAACTATATGAGAAAAAAGAAAAGAAAAAAACACACGAAGATTATTACAAAAATAGTTTTATTTAGCGGTATATTGATTGGTGGTGGAATCGGTATTGTAACAATAATGAATTGTAATGTTCCTGAAAAAAGACTAATGGAATATATGAAATATATTGAAAAAGGGGAATATGAGCAAATGTATGCCATGCTGGATCAGAAAAAAAGCAGCATGAACAGTAAGGAAGAATTTATAGAACGAAATTCTAAAATATATGAAGGCATTGAGATGTCTGATCTGTCCATAACCGATATTACAGTAAAAAGACAAGAAAACGGAAATGCGGCAGTTTCCTATACAACAAATATGCAGACTGCTGCAGGAAATGTAGAATTTACCAACGATGCGGTATTTTCACATGATTGGACAGGATATCATTTAATCTGGCAGGATCAGTTGATTTTTCCAGAGTTATCTGCAACGGATAAAGTTCAGGTAACGTCAGAAGAGGCAAAGAGAGGAGATATTTTAGACAGAAATGGTCGTCAGTTGGCTGGAGAGGGAACTGCATCTTCGGTAGGAATTGTTCCGGGCAGGATGGAGAACAGAGAAGATACAATAAAAAAACTGGCAGAGTATCTTGGAATTGGAGCAGACGAAATTGAGGATAAGTTAAAAGCCGGTTGGGTAAAAGCAGATTCTTTTGTACCAGTAGCAACAATTCCTAAAATACAAGAGGTCGATCTTTTGACAGTGAATCCGGATAAAACTGTTCTGGAAGAAAAAGAAAAGCAGGACACATTATTGAAGATTCCAGGTATTATGTTATCTGATGTAAAAGTACGAACTTATTATCTAAAAGAAGTTGCCTCTCATCTGGTAGGGTATGTACAGGCGGTTACAGCCGAAGATTTGCAGGAACATAAAGGGGAAGGGTATCGTACAAACAGTGTGATTGGAAAGACTGGACTGGAAACGCTTTATGAAAAAGAACTAAAAGGAACAGATGGGTGTGAAATCTGTATTGTAGATGCAAATGGAAATAAAAAAAGTGTTATTGCATATGAGCCTAGAAAAGATGGAGAAGATATCCATACTACGATTGATGGTGATCTTCAAAGTACTCTTTATGAACAATTTAAAGAAGACAGAGGATGTTCTGTGGCTTTGAATCCTTACACAGGGGAAGTATTGGCGTTGGTAAGTACGCCATCTTATGATGATAATGATTTTGTACGTGGAATGGACAACAGCCAGTGGAGTGCATTAAATGAAAATGAAGATAGGCCTTTATACAACCGCTTTCGCCAGACATGGTGTCCTGGCTCAACTTTTAAACCTGTAATTGCTGCAATTGGATTAAAAGTGGGGGCATTTACTGCAAATGACGATTTTGGAAATGAGGGTCTGGCGTGGCAGAAAGATTCCTCGTGGGGAGATTATACAGTGACTACACTTCATGATTATGAACCTGTGATCTTGAAAAATGCGCTTATTTATTCAGATAATATTTATTTTGCAAAAGCAGCATTAAAAATTGGTGCGGATCAACTGATGCAGTCTCTAAATCAAATAGGATTTAATCAGGAACTTCCATTTGATATTAAAATGTCAGAGTCCCAATATTCTAATATGGACAAGATAGAAACAGAAATCCAGCTTGCTGACAGTGGGTATGGACAGGGACAGATTCTGGTAAATCCTTTGCATCTTGCAAGCATTTATACGGCTTTTCTAAATGATGGAAATATGATAAAGCCATATCTTCACGCGGATGATGGAAGCACTTCCAGTGAAATCTGGATAAAAGATGCTTTTTCACCACAAATTGTTTCGGAGGTTATGGAGGGGTTAGAGGGTGTAGTGAATAACCCGGAAGGAACTGGTTATGGAGCATGCCGGGAAGACATTAGATTAGCAGGAAAAACCGGAACAGCGGAACTGAAAGCTACAAAAGAAGATACATCTGGAACAGAAATTGGCTGGTTTACAGTTTTTACTACAGATAGAGATACAAAGAATCCTATTTTGCTCATCAGTATGGTAGAGAATGTGAAAGATATTGGAGGAAGCGGTTATGTGGTGGAAAAGGATAAGGCGATACTGGATGAATATCTTGGTAATGAATAATTTTTACCTTTAAATATTACAAATGTAAGAGGAAAATGATATGAAAAAAATTTGGAAAATATTTGTGGGAGTTATTTTTCTTGCTGTCTGTAGTGGATGTGGCATAAAGAAAGAGCAGAAAAAGACAATTGAAGATACGAAAGAAAAAATTTACAGAGAGTGTGAAATGCTAGCAGAAGGCTATCGGAACATATATGAGAATGCTGTGAAAGAAAATGCACTATATGAGCTGAGTACAATACAAAAAAGTATGGATTATTTTGGAAAATATGGATATGCAGTAATTGATTCCTACAATCAGCTGGATATGGTTCAAAGTATTAAAGTAGATGATTTTTTGAAAAAAGCAGAAAAAGAGAAGAATGGAAAAACTACTATATTTCAAGTTATAGCAGGGGATCATTTTATCCGGTATGATCTGAAAACCAAACAGGGGAAAATAGACGTTGAAGTAAGCTCTTTTAAATGGAAAGAGGACACTTGGCAGGAAACATATTATCATGAGTTTAGAGCTAATTCATGGAAATATACAGAAAACGGGCATTTCTTTATAGAAGAATATCATCCGGCAGGATATGATGGACCGTCTGGATATCGGGACTTTCGGGTAGCACCGTTAAATAAAAAATGTCGGGAGTTGAATCGAAAATATATACTTCCTTTTGGATATACACTTAATAAATTGTTTACTTCTAATTGGAGTGAAAAAAATTATGATGGAATAAATTTTTATGATGTTTTTGATCGTTTACTTTCAATGGAAGAAAAAACTGATGAATTTAAGGAAGGAAAGACTTATGAAATCCCAAAAGAATCATTTGAAACGATATTTCAAAAATATTTTAATATAAGCGCAGAGATACTGCAGACAGGAACGGTATTTCACACAGAAATACAGACATATCGGTATCGAACCAGAGGAATCGTATATGATTTTGCTCCCACACCATATATTCCATATCCGGAAGTTGTTTCCTACATAGAAAATCAAGATGGAACAATAACACTGGAAGTAAATGCGGTATGGCCACAAAAAGAATTAGATCAGGCGTTTTGTCATAGCGTAACCATTCGGCTGTTAGATAAAGATAGATTTCAATATGTATCCAATTATGTATCAAGGTCAGAAATAGAGGTTACCTGGTATACAGAAAGATTATCAGACGAAAAGTGGGAGGAATGTTATGGAGATAATTGATATGATTACAAAAAGAAAACTGAAAAAGATGATGAGCGTTTTATTTATTTCGGGATGCTTTTTCATAGGAAATACAAAATGTAAAGGGGCTGATTTAGAATATATTTCACAGGAAACTGCGAATTATGCTGTACAAGAAAGAGGATATGATTTGCCAGTAGATGAAGTCGTGAAAGAAGAAGCTATTGAAGATTGTAAGAATGTTATGAATCAGATGAAAGTCATTTATCAAAAGGCGGATAAAGGGACTTCATCGAATATAGTAGTTTCTGAGACAGTAATGGAAGAAATGCAGGAAGTATTAAAGGAAAAAAATGTCCCCGTTATTACATCAGCACCGTATTCAAATATGGCTAATTATTCTAAAATGGAAGAATTTCTTTTCAGGGCAGAACAGGATCTGACAGGAGATATCGTCTTATATAGGATTAACAGGGATGGTGGGATAGAAAGACTCAAATTCAATTATGATGGGACAGATATGTATTTGCTGGCTGTGAAAGCTGTTTGGGGTATGAACGACAATCCATCTATTGTATATGTTTCGTATACAAGGATAGAAGAATGGAAATATACAGAAAAAGGCTGGTTTGGTTATACGCTATGCGTTCCAAAGTATCCGGAAGTATCAGAAGCGGTTGATGGCAGTTCTATGATAAGAATTAAACCTTTAAGTGATGAATGCAGGGAAGTTTCAAAGAGGTGTGTGTATTTGCTTGGATATCAGGGGAATAATCTTTTATGTTCTGATTGGGATAGATCTGATATGGAAGGGTTAGATTATAATGGTTTATATGAATATTTATATCGAATGAAATACGGGGAGAGATATGAGTTTTCAGGTAACTCAAGTGGAATTCCGGCAGAAGAGTTTGAAAATCTGATAATGGAGTTTTTGCCGATAACAGCAGATCAAATTAAAAAATGGGCAGTATTTGATTCGGAACATCAAACTTATGACTGGGAACGATTAGGCTGTTTAAATTATAGCCCTACTTATTTTGGAACATCTTTACCGGAGGTCGTTGAAATAAGAGATAGCGGAGAGGGAAACAGTGTGTTGGTTGTTGATGCTGTATGTGATACATTTATATGTAATGATGCCGTTATTACAAGTGAGCTGACTGTTAAGTTCAACGATGATAAGAGTTTTAAATATATGGGGAATAAAATTCTGAATAATGGTACGAAAGAAGTTCCCAAATATCAATATAGAATAAAAAGAAAGAACTGATAACAACTATCAGCCCTTTCATATTTGTTAATTCCATATATGTAATTTTTTTAAGATATCAGAAGTGATTTCAAATGCTTTTTTGCCAGTTGCATTAGAATCACTTTGGATATTGGTTGCAAAATAATAGCTGTTATCGGAAGTTTCTACATATCCGATAAACCAGCCGTTGATATCCTGTCCGTTGACACGACCGGTTCCAGTTTTTCCGTAGAAATTACCATTAGGTGTACTGGCAATTTTTATAGCATTTTTAACAGAAAATACATTTTGGAAATTTAGATGGAATTCATTTGTGTTAAATTTTTTTAATAATGTTACTTGCTCTAAAGGCGAGATTTTTAATGAAAAATCGGACCAGTATAAATCCAGATTTGAACTGGTTGTTTGGTTTCCATATTCTATTTTATTCAAAAATTCCTGGACTCTGTTAATTCCGAGCTGCGAATCAATTGCCTGGAAATACCAGTTAACGGAATTTTGCATAGCAGAGTTTAAATCCTGATCAGCTTCCCAGGATGGAAAAGGAAAGGCATCACCATTCCATGTCATGGAAGAGTGTTCTGGTGTGATGATTCCGGATTCCAACCCTAATAATGCATCGTATATTTTGTAGGTAGACTCTGGCGGAATACGTTTGGTGGCTTCTTCAAGATCGTATATTTTCCAGGAATCCAAATTATTGTCATACAAAACAAATGATCCATCATATGTTCCAAATGTTTCGGATATATCTAACAGGGAGATATTTTTGTCTGTATCACTAAAATGATATACGCTTTGAGTAGAGGCATCAATGGATAAAATGGGTGTACATCCAATAAAAACAGCACTAATGACCAGATAAATTATCAATGCTCTCATTTTTTGATAAAGAGTTTCTTTCCTAAAAACGGCGATGTTGAGAATACGTCGTTTCATCTGCCTAAAATTTCCGGACATTCCAACTGCCAGTGGAGAGGAAAAAGAGGATATTTTTTCTGCAAAATTAATCAGTGTAGTTCCATAAGCTTGGTATTCATCAGCAGAAATCATCTGCAATACAGCAGAATCACAGGCTATTTCACGGTCACAGAGAATTTCTTTTAAAGTGTACCAAACAAAAGGGTTAAACCAGTAGAGTATATTACTTATGACCATGAGGAAGCCAATAAATATATCTTTGTGACGGTAATGCTGTAATTCGTGTAGCAGCATAAAACGCATATCATCAGGATTCAGTTCGGAAATTAAATGGATGGGAATGTAAATTCTGGGATGTATTATTCCGATTAAAACTGGTGATTTTAAAAATGCAGTACTGTAGACTGATACTGGGTGAGAGATTTTAAGTTCCTTTAAACAATTGTAATAAATAGTTTTTACCTGCTGATTTTGAAGCGGGAGAGCAGATCTTTTTATGGAACGTACATAGTTTAATGAATGAAGGGTGAGGACTGACATAATCATAACACCCGTTATCCATATTAGAAAGAGTATGGTATTCAAGCCTCCAGAAAATTGACTACTGATGGAAACTGAAAAATCATTCACCTGGTTTAACAAAATATTTTGTGTATTACTGGTAAGTTCGGATAGCGTGTCGGTACCAGAGTTAAGTCCTGAGTCAGTTTGAAAAAAATGTAACCATGAAAAAAGTTGTGAGCCATGAATCTGTACAGGAAAAAATGGCACGGCAAGTAGTAAAAATAAAAGAAAACAGAGATGGTACTGTGTAGTCGCAGATAAATATTTTTTCAGAAGTTTTTTTGTTCCGATTATTACAAGTGTAAAAATACATATGAAGATATTACTGATTAAAAAGTGGATGATCCAGTTGCTCATTCAAAACCTCCTATTTCTGATGTTTTGATAATAAATGGCGTAAGTTATCAATTTCTGTTGAAGAGAGCTTATCGTCTTCAAGGTAAGAAGCCAGCATAGAAGAAAGATTTCCATTATAATATCGCTTTAAAAAAGAATTGCTTTCCTGGCGTATATATTCATCTTCTTGGACTAATGGAGTATAGACAAATACCCGGCTTTGTTTTTCGTAGGAAAGAGCTTTTTTGGAAACAAGTCTCTTGATAAGAGTTTGAATTGTTTTTGGACTCCAGCTGGTAGTTAGAGTAAGTTTTTCTGTAATTTCATTTGTATTGATGGGAGCATATTTCCATACAATTTTCATAACTTCAAATTCGGCTTCTGAAATCTGGGGTAGTGACATAATAAAATCCTCCTGCTAAATCCTACATATGTAATAAATATATTATATTACTTGTAGAAGAAAAAAGTCAAATGGCAGATGATATATAGAATATAAAATTAATAATGTAGAGGCAATAAAGGTGAAAAAGATAGAAATTATTGAGAGAATCACAGATGCTAATGGAAGCATAAGTGAAAACATATTGACTAGCTGGGAACATAAAAACCAATTCATACCGGAAATTATAAGGTTTGGAGAATTAAAAATATATCTACAGGAACGAATTGTTAAAAAGAATGATAGTGATGTTCATCTTTCAAAATATGAATATGATATTTTACTTCTTTTAGCGAAAAGTCCAGGTAGAATATTTGGAAAAGAAATGGTTTATGATCTGGTATGGAATGAACCTTATTCCGGTGATTATAATGTGGTTATGCGACATATCTGCAATATCAGAGAAAAAATAGAAGATGATCCTGGACAACCATTATATATACAAACAGTACGAGGTGTAGGATATCGGTTTAATGGGAATTTAGGCAGCGAGTGAAATCGCTGCCTATTATTATGGTTTTACAAAGAAGGGAGTTGGTTATGAGAAGATCTTTGTATTTCAGGAGCATCCTGTTTGAGATATTTGGACAGGTTTTGATGTATCAATTCCAACTCTTTT
>NZ_JAAITU010000001.1 GCF_013304385.1 Blautia glucerasea
GCAGTAATGTACGGAGTTGACCAGTACTAATCGGTCGAGGGCTTGACCAAAAAGCAGGATTTCACGATTCCAAAGGATGTCAGCATGTATGTGGTTTTGAAGGTACAAAAGCATTTGAGCAGTGGACTTGGTTCATTGCTTTTTTTGTATATAAAAATTAGTTAGTTTGTAATTGTTTAGTACCCTCACCTGTTACTTCTGTTTAATAAAGAAAGAGGAAAATATGGTAGAAGACAGAATCAAAACATTGACGTCATGCAGGTTATGCCCAAGGAAGTGTGGCGTGGATCGTATACATGGGAAAACCGGATATTGTGGGATGGATGATCAAGTGAGAGTGGCCAGGGCTGCTTTGCATATGTGGGAAGAGCCTTGTATTTCAGGAAAGAAAGGTTCTGGAGCAGTATTTTTCACAGGTTGCGGATTGCGATGTTGTTTTTGCCAGAATCATAACATTGCTATTGGAAAAAGTGGAAAAATAATTACAGTAAATCGTTTAGCTGATATTTTTCTGGAACTGGAACAAAAAGGTGCAGCAAATATCAATCTTGTAACAGCCACGCAATATGTTCCGCAGGTCATAGAGGCATTGGAAAAAGCCAGGGATAAGGGATTTCATTTGCCAGTAGTATATAATTCCAGCGGATATGAAAGTATTTCTACAATAAGAAGTCTGGAAGGGTATGTGGATGTATATCTGCCGGACTTTAAGTATGCAGAGGAAGAACTTGCAGCAGATTATTCCAATGCACCAGAATATCCAACAACAGCTAAGCTGGCATTAAAAGAGATGGTCAGACAGACTGGTGACTGCGTGTTTGACAGAGATGGGTATATGATCCGGGGTACAATGGTCAGGCATTTAATATTGCCAGGGCATACAAAAAATGCCATAAAAGTGATGGAGTATCTGAAAAAAACATATGGAGATCATATATTTATCAGTATTATGAATCAATATACACCCGTGTTCAAACAGGAAAAATATAAAGAGTTGAATCGAAAAGTAACTGTAAGAGAATATGAAAAAGTATTAAATGCTGCGTTGGAATTGGGAATAAGTAATGGATTCTTTCAGGAAGGTGATACAGCAAAAGAAAGCTTTATTCCAGATTTTGATTATGAAGGGGTATAATAAAAAAAGATCTTATAAATGGAAGGAGGCCGGTACTTTCGTACCGGCGCGTATGAAAAAGAAAAATATTAAATTAAGAAAGACATAATGCTTTCTACGAATATCAATATACATTAAAGATATGTCTATATAATGACGTCGATATGAACAAAATATGAATAATTAGAATTTTTTAAAACCATGAAAAAATTTTTTTATCACATCACCATCGTAGTCATTCTTTCTGAGTATTGTCATTTGGTAGATTTCTGCACGTAGTACAAGCTAATCAGAATTTTTTCCAGGTATCTTTTTTAAAGAGAATAAGAAGAGGGAAAATCTCAAGTCTTCCTGCTAACATATCAAAAATAAGTACACATTTGGAAAAATGGGAAAACAATCCAAAGTTCTGCGTTGGGCCAACCATTTCCAGGCCTGGACCGATATTATTAAAGGTTGCTGCCACTGCAGTAAAATTCGTAGTCAGATCAAAATTATCTATGCTGATCAGCAAAACAGATAATCCAAAAACTAACACATAGACGAAAAGAAAAATATTGGTAGTTCGTACCACTTCATGAGGGATTGCTTTTCCGTCCATTTTGACCTTTTTGACTGCATTGGGATGTAGACAAAGGGTTAATTCTTTACGGGCAGTTTTACACAATATGATAAGTCGGGATACCTTGAAGCCACCACCGGTACTTCCAGCACAGGCGCCGATAAACATAAGTAAAACCAAAATAGTTTTCGACAGGGCAGGCCATTGATTAAAATCAGTAGTGCTATATCCGGTTGTGGTTATAATTGAACCCACTTGGAAAGCTGACTGTTGAAATGCAGTGCCTATGTTCTGAAACAGATGTTTTGTGTTCAGGGCAATTATAATAGTAGAAAATGCAATGATCCCTAGATAATATCTTACTTCTTCGTGTTTGAAAGCCTGCGTAAATTTGCGTGTGAGGAGTAAGAAATACACATTAAAGTTAATACCAAACAGGATCATGAAAATGGTAACAATCACCTGGATGTAAGTACTATAGCCAGCTATACTGCTGTTTTTTATGCCAAAACCTCCTGTACCTGCAGTTCCAAAGGTAATACATAAGGTATCAAATAATGGCATTTTACCAATCAGTAAAAGAAGAATCTGTAACAGTGTCATGCCAAGGTAAATAGTATAAAGGATTTTGGCAGTAGACTGTACTTTGGGAACCAGACGGTTTACGGAAGGACCAGGGCTTTCCGCTTTCATAAGGTTCATATGATATCCTCCGGTTAAAGGGAGCAGGCATAGTATAAATACAAGTACGCCCATGCCACCGATCCAGTGTGTAAAACTTCTCCAGAAAAGCATACAATGGGATAAAGCTTCCACATCAGAAAGAATACTGGATCCTGTTGTTGTAAAACCGGAAACTGTTTCAAACAATGCATCTACAGGATCCGGAATGCTTCCACTTATAACAAAGGGAGCGGCACCTGCAATACTAAGAATCAGCCAGCTTAGAGCTACTGTAACAAAGCCTTCTTTTGCATGGAACACTTTATTTCCTGTCTTTTTTATAGTAAGCAAGAAACCAATGATCAGACAGATGACCATTGTGATCAGAAATGCAAATCCGGACTGCTCTTGATAGATCAGTGCTGTGATGCAGGGAAGCAGCATAAAAACGGCCTCCAGCTTCAGAATAGAACCGATAATGTAAGCAATGATTGAATAATTCATAACAGCTGTACTCCTTTACCGATCCAGGATGTCACTGATATCGCAGAGACCTTTATTAGTTGTTACAATGATTACAGTATCACCAATCTGGATCGTATCTTGACCTCTTGGAATACGAACCATGCCGTTTCGATGAAGACAGCCTACAAGAAGATTCTTTTTAAGATTCAGTTCAGACAGAGTCTTGCCTAAAACAGGACAATTTTCACGGATCACAAATTCCAGGGCTTCGGCTTTACCATCCAGGATATGATAAAGAGTTTCTACATTACTGCCAATGGAATTTCGCATAGCGCGAACATACTGTAGAATATGATCCGCTGTGATATATTTGGGATAGATCACACTGCCGATTTCGAGGGAATCTATTACATCATCAAATGCCAGACGGTTTACTTTTGCTACAAGCTTCCCATCAGAAATACTTTTAGCAAAAAGAGACAGAAATACATTTTCTTCATCAAAATTGGTAAGTGCTACAAAGGATTCCACATCAGCAAGTCCTTCTGACATAAGAAGTGGCTTTGATGTCCCGTCTCCATTGATGATCGTGGCATTGGGTAAAAGGTCACTGAGTACTTCACAACGTTCTTTGTTCTGCTCAATAATTTTTACATTGATCTTCATAGAAAGTAGTGCTTTAGCCAAATAATAGGAAATAGTGCCACCACCTACAATGATAGTATTTTTTACCTGATGTGTTTTTAAACCAATCTTTTTGAAAAACATGGCTGCATTTTGAGGAGTTGCCAGTATGGATACCATGTCTCCATCATGAATCACATGATTACCTCCGGGAATGGCCATGCCTGAACGGCTTTCAATAGCACATATCAGGATATCACAGCGAAATGTATCAGCAAAACGTGAAATCTGCATTCCGTCTAGTCCAAATTCTGGAAGGACTTTGAATTTCAGAAGTTCTACGCGGCCACGTGCAAAGGTATCAATCTTGATGGCTGAAGGAAAGCGCAGCAGTCTGTAGATTTCTTGGGCTGCAGCTAATTCCGGATTAATGATCATGGTAACACCGAGACGTTCTTTAATGAAGCTGATCTCATCACTGTAGATAGGATTACGTACACGGGCAATGGTGTGGCAATGTCCGGTTTTCTGGGCAATTAGGCAACAAAGAAGATTTAATTCATCAGAAGCCGTAACAGCGATAAGAAGATCGGCTGTTTCAATACCTGCTTCCATCAGGGTATTAATGCTGGCTCCATTACCAATCACATACAATGCATCAATATCATCAGATATTGAGTTGATCTTGTCAGCAGAAATATCGATCAGTGTTAGGTCTGTATCTTCTTCTTGTAATTGTTCAGCAAGGGTGCGTCCTACTTTGCCGCATCCAACAATAATGATTTGCATAATTCCTCCATATTTGTATCATGTAATATGATATATTGAAAATACCCACTTTATTATATCACTGTTGCTGTGGTTTTGAAACCGTATTTTTATAAGTCGGGTAGTATATAACAGTATATCAGCTGGGAGATGACTCCCACCTCTATAGGTGGTGAGCAACAAGCTGGTATCAGTGGAGGGAGTCAATCCCCCAGCTGATATAGCCTCCGGCAGGATTGCAGAGGTGCGCAGGAGAAATATGTCATGCAATTGCATGACGCGCACCTCGCAGCAAGAATGCCGAGGCATTCTTGAATATAATTTTGAGAATGAGTGCATCAAAGCAAACAGCACCGCAGGTGCGATGCTGTTTAAAATAAGAATAAGATATAACGAAGTATCCTGATTTATGAATTGCATTCCTTACATGAAGCAGTACAAGGGTTGTCAAAGCTTGGATTAAATGCATAGAAATTTTTTGCATCCAGGTTTTCTTGAATGGAACGAAGTGCTTCACCAAAACGCTGAAAATGCACTACTTCTCTTGCACGAAGAAACCGAATCGGATTTGCGATTTCCGGCGTGTTACCTACAACGCGAAGAATGTTGTCATATGTGGCGCGTGCTTTTTGTTCCGCTGCAAGGTCTTCAAAAAGATCGGTGATAGGATCTCCTTTACTTTGAAATTCGCAAGCATTAAAAGGGATTCCACCAGCTGCTTGCGGCCATATGCCTACGGTATGGTCAATATAATATGCTCCTAAACCGTACTTTTCGATTTCTTCCATAGTAAGATCTCGAGTGAGCTGATGAACGATGGTGGAGACCATTTCTAAATGGGCCAGTTCTTCAGTTCCAATGTCGTTTAAAACGGCTGTTGCCATTCGATTTGGCATTGTAAAGCGCTGGGACAAATATCTAAGTGATGCACCAATTTCTCCATCCGGGCCACCATATTGACTCATGATATACTGCGCAGCCTTAGCATTTGGTGTGGTAATGTTTACAGGGTACTGTAGTCTTTTTTCATAATTCCACATACTTGCTCACACTCCTTCCTTTTCCCATGGGAATGGCTGATCCATCCAGTTCCAGACAGTGCTGGTGTCCATAGAAGCATCATCTACTGTGAGGGGGCCGTAGGTCCGAGCATATTCTGCCATTAAATTTTTACGACATGAAACTGCCTCTTGGTAATAAGAAAGAGCTTTCTGGTCATGAGGATGGGTATCCAGATAAAGAAGAATATCGTTTACAGTAAAACTGTTTTCGTTAATTTTGTTTAAAAGCCTGGATCTGTCTTGATTTTTAGAACAATTCATCTGCAGCCACCTCTCTTTCCGCAAAATGGTTTGCAAAGTTGTGGGAAAATGGTACCTGCTTGTAAAGCATACCCTGGTTCATAAACAGAAGACATTTGTTGATCAGGAACATAAGCCATTGTAACTGGAAGATGTTGAAGATGCTGAAACATTTCACAAATGTTTTCTGAAGGTTTGGGCATAGGGCAGGATTTTTTGAATGAAGGTGTATTTGAACAGAAATTATTGTTGGAATCATCTGAGTGAATGGGCATAGGCGTCTGGTTCATCATTCCGCAGGTTCGCTGGTAGGGACGACAGCAGGGACGCATAGAAGAATTTCGTTCCATATAGATGTCCTTTCTGAATAATAACAACGGTTACCATATAGCTTATGAGAAAACATGAAAAATGGTTATTAAGCAACAGAATGGTCATACTTCAGGAAAGACAGATATGGAACGAAAAAAGATGGTAGTGAACAGCTTCTTCTGGCACAGCTGCATTGGCTGATTGCTGATGAATATGATGAGATGAATATGATTAATAATTTTAATTGCTTTCTTTCAAAGACTGATCCATAAAATCTTTCAGGTAAATTTTAGCAGAACGGTTCATTTCCCTGGAAAAATCGGATTCATATTTACGTGTGCAAAAAGCAGACATCCAGTCCTGATAATTTTTGGCGCCGGTATGACCAGTGAACATATCCTGAATTTCTTCACTTGTTTTATCCTGATATCCGTTTTCACATACCATATGGGAAAGGGAAAAACGATCAGGCTTTGGCCTGGTCTGCTGCTGTGCAGTTGGATAACCAAGAACAAGCATGCATGCAGGATATACATATTCTGGGATATTAAGCAGGGCTTTTACATCCTCGGCATTTTCCATAATATCACCAATATAACAGGAGCCAAGGCCCAGGCTTTGGGCAGCAGTTACTGTATTTTGAGCAGCAATGAGCGCATCCTCAATAGAAAGGAAAAGATCTCCAGGTCCTGGATCTCTTGGGATAAGTCCGGCTTCTCTATAGAAAGACAGCCATTTGCGGCAATCTGCACAAAAAATCAGAACAACAGGTGCATTGGCAATAAATGTCTGATGATCGCAAAGAAAGGAAAGCCGTTCTTTTTTTGCTTGATCTGTGATATCCAGGATGGTGTACAAAAGCTGGCAACCTGCAGAGGGAGCCTGCAGAGCTGCATTTAAGATCAGCTCTTTTTCCTTTTGGGAAACTGGCTGATCTGTAAATACACGAACGGATTTTCGGGAATAAAGAGCTTTTATGATTTCGTTCATGGACAGACATCTCCTTTTTCTGAAAAAGTATTAAGAAGAGCATCAATTGAATCATGAAGATATGGCTTATATTCCTCCAGAGTAACTGGCTGAGAATACAGGATACAGCTATAGCAGGTAGATCCTACCAGTTCGATGATCGTAAAGAGGACAAGCTCCGGAGAGCGAAATGTCCTGCCGCTTAAAGCAAGCAGATTAAGAAAAGACTGATAAAAATGATAGTCTTCATCGGTTTCGGTTGTTACTTTTTCTTCAAAGGCTCCTTTAAAAATTCCCCATGCCAGATTTTTGGAAATGAAAACAAGAAGGTTATGATCCTTTTCAAGCTGTGTAAGGATATAATCTACAATAAAATGAATCTGGTCATTAAAATCTGTAAGGTGTGCCTGAAGAAGTGCTTCATGTGCATCGTAAAAAAGCTCTCCGGTTTTGTGAGAGATCAGTTTGTTGCGGATATCATATTTATCTTTAAAATAAAGATAGAAGGTACCTTTCGCAACACCAGCGCTTTCTACGATATCTGAAATCGTAGTCTTTGCAATTCCTTTTGTGGTGAAAAGATCAAAAGCTGTGGTATACAATGCGTTTTTCTTTTTTTTCTTATTTGATTCCAGTTTACTCATAAAAAAACCTCCTGGATCGGCAGATATGGAGGGAACAAAGTATATTAGGTTTGAGATGAATTCCACCTGTACAGGTAGTAAGCGGCAAAATACTATCAGTTGTTATGAATTTAAGCTGTTAGCAAGTGCCCTTATCCTTATTTTAAACAATAATGACTAAAAGTCAATAAACATAAGGGAAAATATTGGAGAAAAAGATATTGACTATTGGTCATTTTTGTTATATAACATTCCATAGATTAAAACATGACCGTTGGTCATAAAAATTATAAAGGCAGATAAAGACAAAGTGATTAGCAGAAACAAAACAGAAAGGAAGTTGTAGAATCATGAATCGTAATAGAAGAATTGCAACAGTAACCGTAGCAGCAGGAATGGCAGCTGTACTTACTGCAGGAACTGTAATGGCTGCACAGGAAACAGGTGATCAGATTAGCAAAGAAGAAACAGTATATGTAAATGCAGGTGCAGATGGAGCAGTTACGGATGTAACTGTATCTGACTGGCTGAAGAATTCAGGAACGACAAAGGGCGAACTTACAGATACTTCTGATCTGTCAGATATTAAAAATGTAAAGGGTGATGAGACTTTCCAGCAGGATGGAGAGAATGTGACCTGGAATACAGATGGCGATGATATTTATTATCAGGGTAAATCAGATAAAGATCTGCCGGTTTCCGTGTCTATTAAATACTATTTGGATGGCACAGAAATTAAGCCTGAAGAACTGGCCGGCAAGACAGGACATCTTCGTATGGAAGTAACTTATACTAATAATGCAAAACAGACAAAAAAGATTGATGACAAAGATGTTGATATTTATTCACCTTTTGTTATGATGACCGGCATGATCCTTCCTGGTGATAATTATACGAATGTAACTGTAGATAATGGAAAGGTTATCTCTGATGGAGATAAAGAAATGGTTGTAGGTGTGGCAATTCCTGGATTAAAGGAAAGCCTGGATCTGTCCAGTGATCTGTCTGACAAGATTAATATTCCGGAAAGCTTTACAATGGAAGCAGACGTAACAAATTGTCCGGTAAAATCTACTTATACCGTTGCGCTTACTGATCTTCTTAAGGATTTTGATTTCAGTGACAATGAAGATCTGGATGAATTAAAGGATAACCTGAACGATCTTGATGAAGCAGCATTGAAGCTGGTAGATGGAACAAGTGATCTGTTCGATGGAGTTGATACACTGGATGAGAAATACAAAGAGTTTGCAGATGGTATTTCTACTTTGCAGGATGGAGTAGGAGAACTGTCAGAGGGGGCTGGTACACTTTCTGATGGCATCAGTTCTTATACATCTGGTGCAGATACACTGGCAAGCGGTGTACAGCAGTATACCAAGGGAACGAACACATTGGCAAGCGGTGTACAGAAGTATACAAAAGGTGTGGATACTGTAAACGATAATATGGGAGACTATGCAAAAGGCATAAAAACACTTACAAAAGGTGTGAATGCTTATGTAAAGGGTGGTAATCAGCTGGCTTCAGGTGTAACTGCTTATGTTAATGGAGCACAGACACTTACAAAAGGGGTTTCACAATATACAGAAGGCGTGGATACCCTCGCAAATGGAACAAAGGCTTATGTAGGCGGTATCAAACAGCTGGTACAGGGAATCGGACAGCTGGTACCTGGAATTAATACAGCAGTACAGGGCATTACGAATGCAGCACAGCTGTTAAACAGTGTTGCAGAGGATGTGGCAAAGCTTGAAAATCCACAGGCAATGATCCAGGGATTGGAAACTTATGTATCTGGTGCAGCTGGGGTTGCGGCAGGAACTACAAACTACATGAATAATGCAGGTGTTGTTGCAGATAATCTGGCGAATCTGCAGCAACAGAGTGCAGGACTTGGCACCACTGCAGATACTGCAAAAAAAGCAATTGGAACTGTACAAAGCACATTGACAGACGTAATGACAGAAAGCGGTAAAGCTGCCAAGGTAATGGCTGATGCAGCAAGCCAGCTTTCCGCATCTGGTGCAGCAGGTCAGTCTGCCGCTACTGTAGATACACAATCAGTAACGGCCAGCACAGCAGCTGTCAGCCAGGATCTGGGAAATGCACAGACGCAGATTGCTAGTCTGCAAAGTGCTCTTGCTGGAGCTGAGATGGACGAGGCGACTAAGGCCAATCTGAATGCTATTTTAAGTGGAATTAGTGGCAGTGTTGGAAGTGCACAGACCAATCTTGGCGCTGTAGATCAAAATGCCCAGGCAGTAGCTGCAAGTGCAAATGAAGCTGTTAATTCTGCCAATGCCCAGACCACATCTGCCAATGCTGCTGCATCTACAGTAGCAGAACTGGCAGGTCAGCTGAGTACAGAAGCAGGTAATCTGAACAAGAAGATATCTGATGCCCAGACAACTATTTCAGGACTTGGTCTTGAGAACATGACATCACAGCTGGATAAGCTGAAAACTCTGGAGACAGGTATTGATACACTGGCAACAGAGGCACAGGGACTGAAGAATAGTACAGATGCTGCTAAATTAAGTGCCGGAGCAGCAGGCATTACGGCACAGGCATCGGCTGTAGAGTCAGGCGTCAGTGCACTGGGTGGTCTTCTTACCAAAGCAGGAGATCTTTCTTCTGTATCGGCAGATGTAGCAAAATTAAATGCCGGTGTGAAAGATCTTACAGAAGGCAATACCAATCTGCAAACAGGATATGATACTCTTGTAAAGGCTGACACAGAAAAGCTTCTTGCAGGAGCAGACACTTTGCTGCAGAAAAGCCAGGAAGTGAATGCGGGTATCACACAGCTTCAGGGGAAAGATGATGCAAATGCAACACAGCTTCTTAAGGGAGCAAAAGCATTACAGGATGCAAAGAAGACCCTGACTGACGGAACAAAACAGATTAATAAGGCAACCGGAAAGCTTCAAAGTGGTGTAAGCCTTCTTGCATCTAATAGTGGAGCACTGTACAGCGGAGCAGGACAGCTTCTTGCTAACAGTGGTACTTTAAGCAGTGGAGCAGGACAGCTTAGTGCAAACAGCAGCAAGCTGAACAGTGGAGCCCAGGAGCTTACAGGCGGTATCGGTACCTTATCTGAGGGCGCTGCTGATCTGAAGGATGGAAGTGATCAGGTTCAGGATGGTATTGGTGAACTGAAGGACGGTGCAGAAGAACTGAAAGATGGACAGAAGGAATTTTATGATGAGGGTATCACTAAGCTGAAAGATATGGTGGATAAAGATCTGCAGGATATCCTGGATCGTCTGGAAGCAATCCAGTCGGATGAGGTTTCTTATGATTCCTATTCAGGAAAGGATTCTTCCATGAACGGAAATGTTAAATTCATTATCGAAACCGCATCCATTGATGCACCAGATGCTGAATAATCTAGTTGTTATATGCATTGCCTAAAAAAAAAGATTCTGCTATAATAAAGGAAATTTAAAGAAGAGGCTGCCGCAGGATGCGTTCTGCGACAGCCCCCGTTTTGTATGTAAAGGGTGATCTTATGGAACAATCAAAAGCAGGTACAAAGGCAGGCAGGCGCAGCAGGTCTTCTGTGCGGCGAAAAAAAAGAGCGGATTATTATGATTACAGTCTGGTTGCAGTGATCATTCTTCTGATCTGTTTTGGACTGATCATGCTGTATAGCACCAGTTCTTATATAGCACAAATGAATTATAATGATGACATGTTTTATTTTAAGAAGCAGGCATTGATCAGTGTGGGCTGTATTGTGATGGCTATCGGGATTTCTATGCTGGATTATCATCTGCTTATCAAATTGACCATGCCTCTTTATGGAGCTGCCATCCTTTTGATGGGGCTTGTTAAGACGTCTCTTGGGCATGAATCACATGGTGCTAAAAGATGGATCCAGATTGGCTCTCTTCCGCAGTTCCAGCCGGCAGAAGTAGCCAAGATCGCAGTGATCGTGTGCCTGTCCTATATGATCGTACAGATGGGCAAAACTGTTAAAACTTTAAAGGCCTGTATGGTTCTGGCAGGACTTGGAGGTCTGCAGGGCCTGGCTGCCTATGTACTCACCAGTAACTTAAGTACAGCCATTATTATTTTTTGTATTACAGCAGGTCTGATTTTTGTTGCACATCCCAAGACACGGCCGTTTATGATCGGCCTTGCCCTTATTGCTGCACTTGCAGTGATTGGTGTAATGATCCTTTCAAAAACATTGGAGACCAGTTCAAGCTTCCGTATCCGACGTATTCTTGTATGGCTGCATCCTGAGGATTATGCCAGCGGTGATGGGTATCAAACACTTCAGGCACTTTATGCCATTGGATCTGGTGGGATTTTCGGACGTGGCCTTGGTAACAGTATTCAGAAGCTGGGGAGTGTACCTGAGGCTCAGAATGATATGATTTTTTCCATTATCTGCGAGGAACTGGGGCTTTTTGGGGCTTTACTGGTATTGGTCCTGTTCGGATATCTTTTGTATCGTCTGTTTTTCATTGCACAGAATGCACCGGATCTTTTCGGAAGTCTTCTTGTAACAGGCATTTTTATACATATTGCATTGCAGGTTATCTTTAATATTGCAGTTGTGCTGAATCTGATGCCGAATACAGGAGTTACGCTGCCTTTTATCAGCTATGGGGGAACTTCCATTATGTTCCTTATGATAGAGATGGGACTGGCCCTTAGCGTGGCCAGAAAGATCAGGTTTCTGGAACCGGAATTTATCATGTAAAAAGTCTTGACATATACTATCACAGATTATATACTCCATGCTAAAGGCAATATCTTTTAAAGGAGACAAAGAAATGTTAGAAAGAATGAGAGAAATGATCGCTGAGCAGCTGAACTGCGAGGCAGAGACAATTACTGCTGATACCTCTTTTAAGGATGATCTGGGAGCAGATTCACTGGATCTGTTTGAACTGGTGATGGCACTGGAAGATGAATACAATCTTGAGATTCCTGCAGAAGAGCTGAATGATCTGAATACTGTAGGCGATGTGATAGAATATCTTAAAGACAGAGGCGTGGATGCGTAATTTATTTAATCTCCCCGAGGCGTAAGGCTTCAGGGAGAATTTTTGTGTAACAGGCAATTACTCTATAATGCTCCTATTACACAGTAATGATCATATTACACAAAGCATAAAAAAAGCCTGGTGACAGGAAACTTTTTTGCAGGTTCGCTAATTGAAAAATGATACTTCTCTGGTTATAATAAGGACGCAGCAATGAGAAGACAGATCCTGGAAGCAGGGAGGTAATTTTATGAATGGTTCATACGAAGAAAAGATTGGTTTCCTGAGAAATGTAGTTGACAGGAGCAAATACATGGTATGCCTATTTGGTGTTGGTATCGGCTCTGGCTGTGGCTGCACAAATTACCGTAATGAGGAGGATGCTTATGATATTGAGGCAAAATACGGGTATTCTCCTGATGAGATGTTCAATGTGACTTTTTTCAATACAAGGGTAGAACAGTTTTACCAGTTCTATAAGAAGGATATGATCAGTAATCTGGGTACTATGGACGAAGGACTGTACTGTTTGAAAAGACTGGAGGATGCAGGGAAGCTGAAGTGTATCATCACGAGAGATATTTTTTCGCTTGCCAGACGGGCAGGATGCCAGAATGTATATGAACTCCATGGTAGTGTATATAAGAATACATGTCCCCATTGCGGCAGGGAGTATCCGCTGGAGTATATCCGTGATTCCAAGGGGGTTCCGGTATGCGAAGACTGCGGATCTGTGATACGCCCGGGAGTGTCTATGGTAGGAGAGATCGTTGATAATGGGCTGATCTCACTGGCAGCAGAGGAAGTGCGTAAGGCAGATACACTGCTGGTATTGGGCTGTAATCTGAAAGCATCCCTAACAAATACGTTCCTTCGGTATTTCCAGGGAAATGAACTTGTTCTGGTAAATGACCGTGAGCACTTTGCAGATAATCGGGCAGACCTTGTGATTCACGGAAATCCTATGGACATTCTGAAGCATTTGGGAGTATAATTTAAGATGCCGGAAGGCATTTTCGGAATATTGTGTAACTGTTTGGCATGCATAAATAGCCACAGTGTCAGGCGGTTACAATATCATTAAGAAAACAGGAGAAAAAACATGAGTAAGATTCGTACCAGATTTGCACCAAGCCCTACAGGAAGGATGCATGTGGGTAATTTAAGAACCGCATTATATGCATACCTGATCGCAAAACATGAGGGTGGTGACTTTATTTTAAGAATAGAGGATACAGACCAGGAAAGATATGTGGAAGGAGCTGTAGATATTATTTACCGCACCTTGAAAAAAACAGGGCTTCTTCATGATGAAGGACCTGATAAGGATGGGGGTGTAGGCCCTTATGTACAAAGTGAGCGACAGGCATCAGGACTGTATTTAAAATATGCACAGCAGCTGGTAGAGCAGGGCGATGCATATTATTGTTTCTGCAAAAAAGAAGAACTGGAAAACATGAAACGTGTAGTAGCCGATAAGGAGATTTCCATTTATGACAAACGGTGTCTACGGCTTTCAAAAGAAGAGGTGGAGCGCCGTCTGGCAGCAGGAGAGCCTCATGTGATCCGTTTCAATATGCCTACAGAAGGCACCACCACGTTTCACGATGTAATCTATGGAGATATTACTGTAAATAATGAAGAACTGGAGGATTTGATCCTGATCAAGTCTGACGGATATCCTACCTACAATTTTGCAAATGTAGTAGATGATCATCTGATGGGGATCACCCATGTGGTAAGAGGAAATGAATACCTTTCTTCAGCACCAAAGTACAACAGGATTTATGAAGCCTTTGGCTGGGAGATCCCGGTTTATGTACACTGTCCGCTGATTACAGACGAAACACATGCGAAGCTTTCCAAGCGTTCAGGGCATTCCTCTTATGAGGATCTTCTGGATGCAGGCTTTGTATCAGAGGCAATTGTGAATTATGTGGCACTTCTTGGATGGAGTCCTCAGGATAACGAAGAGATCTTCTCCTTACAGGAGCTGATCGAGAAGTTTGATTATCATCATATTAACAAATCTCCGGCAGTATTTGATATGGGCAAGCTTCGCTGGATGAACGGAGAGTATATCAAGAAAATGGATCCGGAAGTATTCTATGAGAAAGCACTTCCTTATATGAAACAGGTGCTGACCAAAGATTTTGATTTCCACAGGATCGCAGGAATGGTACAGACAAGGATCGAAGTATTCCTGGATATTCCGGAACTGATCGATTTCTTTGAGAGCGTGCCGGAGTATGATGCTTCCATGTACCGTCACAAAAAAATGAAAACAACAGAAGAATCTTCACTTTTGGTATTACAGGAGGTTCTGCCAGTATTGGAGGCACAGGAGGAATATACCAATGATCCTCTGTATGAAGCTTTAAGTGCATTCGTAAAAGAAAAAGGCTATAAGAATGGTTATGTGATGTGGCCGCTGCGTACTGCTGTTTCTGGAAAGCAGATGACACCAGCCGGAGCTACCGAGATCATGGAGATTATCGGCAAGGAAGAAACCTTGAAAAGAGTAAAGGCTGCCATTGAAAAGCTTAGCAGCGTTACAGCACAGGTATGATCTTCTGAAAAAAGAATGAAAAGAAATCTATCTCAACAACGGGCGATCGCCCACCTGTCAGGACCTATGATGGTTCTGGCAGGCCCCGGTTCGGGGAAAACCTCAGTGATTGTAGAACGAACAGCGTATATGGTCAGGGAGAAGGGGATATCTCCATCTTCCATACTTGTTGTGACCTTTTCCAGGGCTGCTGCAAAAGAAATGCAGGAACGCTTTCTGGAATTTATGGGCATTACAAAAAGCCAGGTTACTTTTGGCACTTTTCACGGGGTGTTTTACGGCATTTTAAAGCAGGCATATGGGCTTGGTCCGGGAAATATACTTACAGAAGAAGAAAAATACGGAATCTTAAAAGAACTGGTTCTGGAATACGGAGAAGATATGTCTGGAGAGGGGGACTTTCTGGAGGATATTGCAAAGGAGATCAGTGTGATCAAGGGAAACCGGATTTCTCCGGAGCATTACTATTCTTCCAGCTGTCCAGATGAAGTATTCCGACAGATCTATCAGGGGTATAAGAAAAAACTTCAGGCAAAACGAAAACTGGATTTTGATGATATGCTTCTGTACTGCTATGAATTGTTTATACAAAGGCAGGATATCCTTAAGGCATGGCAGAAGAAATTTCGTTACATTATGGTTGATGAGTTTCAGGATATTAACCATCTTCAATACGATATTGTACGGATGCTGGCAAGGCCAGAAGACAATCTTTTTATTGTAGGAGATGATGACCAGTCAATTTATCACTTCCGTGGTGCTAGGCCTGAGATCATGCTAAATTTTAAGAAGGATTATCCAAAGGCTGACCAGGTGCTTCTTGATGTAAATTACCGGTGCAGCGGCAATATTCTTTCTGCTGCAATGCAGTTGATCGGAAATAACCGGAAACGGTTTGCAAAAAAGCTGACAACACCAAATGAATCCGGCAGACCGGTAGGGATCAGGGAATTTCAAAATCCAAGAGAAGCTTATCTTACTTTAGCTGCAGAACTGAAGAAACGGTTGGAAAAAGGAGAAAATCTGGAAGACACAGCAATACTTTTCAGGACAAATCAGGAAGCAGAGATGCTTGTAGGGATTCTGATGGAATATCAGATCCCATTTACCATGAAAGAACAGCTTCCTAACCTGTTCAGACACTGGATCTGCCGTGATTTTCTTACTTATCAGGAAATGGCAAAAGGAGATCTTAGCCGTAAAAACTTTCTGCAGGTTATGAACAGGCCTAACCGGTATATTGCAAGGGATGCGCTGGAAGCCCCTGATATAGATTTTCAAAAGCTGAAGGCATATTATAAAGATAAAGACTGGATGTGTGACAGGATCACAACTCTGGAAACCCATCTTCGCATACTGAAAACCTTGCCTCCTTATGCAGCTGTGAATTTTATCCGAAAAGGGATGAAGTATGATGAATATCTGCAGGATTTTGCGGCATTTCGAAAGCTCCGGCCGGAAGAATTCATGGAAGCGGCAGACCGGATCCAGGAAACTGCCATGCAGATGAAAAACCTGGACGAGTGGAAAGAGTATATGGAAGCATACACGGAAAAGCTGAGGGAGCAGGCAAGAAAACAGGATCGGAAAAAAGAAGGTGTTACATTATCCACCCTTCACAGGGTAAAGGGACTTGAGTATGACCGTGTATTAATTATGAACGTGAATGAGGACAGTATGCCTTATAAAAAAGCAGTGTTGGAAGAAGCTGTAGAAGAGGAAAGGCGGCTTTTTTATGTAGGGCTTACCAGAGCGAGAAAGGAACTGACTTTGTGTTATGTACGAAGGCAGTTTGAAAAAGAAAGACAGCCATCCAGATTCCTGGCCGAGGCAGGATTTTTGGAGGAGAAAAGCAGGTACTAAAAGCAAAAGACCTGCATATATTGTTATTGTTAAAGAGGTGATAGAAAATAGACGCAAATCAGATACAGAACCTGTTTCCTGGAAATATTCGAAGGCTGCTTGTAGATGCCAGACTGGATTATGAAAAATTGTATGAGATCCGGCTGCGTGTGGGAAGACCCTTATTTGTTTCCTATGACGGTGGAGAATGTTTCCTGCGAAAACAGGGAGAAGAACAGTACCTGGTTACCCGTGAGGATCTTAAAGAAACTATGGAGCACGTCAGCGGATATTCGCTGTATGCTTATGAGGATGAGATCCGGCAGGGATTTTTAAGTGTACAGGGTGGACACAGGGTAGGAGTAACAGGAAAAGTGATCCTGGACGGAAATCAGATCCGTGGGATGAAATACATTTCCTGTATTAATGTACGGCTGGCACACCAGGTACTTGGGTGTGCTGATCCGGTCATGCCTTATATCCAGAAGAATACCTGGGTGGCACATACATTGATCGTTTCGCCGCCAAGATGCGGAAAAACAACTTTGTTAAGAGATATTATACGACAGTTAAGTAATGGCAGGGAAGGTATACCTGGACTGACCGTTGGTGTGGTGGATGAACGAAGTGAACTGGCAGGCTGTTATCAGGGGATTCCTCAGAATGATCTGGGACCAAGAACTGATATCCTGGACGGATGTCCCAAAGTAGAGGGAATGCAGATGCTGATCCGCTCTATGTCACCTTCTGTTGTGGCAGTGGACGAGCTGGGAAAAGAAGACGATTATAAGGCAGTTGAGTCTGTGATCCATTGTGGCTGTAAACTGATCGCCACTGCTCACGGCGATTCCATGGAGGATGTGCTGGAGCAGCCTTTATTCCGGAAATTGTGGAAAGACCGGGTTTTTCAGAGATATATTCTTCTTGGCACAGGGGAACATGCAGGCATGATCCAGGGAATATATGACAGGAATGGAAATTTATGCTGAAAGATGCAGGATTGATTCTGATGGTTCTGGCAGGTGTAGGATTGGGCTTTTCCGGTTCCTGCCGTCTTACTCAAAGACTGGAAGCACTGAATATGTGTATGCAGATGACGGTTTATCTAAAGGGTGAGATACGCTACGGAAGATTGTCTCTAAAAGAGGCTTTTGCAGATGGAGCGAATAAGCTTTCCGGGGAATACAGGGGCTTTTTTCTGGCAGTAAGCAGGGAACTGGCGCAAAATACTGAAAAGACATTTGCACAGATTTTTGCAGAGTGTGGGGAACAGTATCTGGGAAGACTGGAACTGACCCGGGAAGAGCAGGAAGAATTTCTGATTCTTGGCAGCAGGCTGGGATATCTGGATGTGGAAATGCAATGCAGGCAGCTTGAATTGTATGAAAGCAATCTGATACAGCACATTCAGGAAGTGCGGGCACAGATTCCTGCAAAAAAGAAAGTGTATCAGAGTCTTGGACTGCTTGGAGGGCTTCTGGCAGCAGTGCTGGTCTGGTAGAGGGAATGAAAGGAGGAGACCTTGGAGGTCAGTATTATTTTTAAAATTGCTGCAGTTGGGATCCTGGTCTCCGTGCTGTCCCAGGTGCTGAAACACAGCGGCAGGGATGAACAGGCATTTCTGGTTAGCCTGGCAGGACTTCTGGTTGTTTTATTCTGGATCGTACCTTATATATATGAACTGTTTGACAGTATCCGGCAATTGTTTGAACTTTAGTAACTGTCCAGCAGTTTGTTTCTGGAAAAATACTGAACAGTTACAGACTATAAAGTCAGCAGGAGGCAGATATCCATGGATATTATCAAGATTTCTCTTCTTGGAGTATGTGGTGTAATACTGGGATTTCTTATGAAGGGCACAAGGCCGGAATATACCTGCTTTATCACCCTTGGTATTGGGCTTACGATCCTTGGCCTGGCTGTAGGAAAAATTGCCTATCTGTTTCAGGCACTGGATCAGATCAGTGAAAGTCTGCCTGTGGATGGAAGCTATTTTCTGACCCTGATAAAAATGATGGGGATCACCTACATTGGACAGTTTTCGTCCGGGATCTGTAAGGATGCAGGATATCAGGCAACCGGTGTGCAGATTGAATTGTTTTGCAGACTGTCTGTGCTGGTTTTGTGTATTCCTGTACTTATGGCTTTGCTGGAAACAGTTGAGAGTTTTCTGATATGAAAAAAAAGATGATAAAATGGCTGGCTATATGCTTTGTCTTTTTGGCCTGGACAGACTGTGCCCAGGGAGAGACAATGGCTTCAGGTGATGATTTTGTACAGGAGCAGCTTATTGGTCAGATGGACTTTGAAGGGATTCAGCAGATGCTGGATCAGGCATTGGGCAAAGGGGAATTTTCTTTTGCAGATGCAGTAAAAAAAATACTAAGCGGGAACCAGGAAGTTTCAAAAGAGGTGTTGCAGGGATTTCTGCAGGGCCTTTTTTTTAACCTTGTAAAAGGAGAAAAAGACACTTTGCTCAGGATCCTGCTTCTGATCCTTGGAACAGCGTTTCTTACAAATCTGTCAGCAGTATTTGAAGACGGACAGGCTGTAGAAATCACATTTTATATGCTATATCTTCTGCTGTTTATTATGATCATGAATTCCTTTGCACAGTTGTCCTGTAATCTTTCCGGAAGCCTTGGGTGGATCTGTGATTTTATGAAGGTTCTTACACCAGCTTATTTTATGACAGTAGCGGCCTCCACCGGAGCTGCCACAGCAGCTGTTTTTTATCAGGGAATCCTTATGCTGACCTGGATGATCCAGTGGATCCTGACTGCATTTTTACTGCCAGGTGTAAATCTGTACATTCTGTTATGTCTGGTAAATCATCTGACAAAAGAAAGCATGCTCAGCAAGCTGGCAGATCTTCTGGAAAGTCTGATCCGATGGGGAATGAAAAGCCTGCTTGGAATCGTAACAGGACTGCAGATTGTAAAAGGAATGGTGGCACCGGTGATGGATTCACTGAAACGGACCGCTCTTGGAAAAACTGCTAGTGCGATACCTGGTATAGGAAATGCGGTAAATACAGTTACAGAACTGGTGGTTACAACGGGTGTACTGGTAAGAAACTGTGTAGGTGTGGCAGCTCTTCTGGCTCTTTTGGTCACAGCTGCTGCACCTGTATTGCATTATGGCTTTTTAAGTCTTGCATATCGTTTCCTGGCAGCCCTTGCCCAGCCTGTAGCTGATAAAAGGATCGTAGGTGCGTTGACTACTATGGGAGAAGGCTGCGGATTGCTTCTTAGGATCCTCCTTACAGCTGAAGTGTTGTGTATGCTTATGTTTATTATCCTTACATTAAGCTTTGGAGGAGGCGGATGAAAGAAAATCTGTATGCCTGGATCAAAAACCTGGCTGTTTTTTATCTTCTTTTTACAATGGTGCTTCATCTGGTGCCAGCAGGAAAATATGAAAAATATGTACGTTTTTTTATGGGACTGCTGCTGATCCTGATACTTCTGATTCCTGTATTCACTTTGTTTGGAAAGGCAGAAGAATTAGGAGAAAGCTTTCAGATTTTGTATGACAAGAAAGAAGAGGAGCGAAAAGTACAGGAAGGGGAAAATCTGCAGAAAATGTTTATATGGAAAAGCCTTGAACAACAGCTGGAAGAAGAGATAGCAGAAGATTTAATGAAAAAGAACATGAAAGCTGAAAAGGTGGAAGTACTAATAGAGGGAGAAAACGTAAAAGCCGTGCTGTATCTGCAATCAGAACCGGATCAGGAACTGGAGAGGAGGCTGAAGGATGAGCTTTTGGGACAATGGGGGATCCTTGCTGGAAACTGCCAGATCCAGGTTAAAAAAAATAAACCGGACACAGTGGATCACACTTTTTCTGGTGGGACTTCTTCTGGGGGTGATAGCAGTTCCTACTGAAAAAAAGACTGGATCGGATAATCGTGTGGGAAATGCTGCCAGGGAAGAGATACAGGAGCAGGGGAATGCCTCTGCTCTGGAACAAAGGCTTCAGCAGGTGCTTTCCGGCGTGGAAGGCGTGGGAAAGGTACAAGTCATGCTTATGACAGGAAATGAAAAAAGCACCTTTGGCTTTGGCAATGATAACAGCGAATTGATCACAGGAGTGCTGATCGCTGCCCAGGGAGCTGATGATCCGGTGACAGTACGAGAGATTCAGCAGGCTGTGATGGCATTATTTCAGGTGGAAGCCCATAGAATTAAAGTAATAAAAATGATATAAGGAGAGGAAAAGTGAAAAAAGGTTTAAAAAAGAATCAGGTGATCATCACCTCCCTGGCAATTCTGATCGCAGCAGCAGGCTATCTTAATTTTGCGGATGTGGATCTGGGCTTTAAGGATCAGGAGGCCAGCAGCAGTATCCTTGAAGATGTGGATTATGACCTGACAGATGAAACAGCCCTTCTGGATGAGAACGGGGCAGATGGCACCGGGGATACGGAGGATGTGACTGCTCCGGGAGAAGCCGTACTTACAGGGGCATCCGGTTTTGCTGCCCAGGCAAAGCTTTCCAGAGAGCAGATCCGTTCCCAGAATAAAGCAGATCTTCAGGATATTATCAACAACCAGGACATTGGAGAGGAGCAGAAGCAGGAAGCTATTAATACCATGGTATCTGTCACTGAACTGACGGAAAAAGAGGCGGCAGCAGAACTGCTTCTTTCAGCCAAAGGCTTTGAGAATGTGATTGTAAATCTTACAGGAGAAACTGCGGATATCGTAGTGCCGGATACAGATCTGGATGATGCCAGAAGAGCGCAGATCGAGGATATTGTAAAACGAAAGACAGGGATCGCACCGGAAAATATTGTGATCACTCCTTTAAGCCAGAGCGCTGAGGAAAGCGGCAATAAGGATGCGGGAATCAGCCAGATACCAGACCAGGAGGCAGAAGAAACATCAGCAGGGAATGCAAAAAGCGATGATCTGGTTGAAACGGATGGAATCTATGACTAACATAGCCCCTTACTGAGGAAATTCCCTTGACAGGAAAGCTTTCTGTATACTAGAATAGGAATGTTTATGAGTTATTATGGGAAACCTATTTATGACAGAACATTTTGCAGGAGGCATACTGTGTCAAAATATACGAAAGAAATAGAAAAAAGAAGGACCTTTGCTATTATTTCACATCCGGATGCTGGTAAGACCACGCTGACGGAGAAGTTTTTGCTGTATGGCGGAGCCATTAATCTGGCCGGAAGTGTTAAAGGCAAGGCAACGGCCCGTCATGCAGTTTCAGACTGGATGGAGATCGAAAAGGAACGAGGTATTTCTGTTACATCTTCTGTACTTCAGTTTCATTATGATGGATATTGTATTAACATTCTGGATACGCCGGGACATCAGGATTTCTCTGAGGATACTTACAGAACATTAATGGCCGCAGATTCTGCAGTTATGGTCATTGATGGTTCCAAAGGTGTGGAGGCACAGACCAGAAAGCTGTTTAAGGTATGTGTTATGAGACACATTCCTATTTTTACTTTTATCAATAAGATGGACAGGGATGCCAATGATACATTTGATCTTCTGGATGAGATCGAGAAGGAACTGGGGATTGCAACCTGTCCCATCAACTGGCCCATTGGTTCCGGTAAAAAATTCCGTGGTGTTTATGACCGGAATACAGAGAAGATCCTTACGTTTTCTGATACTCAGAAAGGAACAAAGGAAGGCCATATTGAGGAGATAACGCTTCAGGATCCAAGAGCAGATCAGGTAATGGATCCGGAACAGAAAGAGCAGCTTCTTGAAGAAATTGAACTTCTTGACGGTGCAAGTGCTGATTTTGATCAGGAGCTTGTAAGCAAGGGAGAATTAACCCCTGTATTTTTTGGATCTGCACTTACCAACTTTGGTGTGGAAACATTTCTGGAGCATTTCCTGGCGATGACCACTTCTCCTCTTCCAAGAATGTCAGATGCAGGACTGGTGGATCCTATGTCAGATGATTTTTCTGCCTTTGTATTTAAGATCCAGGCAAATATGAATAAAGCGCACAGAGACAGAATCGCTTTTATGAGGATCTGTTCCGGTAAGTTTGATGCTTCCCAGGAGGTATATCATGTACAGGGAGAAAAGAAGATGCGTCTTCTTCAGCCACAGCAAATGATGGCAGAGTCAAGACATGTGGTGGATGAAGCTTATGCAGGAGATATTATCGGTGTGTTTGATCCTGGTATTTTTTCTATCGGAGATACTATTTGTGTGCCTGGCAAGAAATTTGCTTTTGAAGGGATTCCTACCTTTGCACCAGAGCATTTTGCAAGAGTGCGCCTTTTGGACACCATGAAGAGAAAGCAGTTTGTAAAGGGGATCACACAGATCGCCCATGAAGGAGCGATCCAGATTTTCCAGGAGTTGTTTGGAAACATGGAAGAGATTATTGTGGGAGTTGTTGGTGTGCTTCAGTTTGATGTGCTGAAATTCCGCCTGGAGAATGAGTATAATGTGGAGATTCGTCTGGAGAATCTTCCTTATGAGCATATCCGGTGGATCGCCAATAAAGACAAAGTAGATGTGGACAGTATTACCGGTACTTCAGATATGAAGAAAGTAACAGATCTTAAGGGAAATCCGCTTCTTCTCTTTGTAAATCCGTGGAGTGTGGGAATGACACAGGACAGAAATCCGGATTTAATATTGACGGAATTCAGCAAATAACCCTTTTCATTTATTGGGTGATTTGATATAATTACAGGTAACTGAATATAACACCTTAGGAGGGTTATCATATGGCTGAAAAGAGAACAACATATAAAATACAGGATCTTGGCGGCATTGGTGAAGTGAATATTGCAGACGAAGTAGTTGCGATCATTGCCGGTCTGGCAGCTACAGAGGTTGATGGAGTTGCTTCCATGGCTGGGAATATTACGAATGAGCTGGTAAGCAAGCTTGGGATGAAGAGTCTTTCCAAAGGCGTAAAGGTGGAAGTACTGGATGGGATCGTACGTGTAGATCTTACCCTGAATATCCAGTATGGCAAGAATATCCTGGAGACAAGCAAGACAGTCCAGGAAAAGGTTAAATCTTCCATCGAGAATATGACCGGGCTTGAAGTGGCAGATGTGAATATCCACATTGCCAGCGTAGATATGGAGAATGAAAAAGGAAAGTAAGGCTTTCCTTTTTTAGATTGCGGGAGGATATTATGCGAAGAAGGGAACTAAGAGAACATATTTTTAAACTTCTGTTTATGACCCAGTTTAATTCCCAGGATGAGATGGGAGAGCAAGTGCAGCTTTATTTTGAAGGCCTTGCTGAAGGAGAAGAGAAGGATCTGGAGTATATCCGGGAGAAATATAATCATGTACTGGAGCATTTGGAGGATATTGACAGACAGCTGAATGAGACAAGCCATGGATGGAAGACAAAGCGAATGAACCGTGTGGATCTTACAGCTTTAAGATTGGCTGTTTATGAGATCAAGTATGATCCGGATGTTCCTACAGGGGTTGCCATTAATGAGGCAGTGGAACTGGCCAAGCGCTTTGGCGGGGAAGCCTCAGGTTCTTTTGTGAACGGTATTCTTGGTAAGCTGGCGAATGAATAATATATACTCTGTAGGACAGGTAAACAGCTATGTGCGTAATATGTTTACCCAGGATTACTTCCTTCAGAAGCTTCAGGTTAAGGGAGAAGTATCCAACTGTAAGTACCATACCAGCGGACATATCTATTTTTCCTTGAAGGATGAGACAGGCACCCTTTCCTGTGTGATGTTTGCAGGTCAGAGAAAAGGCCTGGCATTCCGTATGAAGGATGGAGATCAGGTTGTGGTAGCCGGTACTATTGATGTTTATCAGCGTGATGGCAGGTATCAGATGTATGCCAGGGAGATCACTTTGGAAGGAGCAGGTGATCTGTATCGCAGATTTCTGCTTCTGAAGCAGGAACTGGAAGAGATGGGCATGTTTGCTCAGGAATACAAGCAGGAGATTCCCAGATTTGTAAAGCGCCTGGGAGTTGTGACTGCACCAACAGGGGCTGCAGTGCAGGATATCCGTAACATTTCCCTGCGGCGCAATCCATATCTGCAGATCGTTTTGTACCCGGCTCTTGTGCAGGGGGAAGGAGCTCCGGAAAGTATTATGAAAGGGATCCGGATCCTGGACGGGCTGGATCTGGATGTGATCATTGTAGGCAGGGGTGGCGGATCCATAGAGGATCTGTGGGCCTTTAATGATGAAAGGGTTGCCAGAGCTATTTTTGAGTGTCAAACTCCCGTGATCTCAGCGGTAGGTCATGAGACAGATTTTACCATTGCTGATTTTGTGGCAGACCTGCGGGCACCTACTCCGTCTGCCGCTGCAGAGCTGGCAGTGTTTGATTATAAGAGTATTGTGGACGCAGTCGATTCCGGCAGGGAACGGCTGCATCGTGCCATGTGGGGCAAACTGCAGCTGCTTAAGAGCAGGCTTGATCAGTATCAGGTACGGATGCAGTATCTGAATCCGCAGGGAAGGCTGCGGGACAGACAGCAGTATGCAGCTGATATGGAAGAGCGGCTTTATAAAGGAATGGAGGCAAAACTCCGTGAGAAACGGAATCTTCTTGCGTTATATCTGGAGAAGTATGCAGGCCTGTCGCCCCTTCGGAAACTGAATCAGGGATATTCCTATGTAACGGATATCCAGGGACATGCAGTTACCAGCATTGAAGGTATCAGAGAAAAGGACAGGCTGTTTATCGCTGTCACAGATGGAAGGGTTGAGACAGAGGTAATAGGTACAAATAAGGAGGGGCCATGGCTGAAGTAACAGAACAACAGGATGAATTGTCTGTGGAGACTGCTTTTCAGGAACTCGACAGACTGGCAGACAGGCTGGAGGATCAGGAAACATCCCTGGAGGAATCCTTTGCCCTGTATAAAAAAGGAATGGAATTGTTAAAGTATTGCAGCGAGAAACTGGACACAGTAGAGAAAAA
The DNA here is from genome assembly GCF_013304385.1 of Blautia glucerasea. Lineage (GTDB taxonomy): Bacteria > Bacillota > Clostridia > Lachnospirales > Lachnospiraceae > Blautia_A > Blautia_A ammoniilytica. The sequence continues at coordinate 25,737 of NZ_JAAITU010000001.1, forward strand.
AATGCTGCAGATCAATGAGGATGGGACATTCAGTGAATTTTCAAAGTGAATTACAGGAAAAAACAAAAGAAGCAGAAGAGATAATCTGCAGATATCTGCCGAAGGAAGAAGGTTTTGCCGCTCATCTGGCAGAGGCTATGAATTACAGCGTATGCTCAGGGGGAAAAAGGCTTCGCCCCATACTTCTTGGTGAAACATTTCGACTGTTTAGCGGAAGCGGGCATGTGGCAGAGCCTTTTATGGCTGCGATTGAGATGATCCACACCCATTCCCTGGTACATGATGATCTTCCTGCGCTGGATAATGATGATTACCGCAGGGGTCGACTTACTACCCATAAAGTGTATGGGGAAGCTATGGGAGTTTTAAGCGGAGCCGCTCTTCTGAATTATGCATATGAGACTATGCTGAAGGCATTTGCCCTTACCGAAAGACCACAGGCTGTGATCCGCGCTATGGAGATCATGACCCATAATACCGGCTTGTACGGGATGCTTGGGGGCCAGAGTGTAGACGTGGAGAATGATGGCAAGCCTGTTTCAAGGGAAATACTTGATTATATATATGAGAACAAAACTTCTGCGCTGATTCAGGCTTCTATGCTGACAGGAGCAGTTTTGGCAGGAGCAGATGAAAGAGAACTGGCAGTGATCGACCAGGCTGCAAAGAACATAGGCCTGGCTTTTCAGATCAGGGATGACATTCTGGATGTTACCAGTTCCCAGGAAGAACTGGGTAAACCGGTACATAGTGATGAGAAAAACAACAAGACTACATATGTAACACTTATGGGGATCAGCAAAGCCTCAGAGCGTGTAGCAGACTTATCCGGGGAGGCAGTAGCTCTTTTGGATAGCCTGGGTCGAAAAAATGAATTCCTGGATACACTGGTAAGGGAACTGGTGGGACGCAGGAAGTGAAAGAAGGATACGGATGTTTCTGGAAAAGATAAATAAGCCAAATGACATTCATAAGATTGCACTTGCTGATTTTCCGCAGCTGGCGGATGAAATCCGTCAGTTTCTTATTGAATCTGTAAGCAAGACCGGTGGCCATCTGGCATCAAACCTGGGAGCAGTAGAACTTACCCTTGCAATTCATAATGTGTTGGATTTCCCAGAGGACAAGCTGATTTGGGATGTGGGACATCAGGCTTATACCCACAAGATCCTTACAGGAAGAAAGGATGCATTTGCCACTCTTCGTAAAGAAGGCGGTTTAAGCGGGTTTCCTAAGAGAGCGGAAAGTGACTGTGATGCTTTTGATGCAGGACACAGCTCCAATTCCATATCTGCAGGACTTGGCTATGTTCGGGCCAGGGATCTTTTGGGCAGGAAGAACCATGTGGTGTCTGTGATCGGAGATGGGGCACTTACCGGCGGTATGGCTTACGAGGCATTGAATAATGCAGCGGAACTGGATACGAATTTTATTATTGTGATCAATGACAATAATATGTCCATTTCAAAGAATGTTGGTGGAATGTCTACGTATTTAAGTGCTTTGCGTACAGCAGAGGCTTATACAGGAATGAAGATAGGAGTTACAAAAGCGGTCAAAAAGATTCCTAAAGTGGGAACAGCTATGGTAGATGCTGTCCGCCGTACCAAAAGCAGTATCAAACAGCTTTTTATTCCTGGAATGTTGTTTGAAAATATGGGACTTACCTATCTGGGACCTGTGGATGGCCACAATATGCGGCAGATGATGAAGCTGTTCAATGAAGCTAAAAGGGTGGAAGGGGCAGTTGTAGTACATGTGATCACGGAAAAGGGCAGAGGATACAAGCCTGCAAGTACCTATCCGGACAGGTTCCACGGTACGGGACCTTTTGATATACAGACAGGAAAAGCCCTGACTGTGAAAGAAGCACCTACCTATACAGATGTATTTGCCAAAGGAATGGTCCGGCTTGGAGAAGAAAATACAAAGCTTGCAGCTATTACGGCAGCTATGCCGGAGGGAACCGGACTGAAAGCATTTCAGCAGGCATTTCCTGACCGCTTTTTTGATGTGGGGATCGCAGAAGAGCATGCAGTCACTTTTGCAGCAGGACTGGCCCTAGGAGGGATCATTCCTGTGGTGGCGGTGTATTCTTCCTTCCTTCAAAGGGCAGTGGATCAGATCCTTCATGATGTGTGTATGCAGAAGCTTCATGTAATATTTGCCATTGACCGGGCAGGATTGGTCGGCGCAGATGGAGAGACCCATCAGGGGAATTTTGACCTTTCTTATCTGAGCATGATGCCAGGGATGACAGTAATGGCACCCAAAAATGACTGGGAGCTGGAAGCTATGCTGGAAGCAGCAGTAAATGGAGACGGACCGTATGCCATCCGTTATCCCAAAGGAACAGCATGTACAGAGTTTCAGCAGTTTCAGGCACCGATCCTCCGTGGAAAGGCAGAGATCCTTTCCAAAGGGAAAAAGGCAGCCATACTGGCAGTTGGCAGCATGGTGTCTGTTTGTCAGGATGCAGTAAAGCTTCTGAAAGAACAGGGAATAGATCCCACATTTGTAAATGCCAGGTTTATAAAGCCTTTGGATACAGCCTTATTGGATGAACTGGCAGAAGACCATCAGCTGTTTGTTACCGTAGAAGAAAATGTAAAAAGCGGAGGTTTTGGAGAGCATGTATGTGCCTATATGGAAGCATGCCATCCGGGATGCAGGGTGATACCCATTGCTATCTGGGACAGATTTGTGCCTCAGGGCAGTATTGACAGCCTTCGGTGCAAGGTCGGACTTTCTGCAGCAGAGATCGCACAGACAGTAGAAACGGGGATTTCATAATATGAAAAAAAGACTGGATATTTTATTGGTAGAGCATGGACTTGCTTCTTCCAGAGAGAAAGCAAAAGCATATATTATGTCCGGAGATGTGTATGTAGACGGACAAAAAGAAGATAAAGCCGGATCCATGTTCGGAGAAGGCGTAAAGATCGAGATGCGCGGAAATACATTACCCTATGTAAGCAGAGGCGGTTTGAAACTGGAAAAGGCCATGAAGAATTTTGACATTCATCTGGACGGAAAGGTATGTATGGATGTTGGAGCATCCACAGGAGGTTTTACAGACTGTATGCTTCAAAACGGGGCTGTCCGTGTATTTTCCATTGATGTAGGATATGGTCAGCTGGATTGGAAGCTTCGCAATGATCCAAGAGTGGTCTGCATGGAAAAAACCAATATTCGTTATGTGGTTCCAGAGGATCTGGGAGAGGCTGCTGATTTTTCTTCGATTGATGTGTCCTTTATTTCATTGACAAAGGTACTGCCGCCGGTACGGCAGCTTCTGAAAGAAGATGGAGAGATCGTATGCCTGATCAAGCCTCAGTTTGAGGCGGGCAGAGAAAAGGTAGGCAAAAAAGGAGTTGTCCGTGATCCGCAGGTTCACAGAGAAGTGATCGAAAAGGTTCGTGATTTTGCCATGGGGATTGGTTTGGAGCCATGCCATCTGTCCTTTTCACCGATCAAGGGACCGGAGGGAAATATAGAATATCTGCTTCATCTGCAAAAGCGTCCGGAAGGAGTCCTGGTCACAGATCAGCTGCAGACCACGGTAGAGTCTATAGTAGAAGAAGCCCATGGTATGCTGGACAGGAAATAGGTGGATCAAATGGATAAGTTTTATGTGATCACAAACAGTGAAAAAGATCAGGATCAGTCTTTTACAGACATGATCGTGTCCTATCTGAAAAGTCATGGAAAGGCCTGTCAGGTGCAGATGGCAAAACGGAAGCAGGATGGGCCCTATCATTATACTGATCCGGAGAAGATCCCTGAGGATACCCAGTGTGTGATCGTGCTGGGAGGAGACGGTACTTTGCTTCAGGCCGCCAGGGATGTGGTTCATTGCAGGATTCCCCTTCTGGGCATTAATCTGGGTACACTTGGATTTCTGGCAGAGGTAGACAGACAGTCTGTGTATCAGGCTCTTGACAAGCTGATGCGTGGAGATTATGAGGTAGAAGAACGGATGATGCTGTCCGGCACTGTATACAGAGGCAATCAGGTGATCGGCAGTGATCTGGCACTGAATGATATTGTGATCGGCAGGGAAGGGCCTTTAAGGGTTGTACGTTTCAAGAATTTCGTAAATAATGAATATCTGAATTCCTACAATGCGGATGGTATCATATTGTCCACACCTACCGGGTCTACAGGATACAGCCTGTCTGTAGGCGGCCCTATTGTATCTCCAAGCGGCACCATGATCATCATGACACCCATTGCCCCTCACACACTTAATTCAAGAAGCATTGTATTTCCAGCAGAAGATGTGATTACTGTGGAAGTTGGGAAGGGAAGGCATGAGGATCAGGAAAAGGCAGTTGCCGCTTTTGATGGTGATGCGGTGATCCATTTAGTTACTGGTGACCGGATCGTGATTCGCAGGGCAGAGGAAAAGACAAAGATCCTGAAACTAAACCATTTGAGTTTTGTGGAAGTGATCCGTCAGAAGATGCGAGACAGTTAAGAACTAAAGATGATTTTTGTTTCGTAATTGTAAGGGTATTGAACAGTTACGAAAATAGTTGGAAAGGATACAGCATCTGGATCAGGGAGGATGAAAATTGAAATTAGCAAGACATGAAAAAATTATCGAATTGATCCGGCAATATGATATAGATACTCAGGAAGAACTGGCTGCCAGGCTGAATCAGGCAGGCTTTAAAGTGACGCAGGCTACAGTATCCAGAGATATACGGGCATTGAAGCTTACAAAGGTAACGGTAAAGGATGGTAAATCCCGTTATGCGATCCTGGATCACGGTTCTTCAGAGCTTGGAGATAAGTATTCCAGAGTGCTGAAAGATGCAGTGAGCTCCATGGATACTGGACAAAATCTGGTAGTGGTAAAGACAGTTACAGGTATGGCCATGGCTGTGGCTACAGCGCTGGATGCATTGAAATGGCCGGAGATCCTTGGGTGTATAGCCGGAGATGATACTATTATATGTGCCTGCAAGACATCTGAGCAGGCAGCAAGTGTGGTAAAGAAGCTGAATGAGATTGTAGGAAGTTAAGACAGCGTTTTGCATAAAATAAGGAGGTGGCTTTTGTGCTGGTTCATCTGCACGTAAAAAACCTTGCACTGATCGAAGAAATAGAAGTGGAATTTGGCCCTGGACTGAATATCCTTACTGGTGAGACGGGCGCCGGAAAATCCATTCTTTTAGGCTCCATACAGCTGATCCTGGGAGGCAAGACTTCCAGGGGGATGATTCGTGAGAATGCATCCTACGGCCTGGTGGAGCTTTTATTCCAAGTTGAAAATACAAAAGCAAAACAGGCGTTGGAATCTATGGATATTTATCCACAGGATGGTCAGGTACTTCTGTCAAGGAAGATTATGGAAGGCCGGAGCATCAGCAAGATTAATGGGGAAGTTTGCACAGTATCCCAGATGAAGGCAGCAGCAGCCTGCCTGATCGACATTCATGGCCAGCATGAGCACCAGTCTCTTCTGTATCCGGATAAACAGCTGGAGATCCTGGACATCTATGGAAAAGAAAAAATACAGCCAGTAAAAGAAAAAGTAGAAAAGGCTTATAAAGAATATCGTAAATGCGAGAAAGAGCTTCAGGCCTTTAACATGGATGAGGAACAGAGAAACAGGGAGTCTGCTTTTCTTGAATTTGAAGTCCGGGAAATCGAAAAGGCCGTCCTTAGGGAAGGAGAAGACGAGGAACTGGAAAAGACATACCGCAAATTGTCCAATGGACGAAAGATCGTGGATGCTCTGCAGGCTGTGAGAGGCTTTACCGGATATGAAGGAAGCAGTGCAGGAGATCTGGTAGGAGAAGCACTCAGGGAATTGTCCAGAGTCTCAGAATATGATGAAGAACTGGCTGGACTGGAAAGTTCGCTGGGAGAAGTGGACAGTCTGCTGAACGATTTTAACCGGGAGCTGTCTTCTTATATGGAGGATATGATTTTTGACCAGGAAACCTTTGAACAGACAGAACGCAGACTGGATCAGATCAATGGGCTGAAAGCAAAATATGGTCAAAGCATAGGAAAGATCCTGGAATATCAGAAGCAGCAAATGGAAAAACTGGAAAAAATACAACAATATGACCAGCTTTATCAGGAAGCAAAAGAAAAACTTTGTCAGTGTGAAAAAGTTCTCCAAAAAAATGGGGATGAATTATCAAAAATCAGGAAAGAATATAGCAGACAGCTGGAAGCAAAAGTGATCCAGGGATTGCAGGATCTTAATTTTGCCAATGTGGATTTTGCCATTTCCTTCAAACAAGCCAGAAGCTGTACAGCTGCAGGATATGATGTTATTGAATATGAAATATCTACCAATCCGGGAGAAAGCAGGAAACCGCTTGGCAAGATCGTATCCGGTGGTGAATTGTCAAGGATCATGCTTGCGCTGAAAGCGATCCTGGCAGATAAAGATCAGATTGAAACTCTTATTTTTGACGAGATCGATACTGGTATCAGCGGAAGGACTGCTCAGAAAGTATCCGAAAAAATGGCAGTGATCGGCAGACATCATCAGGTGATCTGCATTACTCATCTTCCTCAGATCGCTGCAATGGCAGATACCCATTTTGAAATCGAAAAACATGTGGAAAATAATGAAATGATCACCCAGATTCATACGCTAGAAGGTGAAGATTCTATCCGGGAGCTTGCAAGGCTCCTGGGCGGTGCAAGGATCACAGATGCAGTGCTGGAAAATGCAAGGGAAATGAAAGAATTGGCACTGGTACATAAAAATACAAGACTGAAATAAAAGATTCATCACATACTAAGAGAGGAATGACCGGAGCAGGTATCCGGCTTTTCTCTCTTTTTTGATAGAAGATGATAAATACAAAGGAAAAGGATGTGACAAAAATGAACCCAAAGAAAAGATACAGACGTTTCCTTTTATGGTGTCTTGGGCTGGATCTGCTGGTGATAGGAATCCTGGGTATAAGATACCTGAACCTGAAAATACCGGATGAGATCCATGTGGAAAAAGGGAAGGATCAGGACGTGTCTGCAATGCTGGCCCGTCCCTTTGTTACATTTGAAGACACAGTGCCTGTTTCCGGGGATGGGGCTTATTTTTTGCCCTGTCGTTTATTTGGCCTGATCCCTTTTAAGGATGTGAAGGTAATACCAGCAGAAAGCACCAGCCTTTTGGTAAGCGGAAGTACAGTAGGTATGTATATGAAAACAGAAGGTGTACTGATCATTGATACAGGGGAAATTCTTTCCAGGGACGGAAAACAGATAACGCCTGCTGAGGATCTTGTAAAGCCGGGAGATTATATTGTTGCTTTTAATCAACAAAAAGTATCCTGCAAAAAGGAACTGATAAAGGATCTGAAAAAAACTGACGGGAAGGAAGTGAGCCTTACCCTGAACAGACAGGGGAAAAAGATAAAGGTATCTTTGATGCCTGTGGAAGATCAGACAGGAGATTACAAGCTTGGAATCTGGGTAAGAGACGACACCCAGGGTATTGGTACTCTGACTTATGTGGACGCAGCAGGAAATTACGGAGCACTGGGACATGGAATCAGTGATGTGGATACTGGAGAGCTACTGTCTATTACAGGCGGTTCTTTATACAAAACCCAGATACTGGGCATTCAGAAGGGAAGTAAAGGCAATCCTGGTGAATTGTCTGGATTAATTCGCTATAATGTGGGAAATGTGCTGGGCTCCATTACAAAAAATACGGCAAATGGGATTTACGGAAAATATCAAAGCTTAGGTGGGGACGGAATTGCTTTAAAAGAAATGAAAATTGGCTACAAACAGGAAATGGAAACAGGTCCGGCATCTGTTTTATGCAGTGTAAACGGACAAGTAAAAGAATATGCAGCAGAAATTACAAAAATAGACATGAATCATCAGGACAGTAATAAGAGTTTTGTGATCCATGTGACAGATCCAAAGCTTCTTGCGGCAACCGGAGGGATCGTGCAGGGGATGAGCGGCAGTCCGGTGATCCAGAACAAAAAGATCGTGGGGGCTGTAACTCATGTGTTTGTGCAGGATGCGTCCAGCGGATACGGCATTTTTATTGAAAATATGCTGGTGGAAAAAGGGTAAAAAATGGTTGGATATGGCGGATAAAAGTCGAAAGTTATCGAACGAAAATCCAGTGAAACCGACACTTTCGGCTTGATTTCCCCATTTGGATTCCACTATAATAGCAACTGTTAATCTAGTAAAAAGAGGTAACAGGTTAGGAGGAGAGATGCCTCATGGAAAAGTTAAATGTGGCTATTGCGGATGATAACGAGAAAATGACAGAAGTACTGGGACGTATGATCGAGGAAGACAAAGAACTTTCACTGGTAGGAAAAGCACACAATGGAGAAGAAATCTGTAACATTATCAGGGAGAAGCAGCCGGATGTGGTGATCCTGGACATTATTATGCCTAAGATGGACGGACTTTCCGTAATGGAAAGATGTGTACATAGCAGTGTGCTGAAAAAGATTCCTGCGTTTATCGTAGTTTCGGCAGTAGGGCAGGAACGGATCACAGAGGATGCTTTTAATCTTGGGGCTGAATATTATATGTTAAAGCCTTTTGACAATCAGATGCTGCTGAATAGGATCAAGCATGCAAGGCATCTGGGTGACAGAAGAAGAAAAGAAATTTCAAGACAGGGAAAAAGTGAAGAGGGTGGCTGCTTTTCACAGGGTGACCTGGAACGGGATGTAACAAATGTGATCCATGAGATCGGTGTACCGGCACACATCAAAGGATATCAGTATCTAAGAGATGCCATCATCCTGTCTGTGAATGATATGGAAATGCTGAATTCCATTACAAAGATCCTGTATCCTACTATAGCAAAAAGACACCAGACCACTCCAAGCAGAGTAGAAAGAGCAATCCGTCACGCTATTGAAGTAGCATGGAGTAGAGGAAAAATGGATACCATAGATGCACTGTTTGGATATACGGTAAGTACAGGAAAAGGAAAGCCTACCAATTCAGAATTTATTGCCCTGATCGCAGACAAAATAAGACTTGAATATAAAAATCGCTCTTTCCATTAGAAAGGATATAGGGTATAATAAAAGCAGTAATACGGTTCTCCGGACATAGAAGGAGAATGCAGTGAATCCATACCAAGGAGGGAATTTACGGATGAAGAATATACTTTTTGCAGCGTCTGAGGCAGTGCCTTTTATTAAAACAGGAGGACTGGCAGATGTAGTCGGATCTCTGCCGAAGTGCTTTGATAAGAGATATTTTGACATTCGGGTAATATTGCCGAAATATGCCTGCATGCGGCAGGAATGGAAAGATAAAATGGAATATGTTACCCATTTTTATATGGATCTGGGATATAAGAACTGTTATGTTGGAATTCTCAGGATGGAATATGACGGGATTCAGTTCTATTTCATTGACAATGAATATTACTTCAGTGGTCCGAAGCCTTATGATACTGTACCATGGGATTTGGAGAAGTTCGCATTCTTTTCAAAGGCAGTACTTTCTGTTCTTCCTGTGATCGGATTCAGACCGGATGTGATCCACTGTCATGACTGGCAGACAGGCCTGGTGCCGGTTTATCTGCATGACAGCTTCCAGCAGAATGAATTTTTCTGGGGAATCAAGACAGTTATGACTATACACAATCTGAAATTCCAGGGTGTGTATGATGTAAAGACCATCAAAGAAATTACCGGGCTGTCTGATTACTATTTTGTTCCGGACAAGCTGGAAGCATACAAAGATGCTAATTTCCTGAAGGGTGGTATTGTATTTGCAGATGCAGTGACTACTGTTAGCCGTACTTATGCTGAGGAGATCAAGACTCCGTTTTACGGGGAGGGTCTGGATGGACTGCTGCGTGCACGTTCCGAAAGCCTTCGGGGCATTGTAAATGGTATCGACTACAATGATTTCAATCCGGATACAGATATTTTCCTTTCTTCCAAGTACAATGCAACTACATTCCGTAAAGAGAAGATCAAGAATAAGATCCAGCTGCAGAAGGATCTGGGACTGGATCAGGATCCGAAAACTATGATGATCGGTATTGTTTCAAGACTGACAGACCAGAAGGGCTTCGACCTGATCGCGTATATTATGGATGAACTTTGCCAGGATGCAGTACAGATCGTTGCGCTTGGTACAGGTGAGGAACGTTATGAGAATATGTTCCGTCATTTTGATTGGAAATATCATGGCAAGGTATCTGCACAGATTTATTATGATGAGGGTATGTCCCACCGCATTTACGGAGCAGCTGATGCATTTTTGATGCCGTCCCTGTTTGAACCATGCGGATTGAGCCAGCTGATGAGCCTTCGTTATGGTACTCTTCCTATTGTCAGGGAGACAGGGGGACTGAAGGATACGGTAGAGCCTTATAATGAGTTTGAAGGCACTGGTACAGGATTTTCGTTCTGTAATTACAATGCACACGAGATGCTTAGTACCATTCGTTATGCAGAGCGTATCTACTATGATAAGAAGCGTGAATGGAATAAGATGATCGACAGAGCTATGGCACAGGATTTCTCCTGGGGTCATTCTGCACGGCAATATGAAGAGATGTACAATTGGCTGATTGGCTGATCCTGTCATATTTTGTCGAAAGATAATCCATTCTTATTTGCAGGAAAGACTTGACAGAAACACAGATTTATTATACTATGGTAGCAGAAAACACGAACATAGGTTCGCATTATGAAAAATACAAGAATAAGGAGACTGCCATAGAATGATAAATGAAGAAAAGCAAAAAGCCCTGGAGGCTGCTCTGGGGCAGATAGAGAAGCAATATGGAAAAGGATCTGTGATGAAGCTTGGCGAGTCAGGTGCCAGTATGCAGGTGGAGGCGGTTCCTACAGGATCCCTTAGTCTGGATATCGCACTGGGAGTAGGCGGCGTACCCAAGGGACGTATCATAGAGATTTATGGACCTGAGTCCAGTGGTAAGACTACTGTAGCATTACATATGGTAGCAGAGGTTCAGAAGCGTGGCGGGATTGCCGGTTTTATTGATGCAGAGCATGCACTGGATCCTGTTTATGCGAAGAATATAGGTGTTGATATTGACAATCTTTATATTTCACAGCCAGATAATGGTGAGCAGGCATTGGAGATCACTGAGACGATGGTACGCTCCGGAGCTGTGGACATTGTGATTGTAGACTCTGTTGCTGCACTGGTACCTAAGGCTGAGATTGATGGAGATATGGGTGACAGTCATGTGGGGCTTCAGGCGAGACTGATGTCCCAGGCTTTGAGGAAGCTTACAGCTATTATTAGTAAGTCCAACTGCGTAGTGATCTTTATCAACCAGCTTCGTGAGAAGGTAGGCGTTATGTTCGGTAATCCGGAGACTACTACCGGTGGCCGTGCACTGAAGTTTTATTCTTCTGTACGTCTGGATGTACGTCGTGTAGAGACTCTGAAGCAGGGCGGAGAGATGGTTGGCAATCACACCAAGATCAAGGTGGTGAAGAACAAGGTTGCACCACCATTTAAGCAGGCAGAGTTTGATATCATGTTTGGTACAGGTATTTCCAGAGAGGCAGACATCCTGGATCTGGCAGCAGACTGTTCCATTGTTAATAAGAGTGGTGCTTGGTATGCTTATAATGGCAATAAGATCGGACAGGGCCGGGAGAATGCCAAAGCCTATCTGAAAGAGCATACAGATATTCGTGATGAGATTGAGAAGAAGGTAAGGATCCATTACCATCTGCTCCCTGAGGAAGAAGAGACAGTATCTGCCCAGGACAATGCGCAGGCAGATGCAGCAGCTTCCCCAGAGGATGAGGCCTGATCCATGGGACTTACAAGAGAAGAACAACAGGCGGCCCGCAGGAAGGCTTTGCTCCTTCTTGAGCATATGGACCGTACAGAGAAAGGCCTGTCTGACCGTTTGCGTCAGGCAGGCTTTTGTGCAGAGGCAGTGGAGGATGCAGTGGCTTATGTAAGCTCTTTTGGATATGTGGATGATGGCAGATATGCGGAGAATTACATTGCATACAGAATCCAGTCTAAGAGCAGGCACAAGATCCTTCAGGAACTGCTTCAAAAGGGTGTGGACAAGGAGACTGCCCAGACTGCCTGGGAGCAGGTATCAGAGTATACCCAGCCGGATGAACAGAAGATCCTTAAGGAGGCTGTCCTTAAGAAATGCCAGCCAGGCACAGTCCTGGACGAAAAGGGGATGCGCCGCCTTCAGGGATTCCTGCTGCGAAGAGGCTTTGGCTATAGTGATATTTCCCATGTGCTGGAGGAACTGCAGATCCAGATGGAATCTAATACATCGTTCTGCAAATAACTGTGGGATTCTTCCTGCCAAAATATAAATTTCATTTTTCTATAGAAAAACTTGACATAATTATCAAAAACATATAAACTTATATTGTTGTAATTGTACAATGAAAACCGAATAAGGAGGTGCTCCTGTGACAAGCACAATTATTGTTGCATTTGTCGCTGTGGTAGTCGCGCTACTTATTGCAGTTCCTATTACTACTAAAGTTGCTGTGGCAAATAAAGTAAAAAAAGACGCAGAAACTGTTGGATCGGCAGAAGACAAAGCCAGAGGCATCATAGATGAAGCTTTGAAGACAGCAGAAACGAAAAAACGGGAAACTTTGTTGGAAGTGAAGGAAGAATCTCTCCGTACAAAAAATGAACTGGAGAAAGAAACCAAGGAACGAAGAAATGAACTGCAGAAGTATGAGAAACGTGTCTTATCAAAGGAAGAGGCCGTAGATAAGAAAGCGGATGCAGTTGAGAAGCGTGAGGCAGAGTGCACAGCGAGATATGCTGAATTACAGAAGAAAGAAAAACGGGTGGACGAACTTGAGCAGAAGGGAGTACAGGAACTGGAACGAGTTTCAGGACTGACTTCAGAACAAGCCAAGGAAGAGCTGCTCAGATCTGTGGAAGATGATGTGAAGGTTGATGTTGCAAGGCTTTACAAAGAACTGGAGAACAGGGCAAAAGAAGAAGCCGGCAAGAAAGCCAAGGAGTATGTGGTAAATGCCATTCAGAAATGTGCAGTTGACCATGTAGCAGAAGCAACGATTTCTGTTGTGCAGCTTCCAAGCGATGAGATGAAAGGGCGTATTATCGGCCGAGAAGGACGTAATATCCGTACATTGGAGACACTTACAGGTGTAGATCTGATTATTGATGATACACCGGAAGCAGTTGTTCTTTCTGCTTTTGACCCGATCCGTCGTGAGATCGCCAGAGTTGCACTTGAGAAACTGATCGTTGATGGCAGGATCCATCCGGCCAGGATCGAGGAAATGGTTGAGAAGGCACAGAAAGAAGTGGAAGCCCAGATCCGTGAGGATGGGGAGACTGCTGCTATGGATGTGGGTGTACATGGTATTCATCCAGAACTTCTGAAGCTTCTGGGAAGGATGAAATTCCGTTCCAGCTATGGACAGAATGCATTGAAGCATTCCATTGAAGTGGCACAGTTATCCGGACTTCTGGCTGGTGAAGTAGGTGCTGATGTGCGTATTGCCAAACGTGCCGGACTTCTGCATGATATTGGTAAGTCCATTGACCATGAAGTAGAAGGCTCACATATTCAGATTGGTGTAGATCTTTGCAAGAAATATAAAGAATCTGCAATCGTTATTAATGCAGTGGCTGCTCATCACGGAGATGTAGAACCAGAGTCATTGATCGCCTGCATTGTACAGGCAGCAGATGCTATTTCTGCAGCCCGTCCTGGTGCTCGTAGAGAGACACTGGAAACATATACCAACCGTCTGAAACAGCTGGAGGATATTACCAACCAGTTTAAAGGGGTGGAGAAATCCTTTGCAATTCAGGCAGGTCGTGAGATCCGTGTTATGGTTGTTCCAGATCATGTTACAGATGCAGATATGGTTCTTCTGGCAAGAGATATTGCCAAGCAGATTGAGGCAGAGCTTGAATATCCAGGCCAGATCAAAGTTAATGTGATCAGAGAGAGCCGTGCTGTGGATTATGCTAAATAATCCAAGCTGTCATTCAGGAAGATAAGATACAGGAATCGTTATTCCCAAGGGAAACCAAAGGAAAACGGTTCCTGTTTTTGTGTGAAAAAATATATAAATGATTACAGTGTTTCGGTAATGAGAACTGCATAAATTCTATATGGGAAGCGTAAGATGGAAAAGAGAAAAAGATGCTGCTGTGTCAGACAGTTACATCATAAAAAGACAGGAGAAGGATATGGGGAAAAAGAAAGGCAGAATAAAAGGAAAGGAATTTTTTCCCTGGTCAGCTTTATTTTTTTGTGGCTTTTTTACAGGTACCATTCTTCCAAATATTATGTGGAAAATGAAATGGCAGCAGAAAACAGTAGCTGCTATGTATCTGCTTAGCTCTTTTTCAGGACAGGAGCTGGCTGGAACCGGACTTCTTGGAGAAATATTGAAAAGCAGGGGAAGTTTTTTTATATTATGTGCAGTGTGCGGATTTACTGTTTTCGGTGTGCCATTAGCAGTTGGAACTGTGATTGCAGCAGGCTTTGGGATTGGTGCAGTGCTGACCGTATGTATCCTTCAGTTTGGTCTGGCAGGTGCGGCAGCAGGAATTGCCCTCCTTTTTCCACAGTATCTGATCTATCTGCCTGCCCTGTTTATGCTTCTGGACATGGTTTTTAAACAATCCATAAGCATGTGGAAAAATCAAGGGATTTTTCCGGACAAAGCAGCTGGATATTCCTGGCAGACAGTTTGGACAGGGGGCATTTACTTCCTCGGAATGCTGTTGGAAGCCTATGTAAATCCATGGATAACAGAAAAAATTTTGATGACTTTAAAAATATTTTGAATGTATTTACACCATATGTGGTGTAAGTTACCATAAAAAAGTCGACATTTTGTGTAAAAATGCGGAAAGCCCCAACTTATCAGCATTTCAGAGAAAAAAAGGGTTTGATTTTATGTTAATTTCAAAGTATAATACAGTTACATTTTTTGTTATTCAGAATGGGGAGTATGAATGACAAGTATTGAACGTGACAGGAAGAAGAGAAAATGGAAAGAGAGATACATGATTTCATTAGTTATCTGCATGAAACAAAGAAGTCATCCAGCAATACGGAGATTTCCTATGAGCGGGATTTAAGAAAAATGGCCAGGTTTCTGGAAGACCGGGGGATCCGTGAAGCAAAGGCTGTGCGGGAACTTGATCTGGAGGGATATTTGGATTATATGGAGCGTGGAGAATTTGCGTCTTCTACCATATCCAGAAGTGTAGCGTCCATCCGTGCTTTTTTTCAGTATCAGATGAAAGTCAACGGTATGGAAAAGGATCCGTCAGATAATCTGAGGCCACCTAAAGTAGAGAAGAAAATGCCGGAGATATTATCCATTCAGGAAGTTGATCTTCTGCTTCTGCAGCCAGATCTGAATACACCTAAAGGGATCCGGGATAAAGCCATGCTGGAGTTATTGTATGCTACTGGTATGAGAGTCAGCGAACTGATTCATTTGCAGGTAGATGAGGTGAATCTCCAATTAGGATATGTGACCTGCAAGGAACATGAGAAAGAAAGGATCATTCCTATTGGCAATGTGAGTCGGGATGCCTTGATCCTGTATATGGACAAGGCAAGAGATACTTTTGTTAAGGACAGTAAAGAGAAGACTTTGTTCACCAACTGCTCCGGGAAAGCAATGAGCAGACAGGGGTTCTGGAAGGTACTGAAAGGATATGCAGACGCTGCCGGAATCAAGCGGGATATTACACCGCATACCTTGCGCCATTCTTTTGCAGTCCATATGCTGCAAAATGGAGCAGATATTAAAAGCGTACAGGAAATGCTTGGACATTCGGATATTTCCACAACCCAGATATACTTAAGTATGAATATGAACCGCATGCGGGATGTATATATGAAAGCCCACCCCAGACACTGATCTGAGGCGGGCTTTTATTGTAACATCAGCACAATTCAGCAATGGTGTATAACAGTTTTTCAGATTCTTCCCATCCAAGGCATGCATCTGTAATGGATTTGCCGTAGATATGAGGTGCACAGCCAATCTTCTGGTTGCCAGGTTCAATGTAGCTTTCAATCATAAGACCTTTTACAAGCTTGTGGATATCAGAATCCACAGCGCGGCTATGAAGCACTTCTCTTGCAATACGAACCTGCTGTTCGTATTGTTTGTTGGAATTGGAGTGGTTGGTATCTACAATAGTCGCCATATTTTTCAGATCTTTTGCTGAATATTTTTCGTAGAGAAGGCGCAGATCCTCATAATGATAATTGGGAATGGCTTCTCCATGTTTATTTACAGCACCGCGAAGAATCGTATGTGCATATTCGTTCCCCGATGTTTCTACTTCCCAGCCGCGGTAGATAAAACGGTGGCTTCCCTGGGCTGCAACAACAGAATTAAGCATAACGCTGAAATCACCGCTAGTAGGATTCTTCATACCGGCAGGGATATCCATGCCGCTTACAGTAAGGCGGTGCTGCTGGTCTTCTACAGAGCGGGCACCTACGGCTACGTAAGAAAGAATATCGGAAAGATAACGCCAGTTTTCAGGATAAAGCATTTCGTCAGCACAGGTAAATCCACTTTCCTGAATGGCATGTATATGCATTTTACGGATGGCGATCAGTCCGGCAAGCATGTTTGGCTTCTTCTCAGGATCTGGCTGATGAACCATTCCTTTGTAGCCTTCGCCTGTTGTACGTGGTTTATTAGTATAAACTCTTGGAATAATTAAAACTTTATCTTCAATTTTCTCCTGAACCTTACGAAGTCTTAACAGGTAATCACATACAGCATCTTCATTGTCAGCAGAGCAGGGACCGATGATGGCAAGAAACTTATCGGATTTTCCAGTTAATATATCACGGATCTCACTGTCACGTTTCTCTTTAAGAGCTTTGATCTTTGCATCAATCGGGTATTGATTGCGGATTTCGTCTGGTGTAGGTAATTTTTTGATGAATTCAAAACCCATTTTCTTTCTCCTTTGCATTTGCTATCAGTTTTTTATTATAGAACAAGTTTTTGAGAATGTCGATAGAAAAATTATCGCAGTATATAAGAAAAAGTTATGGTAATCTTGAAGCAGATGCTTGTTGCAGATGAGTAAAATACCGGATCAGGGCAATAAGATGCAGCAGAGAAAGAAGCAGTTCACCAGACAGCATACCATAAAAATAGCCTCGGATTCCCATAGCGGGAATGGCAAAGATTACAAACAGGATCCGAAGAAGAGCTCCGGACATGTTGTGGAACAGACAGCGGGAAGCTTTTCCAAGGCCATTTAGTATACTGACCATAGCGGTATTCATATATAGAAATGGGCAGATGAAAGCCAGGGAGGTAATATAGTTTCCGGCAGTAATGCTGTTAAAAAGAAAAACACCTGCAAAGTGACCGAAAAAAAGAAAAAACAGGGCACAGATACATCCAAGAAAAAGACAGCCCATGCAGGAACTGCGGACCACATAGGAAATCCTTTTTCTGTTTCTAAGTGCCTGAAGCTGAGCAATAGAAGGCATAAGCATAACTGCTGCGGAGGTGGTAAGGGTGGAAGGAAAAAGAAGAAGCGGCAGGGTCATGCCTGTAAAGACTCCATAGACCCCAAGAGCGTCTGTACGGGACAGACCATATGCCTGTAGCTGTCCGGGGATCAGCACCACTTCAATACTGCCAAGTAAGGTGAGCAATACTTTATTCAGGGTATGAGGAACCGATTCCCAAAAAAGCCGGCAGATGGATGCAAAGGGTTTATGGATGAATCTGATTTTATAGGAAGTTTTTTGAAAATGAATGCCAAGGGTAAGAAGGGATGAAAGGCAGGCAGCAATCTCTCCGCAAAGGGCACCAATGCCGGCAAGAAGCGGTGTAACCGGCTTTTTTTCTGACAGAAGGATCAGATAAACCAGGTAAGAACTGCCAATACGCACTGCCTGTTCAAATAACTGTATGCAGGAAGGCGTTAGGGCCTGCTTCATGGAATAATAGTAACTGCTGACACAGGTATGTAGCGCACTGAGAGGAAAACAAAAAGACATAAGACAAATCAAGGGAAGGGTGGCCGGCTCTTTCAGAATCCGGACTGCAATAAAAACTGCATTTTTATATAAAATAAATGAAATACCAACAGACAAAAACATACAGATGCTTGTTCCAAGGAGAAAGGTATCTTTTGCCTGCTGATCCTTTCCAAGAGCTTGCAGTGATGCGCAGCCCCGGGAGATTACTGCCTGCATACCAAAAGCGGTCATTGCAAGCAGCAAAGCAGAAAGAGGGAGAGAAAGCTGATAAATCCCCACACCCTGTGCACCAATGGTGTGTGAAAGGAATATTCTATAAAAGAAGCCAGCCAGCCGGCAAAGAAGCCCTGTACAGGTAAGAATCAATGTTCCTTTCAGAAATTGTTCCTTTGACATAACCGTACCGCCTGAATATATAATTTTTATCAGTATATTCTAAAAAGCACCTTGACAGAACGAAATGTATCTGGTAAAGTTAGGTGAAATCCAAGGAAAACACTAGGAATTAAAAAGAGGCGATAAAATGAAATTTTCCACACGGGCAAGATATGGCCTCAGGGCGTTGATTGATTTAGGCATGTACAGTGAGGCAGAGAGCGTATCTCTCCAGAGCATTGCCGACAGACAGGGGATTTCCATGGGATATCTGGAACAGCTGATGGCACTTCTTAAGAAAGCCGGTTATGTGAAGAGCAGCCGGGGAGCCTGCGGAGGATATCGTCTGGCAATGCCGGCCGGTGAGATTTCTGTGGGAGACGTTTTAAGAGTGCTGGAAGGCAGTCTGGAGGCTGTGGAGTGTGCCGGCAACGAAGACAGCGGAGGATGCACAGGCGCTGATCTTTGCGTTGCCAAATACGTATGGAAACGTATAAACGACAGTATTACACAGGCTGTGGATACAATGACCCTGGGAGAACTGATCTGCGAAAGTATTAAAGTGCAGGAAAAGAATCAGGGACAGCAAAGAGGCAATGGAGTGATCTGCCCTAACAGCCGTACAAAAAACGAAGAGTGATAGTAACTATTCAGTAGGTAGTATCTTCATTCTGTAAAGCAGTAGCAAGGAGTCTGCTTTACTATGACAGGAGGACATAGAAATGGGAAAAATGATATATCTGGACAATGCAGCAACAACAAAGACGGCACCGGAGGTTGTGGAAGCAATGCTTCCTTATTTTACAGAAATGTATGGAAATCCCTCCAGTGTATATGATTTTGCCGGAAAAAGCAAAGATGCTGTGACAAAGGGCAGAGAGCAGATCGCAAATGTTCTTGGCGCCAAAAAAGAGGAAATTTATTTCACAGCAGGCGGTTCTGAGGCTGACAACTGGGCATTAAAAGCAACTTTTGAGGCTTACAAGTCAAAAGGCAACCATATTATTACTACTAAGATCGAGCATCATGCGATTCTTCATACCTGCGAATACCTGGAAAAAGAAAGAGGGGCAAAGATCACTTATCTTGATGTGGATGAGAATGGAGTTGTAAAGCTTGATGAGCTGGAAAAGGCCATTACACCGGAGACCATCCTGATTTCTGTTATGTTTGCAAATAATGAGATCGGTACACTGCAGCCGATCAAGGAGATCGGAATGATCGCCAAAGAGCATGGCATTCTTTTCCATACAGATGCAGTACAGGCATTTGGTCAGGTTCCCATCAATGTGGATGAGCTTGGCATTGATATGCTTAGTTCCAGCGGCCATAAGCTGAATGGACCAAAGGGCATCGGTTTCCTGTACATCCGTAAAGGCGTTAAGATCCGCAGCTTTGTACATGGCGGAGCTCAGGAGAGAAAGCGCCGTGCAGGTACTGAGAATGTGCCGGGTATTGTTGGGTTTGGTGTGGCAGCAGAGCGTGCAATGCATTCCATGGCTGACCGTACTGCAAAAGAGGTCCTGGTGAGAGATCATCTGATTAGCCGGATCACCAGTGAAATCCCATATGTAAAATTAAACGGACATCCAAAGAAGAGACTTCCAAACAATGTAAACGTAAGCTTCCAGTTTGTGGAAGGAGAGTCTATGCTTCTGATGCTGGACAGCTTTGGTATCTGTGCATCCAGCGGTTCTGCCTGTACATCCGGATCCCTGGATCCTTCCCATGTACTTCTGGCAATCGGACTGCCTCATGAGATCGCACACGGTTCCCTCCGTCTCACCTTAAGCGAAGAGACTACCATGGAAGATGCAGATTTTGTTGTGGATAAGTTAAAGGATATTGTGGCGAACTTAAGAAGCATGTCTCCATTATATGAAGATTTCATAAAAAAACAGAACAAATAAAGAAGCTAAATCTAAAAAAAGTGTAAAAGCACTTGTCAGGAGGAAAAAAACATGTATAGTGATAAAGTAATGGATCATTTTCAGCATCCCAGAAATGTGGGAGAGATTGAGAACGCAAGCGGTGTTGGTACAGTTGGCAATGCTAAATGTGGCGACATTATGAGAATCTTTCTGGACATTGATGAGAATACACATATTATAAAGGACTGCAAATTCAAGACCTTTGGCTGTGGTGCTGCAGTAGCGACCAGCAGTATGGCAACTGAGATGGTAAAAGGCAAGACCATCGAAGAAGCCATGGAAGTTACCAATAAGGCGGTTATGGAAGCACTTGACGGACTTCCGCCAGTAAAGGTACACTGTTCCCTTTTGGCTGAGGAAGCCATCCATGCTGCATTATGGGATTATTCACAGAAGCATGGCATCAAGATCGAAGGATTAAAGAAGCCAAAGAGTGATATCCATGAGGGAGAAGAGGCTGAGGAAGAGGAGTATTAATCTCTTCCCAGGCCCAAGATACAGGTGAGGCTGCAGTCGTTATAGTCTATCTCAGTCGAGAAGACTCCCACCTCTTTCAGGTGTTGAGTAACTGCTCGACTTGAAGTGAGAAGATTCATCTTAAATTCGAGGCAAAAGAGATAAAAAGAAAAAGGGTAACTGTTTTGCTGGCAGTATTCATTCAGGTGATCTGGAAAGTTTTTGCATTGCAGATGCCAGTGTGTGAAACAGTTACGAAAAAGGAAAATAACGATGACAGGACTTACAAATCAACAGGTTCAGGAACGAATCGATGCAGGCAAAGTAAATGCAAATGAGAACCCTAATACCAGGACATATAAGCAGATTATCCGGGAGAATACGCTGACATTTTTCAACTTTCTCAATCTGGTGCTTCTTGTCCTGGTTCTTTTAGTGGGATCATATAAGAATTCCATGTTCGTCGGGATCATCATTGTCAATACAGTGATCGGTATCGCTCAGGAGATCCGCGCAAAGAAGACCCTGGACAAGCTGGCAATCCTTACTGAGAGTAAAGCAGTGGTGTTGCGGGAAGGACAGAAGTGGAGTGTTCCTACAGATCAGCTTGTTCTGGATGACATTCTGTTTCTGAAGACCGGGGATCAGATCCCAGCGGATGCCAGAGTGCTTGAGGGAAGTATTGAGGTGAATGAATCCCTCCTTACAGGTGAGGCAGACAATCTGACCAAGAATCCTGGGGACGATCTTTTTTCAGGAAGCTTTGTCACAGCAGGAGAGGCTTGCTGTCAGGTTGTTCATGTAGGGAAAGACAATTATGCGTCACAGATCACCAGTGAAGCAAAGGAGTTTAAAAGGCATAATTCTGAACTGCGTAATTCCCTGAATGCGATCCTGAAGGTGATCAGTATTATTATTGTACCTATGGGAATGCTGCTGTTTTACAAGCAGTATTATATAGCAGGTGATAATATCCGGGATGCAGTGGTAAATATGGCTTCTGCAGTTCTTGGGATGATCCCGGAAGGGCTTGTTCTGCTTACCAGTGTGGCATTGACTTTGGGAGCATTAAACCTTACCAGGAAGAATACATTGGTGCAGGAATTGTATTGTATTGAGACGCTTGCCAGGGTAGATACCTTGTGCTTGGATAAGACAGGCACCATCACCTCCGGTTCTATGAAGGTACAGGAAGTGGTTTCTTATAAGATGGCTTTAAAACGGACTGAAGATACCGGGAAGACAGAAGAAGTTTTGCCTGCCCTGCCTGTTGCTGTGGCAGATACAGCCAATACAATTCCAGTTGAAATAGATACAGCTGAAACCAATATGGTTGAAGCAGATGCAGAGCAGCCTGTGGTTCAGCTGTCAAATCCAGAAACAGCTGAAGACTCAGAAGAAAGCCAGGAAGAGATCCGCCATATCATGGGTAATCTGCTTTATGTGCTGAAAGATAAAAATGCTACAGCTGAGGCCTTAAATCATTACTTTACAAAGAAGAATGATTTGAAGGTTTCCCATGTGATTCCTTTTTCCTCAGACAGGAAATATAGTGGTGCTGTATTTGAAGGAGAAGGCACATATTTGATGGGAGCAGCACAGTTTTTGTTTCCAGAAGGAAATCAGCCGCTTCTGGATGTCTGTGCAGTTTATGGTGCACAGGGTCTTAGAGTGCTGGTGCTTGCAGCCAGCAAAGAGGAAAGCACAGGTACAGAGCTTCCAAAAGATCTGAAGCCTTTGGCACTTTTTCTTCTTACAGATGTGATCCGTGAGGATGCACCAGAAACGCTGGCATTTTTTGACAGCCAGGGTGTGGATCTTAAGGTGATTTCAGGAGATGATCCGGTTACGGTTGCTGCCATTGCAAGAAAGGCAGGACTTAAGGATGCGGATCATTATATAGATGCTACTACGATCACCACACCGGAGCAGATGGAAAAGGCAGTGGCAGAGTGTTCTGTATTTGGAAGGGTAACACCCCAGCAGAAAAAAGAAATGGTGCTGGCCTTGAAGAAACAGGCGCATACAGTAGCTATGACCGGGGATGGTGTGAATGATGTACTTGCCCTAAAAGAGGCTGACTGTAGTGTAGCAATGGCAGAGGGTAGTGATGCTGCTAAGAATATTGCAAATATAGTGCTTCTGGATTCTAATTTTTCTGCTATGCCGGATATTGTGAACCAGGGAAGGCGTGTGGTAAATAATATTCGTACAGCAGCATCCATGTTTCTGATCAAGACGATTTTTTCGGTGCTGCTTTGCCTGATTACAATTTTCTGGGGGGATGCTTATCCTTTTGAACCAATTCAGATGTCTCTGATCAGCACCTGCGCCGTGGGGATCCCTACGTTCCTGCTTGCACAGGAAAATAATTTTAACAGGATCCAGCAGGGCTTTCTACGGTATGTATTTATGAATGCCTTTCCGGCAGCAGTTACGATTACAGGCTGTGTATTTACTATTATGCTTGTATGCCAGAATGTATATCATTCTAATGAGATGCTGAACACAGCCTGTGTGCTTGTTACAGGATGGAATTATATGGCAGCGCTGAAGACGGTTTATGCACCGTTGAACCGGTATCGTAAAGTGATCATTTACGGTATGCAGTTTATCTTTTTTGCAGCTGCGGTGATCCTGCAGAAGCTTCTTGCCCTGGGTGCATTGGAGTTTGGTATGATTATCCTTGTGTTTATCCTGATGACATTTTCACCGGTATTGATCGACGTGATCACAGCATGGATCCACACACTTTACGTAAAACTCGAAGAAAGAGAAGAAAGAGAAGAAAGAGGTTTCCTCTCCCTTCTCTTTGAGAAAATACAGAAATGATGGGATTGATCAATCAATCAAAGCTTCAGGAACTGAGGCTTTCGTCCGCAAAAAACAGTGTAATATGTGAAGCCGCAGTCTGTTAAAAGGTCTGCGGCTTTTTCAAAACCGTAAGCCACTTTGGACGGATCATGTGCATCAGCTCCGATGGTAACGATTTCTCCGCCAAGTTCTCGGTAGCGCCGGATTACCTGTCTGCATGGATTAGGCTCTCCAAGACCATAATGGTAGCCACCGGTATTAAGCTCAAGTCCTACCTGCCTGCGGATCAGCTGTTTCAGGATCTCATCCAGGATATCCTGAAAACGTCCATATGAGTAGGAAGCATTTTTCCCTGGACCGTATCGGACAATATAGTCCAGATGGCCGTAAACATCCATCTGGTCAAATACAGAAAGATTCTCCAGGATAGATTCAAAGTATTCCATATAGCAGCGGGTAACTTTACGTCCTTTATAAAACTCCGGATAGTACGGGTCCTGACCATGTACCACATGGGAGGATCCGATCACAAAATCAAAGGGATGATCTTCTAAAAGCTGTTGGAACTGCTGGGCCAGATGAGGCTGAAGTCCGATCTCGATCCCAAAATGGATCTGCAGATCCTGGCTGTATTTCTCTTTCAGGTGATGCAGCCTGGCATGATAAGCCGGGATATCAAGGTCAAAAGTCAGGCCGTCCGGATCAGCAGGATAGTCCGGATCAAAGTGTTCTGTAAAGCAGATGCCGGAAAGATTTCTGGAAATAGCTGCCTGGATCATGTCCTCCATCGGTGTTTCTGAATCGGCAGAAAATGAAGAATGCATATGGCAGTCCCACAGGATCTGGTTCTTCATGACTGAAAACTCCTTTCATTTGAACATACGCCCCTATTGTAGCATAAGTTTAGGAAGTTTTTACAGATGATTGTAAGGTTTTTTCTAAAATGCTCTTGAATTTTTGTTTGGAATTAGGTACAATATGCCGTAGGTTGATGTTTCTTTAACAAAGGTACATCATAATTTACCATTTAATTCATAGGAGGAATTTATCATGGCAGTAAAAGTTGCAATTAACGGTTTTGGACGTATTGGTCGTCTTGCATTCCGTCAGATGTTCGGAGCAGAGGGATTTGAAATCGTTGCTATCAACGATTTAACATCTCCTAAGATGCTGGCTCACTTATTAAAATATGATTCCACACAGGGAAGATACGCTCTTGCAGATACAGTTAAAGCAGGCGAGGATTCCATCACTGTTGACGGAAAAGAGATTAAGATCTATGCAAAAGCTAACGCTGCTGAGCTTCCATGGGGAGAGATCGGTGTAGACGTTGTTCTTGAGTGCACAGGTTTCTATACATCCAAAGACAAAGCACAGGCTCATATCGATGCTGGTGCTAAGCATGTTATCATTTCCGCTCCGGCTGGAAACGATCTGAAGACTATCGTTTACAATGTAAACCATGAGACTCTTACAAAAGAGGATCACATCATTTCTGCAGCTTCCTGTACAACAAACTGCTTAGCTCCAATGGCTAAAGCATTAAATGACCTTGCTCCGATCAAATCCGGTATCATGTGCACAATCCACGCTTACACAGGCGATCAGATGACACTTGACGGACCGCAGAGAAAAGGCGATCTGAGAAGATCCCGTGCAGCTGCAGTTAATATCGTTCCGAACAGCACAGGTGCTGCAAAAGCTATCGGTCTGGTTATCCCAGAACTGAACGGCAAACTGATCGGTTCCGCACAGCGTGTACCGACCCCAACAGGTTCCACTACTATCCTTACAGCAGTTGTTGAAGGAAATGTAACAAAAGATCAGATCAATGCAGCTATGAAAGCAGCTTCCAATGAGTCCTTCGGATACAACGAGGACGAGATCGTATCCAGCGATATCGTTGGTATGAGATTTGGTTCTCTGTTTGATGCTACTCAGACAATGGTTCTTCCACTTGAGAATGGCACAACAGAGGTTCAGGTTGTTTCCTGGTATGACAATGAGAACTCCTACACAAGCCAGATGGTTCGTACAATCAAACATTTTGGTAAACTGCTGAACGCTTAATTACCGGCAGAGTAGGGTTTCAGTGCTGTAAAGCATACAAATAGACTCAGAGAAGGGTCCGGTCTGTATAGGACCGGATCCTTTTGTCTGTATAAAGTTAAAAGGAGGCATAACAAGATGCTGAATAAGAAATCTGTTGATGATATCAACGTAAAAGGCAAGAAAGTCCTTGTAAGATGCGACTTTAATGTACCTCTTCAGGATGGTAAGATCACAGACGAGAACCGTCTGGTTGCAGCTCTTCCTACAATCAAGAAGCTGATCGCTGACGGTGGAAAGGTTATCCTTTGCTCCCACCTGGGTAAGCCGAAGGGAGAGCCAAAGCCGGAATTATCCCTTGCACCGGTTGCAGTACGCCTTTCTGAGCTTCTGGGACAGGAAGTTAAATTTGCAGCAGATCCTGAAGTAGTAGGACCAAATGCAAAAGCAGCAGTAGAAGCTATGAAGGACGGAGATGTGATCCTTCTTGAGAATACACGTTATCGTGCAGAAGAGACAAAGAATGGTGACGAGTTCAGCAAGGAACTTGCATCTCTTTGCGATGTGTTTGTTAACGATGCATTTGGTACAGCTCACAGAGCACACTGCTCTAACGTAGGTGTTACCAAATATGTTGATACAGCTGTTGTTGGATATTTAATGCAGAAAGAGATTGATTTCCTTGGCAATGCAGTAAATAACCCGAACAGACCGTTTGTTGCAATCCTTGGCGGTGCTAAGGTATCCAGCAAGATTTCCGTTATCAACAACCTTCTTGACAAGGTAGATACCCTGATCATCGGCGGTGGTATGTCTTACACATTCTCTAAAGCAATGGGCGGACACATCGGAACTTCCCTTTGCGAGGATGATTATCTTCAGTATGCACTGGATATGATGAAAAAAGCAGAAGAAAAGGGCGTTAAGCTTCTTCTTCCTGTAGATAACAGAATTGGTGATGCTTTCTCCAATGACTGCAATATCAAGGTTGTGAAGCGTGGCGAGATCCCGGATGGATGGGAAGGCATGGATATCGGACCGGAGACAGAGAAGCTGTTTGCAGATGCTGTAAAAGATGCTAAGACAGTTGTTTGGAACGGACCGATGGGATGCTTTGAAATGCCGAACTTTGCACATGGTACTGAGGCTGTTGCAAAGGCTCTGGCTGATACAGATGCAACAACCATTATCGGTGGCGGTGATTCCGCAGCAGCAGTTAATATCCTTGGATATGGCGATAAGATGACACACATCTCCACAGGTGGCGGTGCATCTCTTGAGTTCCTGGAAGGCAAAGAGCTTCCTGGAGTTGCTGCAGCTAACGATAAGTAGAACACTTAATGAGAGCAAGTCGAAGACGCAGCTCGAATTTAGTGTGAACTTAGTTCGAAGGAACTTAATGAGGGCAAGCCGAGGGCGCAGCTCGAATTTAGTGAATCGAACTTCCGAAAATACAAGCTCCACAAGAGCAAAAGGAGAAATTATAATGTCAAGAAAGAAAATCATTGCCGGTAACTGGAAGATGAACATGACTCCCAGCGAGGCAGTTAAATTAGTAGAGACTTTAAAGCCATTAGTAGTAAATGATGAGGTAGACGTAGTATTCTGCGTACCTGCAATTGATATCCTTCCTGTAGTTGAGGCTGCAAAAGGATCTAACATCCAGGTTGGTGCTGAGAATATGTATTTTGAGGAGAAAGGTGCTTACACAGGCGAGATTTCCCCGAATATGCTGGTTGATGCCGGAGTTAAATACGTTGTTCTTGGACATTCTGAGAGAAGAGAATACTTTGCTGAGACAAGTGAGACCGTAAACAAGAAAATGCTGAAAGCATTCGAGCACGGTATCACTCCGATCATGTGCTGCGGCGAGACTCTTACACAGAGAGAGCAGGGCGTGACTATGGACTTTATCCGTCAGCAGGTAAAGGTTGGATTCCAGGGTGTGACCGCAGAGCAGGCTAAAACTGCAGTGATCGCATATGAGCCGATCTGGGCTATCGGAACAGGTAAGACAGCTACCACAGAGCAGGCGCAGGAAGTATGCGCTGGCATCCGTGCATGCATCGCTGAGATCTATGATGAGGCTACTGCAGCTGAGATTCGTATCCAGTATGGCGGATCTGTAAATGCAAAGACAGCTCCTGAACTGTTTGCACAGGCTGACATTGACGGTGGTCTTGTTGGCGGCGCTTCTCTGAAACCAGAGTTTGGAGATATCGTAAACTACAAGAAATAAGGACCAGCGGTTTCACAACCGCCGTCTGAATAAGAAATAATGAAACGCCCCTATATACAGTGTCGATCAGTAGTTTTTACTGATTGGACTGTTACAGGGGCGTTTTTGTAAAGTGTTATATTCGTAAAAATAGTAAAGAAACCCCGGAGTTATTCTCCGAAAACCTGTGTATGCAGTTTACGGCCTGTGGGAGTGGCAGCAAGACCACCCTCTGCAGTTTCCTTTAAGGCAGCAGGCATAACGTCACCAACCTTTTTCATGCTCCAGATCACTTCGTCTGCAGGAATAGCACTTTTGATCCCTGCAAGAGCCAGTTCCGCAGCTGTAAAAGCACCGGTAACTCCGGAAGCGTTCCGCTTGATACAGGGGATTTCTACAAGACCGGCTACAGGATCACACACAAGGCCCAGAATATTTTTCAGGGCAATGGCAACTGCAGAACCTACCATTTCCGGTGTTCCCCCGGCAAGCTCCACAATAGCGGCAGCGGCCATGGCAGATGCAGAACCACACTCTGCCTGGCAGCCTCCTCTAGCTCCTGCCAGAGAAGCATTGTTGGCGATCACCATTCCTATGGCAGAGGCAGTAAAAAGAGACATTACACATTGTTCTTCAGAAAGATGCTTTTCTTCTTCCATAGTAAGGACAGCAGCAGGAAGGATTCCACAGCTTCCGGCTGTAGGGGCCGCCACGATCCGTCCCATGGAAGCATTCAGTTCAGAAACCGCCAGAGCACGGTAAAGTGCACCGCCAATCAGAGAACCGGTCAGGTTCTCTTTTTTTTCTACAGATTGTTTCATTTTCCAGGCGTCGCCTCCTGTAAGACCACTGGTACTTTTCAGGTCTTTGGCACAGCCTGGTGTGATACAGGATTTCATTACCTGGTAATTATTCAGCATTTTCTTATAAAGTTCCTGCTGGGAAAGCTCCATTTGCTGTGCCTGCTGGTTTAATACCAGGGAAGAAATAGTGACTTTATTTTTGATGGCTTCCTGTATCAGCTGGGACACAGAAGAATAGTTAAGCTCCATAAGAAAGAAAACCTCCTGTTACAATTTTCAATAGATGCCCATACCTGAGCACACAACTTTTAATGCGGCAATCATTAGATCGGCTGCAGCATAATGCTGGAATAAATATTGGGAAGCCCCTGGATCTTTTCGTTGATGGCAGCCCCCAAATTGCCATCCACTTCAATGGTCATGACGGCCTGTCCGCCTTTGGATTCCCTGGAAAGCCGGAAGTTACAGATATTGACCCCATAGCCTGCCACCAGTTCAGTAACAGCGGCAATCGTACCGGGAGCGTCTTTGTGCAGAATGATCAGTGTAGTCTTTTCACCGGTAAGGGAAACTTCCATTCCATTAATCCTTGTAACAAGAATATTTCCACCGCCTGTACTGCTTCCAAGCAGGGATACCTGCTTTCCGTCTTTCCCCATCAGGGTGATCTGTGCAGTGTTAGGATGGGCACCATCGATTTCGCCTGTGGTAATGGTAACAGCAAGTCCTTGTTTCCTGGCTTCATCCAGAGAAAAACGAATCCGTTCATCATCTGTCTGCATACCCAGAATGCCTGCCACCAGCGCCTTGTCTGTACCATGACCCTTGTATGTTTTGGCAAAAGACCCGTGGAGAAGTATGTTGGCAGATACCGGTTCCTGGCCAAGAAGGGCACGGGTGACAAGACCGATCCTGGCGGCTCCGGCCGTGTGAGAACTGGAAGGGCCGATCATAACAGGCCCTAAAATGTCAAATACATTCATAAGATAACCTCTCAATTCATATTGCAGCGGTTTCAGGGTATTATCCCCAAAACGAACGGAACAGCTGCAATTTTTTATTAAGTTCAGTCCTACTTTCATTATATCCATAAATTGAGAAATAAAAAAGGATTATTTTCAGAAAAAAGAAGGAATTTCAGGATTGTTTACAGATGAAATCAGACTATTTTGGGATATGATAAAATACGGTGGGAGTTGCAGTGAATGAAATAGACCATATTGCTCTATGGATGAGTACAAAACTAAAAGGAATATAGGATACAGAAATGCAAATAATAATACAGAAATACATACAAAAACACAGACAGAGAACTGTATTATTAATGCTTTTGCAAAGGTGGATCCGGTACATGCTCTACAATATCTTCAATGTTGCAGTCCAGGATAGTGCATATACGATCCAGAGTATAGATTTCTATGTTTTTATTTTTACGGAAACGATCCAGCAGCGAGCGGTCGATCCCATAGTAAGTATAAAGCGCGTACTGGGAAATGCCACGCTTTTTCATTGTTTCCCATAAGCGGTCATATTTTATCATATAGACATACCGTCCAATTTGTTCTTGATATAAGGTAATTATCAATGTAAAATCATATTAATCATAGTGTGTATATAACCACCTTATTAATGGGAAAAGAGGAAGATTTTTATGAAGATATGTAAAAGAATTGTGGCTGTGGCTGTTACTGTGTTTTTTTCTTTTTTGCTGTTTTCTCTTTTGACAGCTGGTCTTCCAAAAGAGTGCATAGAACCGGGATACAGGATCAAAGCCGGCCTTCTGTCTTTTGGGATCTGTTTTCTTGTGTATGGATGTTTTTCCTATATTGGTTTTCTGCAGCGCCAGTTGGAGGAAGAAGTAAAGAAAAATGAACATGTTTGAACTGAACAGTGCCTGTTTTCAAGGCTCTCATGCTTGACAAATCCCTGTTTCTGCCATACTATTAAAGGCGCAGCAGATCCATCTGTGTTTTTACAGACAGCGCAGCGGATCTTATGTAGAACGCTGTGTACAGTAAGAATACAAAAAGGGGGACTCCGATGGAAGAAAGAGTCATAAAAGCAGCCCTTTTGGGGCTGGGCACTGTTGGAACAGGTGTATATAAAGTATTGAAAAATCAGGAAGAAGAGATGACAGCAAAGCTTGGCTGCAAGGTGAAGATTTCCCGGATCCTTGTGCGGAATCTTGAAAAGGCTGCCAGGAAGCTGGGAGATGATTCTCTTCTTACCAATGACTGGCAGGAAATCGTTGCCGATCCTTCCATAGAGATCGTGATCGAGGTAATGGGCGGGATCCATCCTGCAAAAGAATACATTCTGGATGCTCTTAAGGCTGGTAAGCATGTGGTGACTGCTAATAAAGACCTGATCGCAGTACATGGACGTGAGCTTCTGGAAGCTGCAGGGGAGACGAAAGCAGACTTTATGTTTGAAGCAGCGGTAGCAGGAGGCATTCCCATCATTGGACCGCTGAAGCAGAGTCTTGCCGGCAATCATATGACAGAGGTTATGGGAATTGTAAATGGTACTACCAACTTCATCCTCACCAGGATGACCCAGGATGGCATGGAGTTTAAGGATGCACTTGCCCTTGCTACAGAGCTTGGGTATGCAGAGGCAGATCCTACCGCAGATATTGACGGACTGGATGCAGGACGGAAGGTGGCAATTCTTGCTTCTGTTGCATTTAATTCCAGAGTTGTGTTTGATGATGTATATATTGAAGGAATTACCAAGATTTCTGCAAAGGATATCCGTTATGCAAAAGAGATGGGCTGTGACATTAAGCTTCTTGGCGTAGCGAGGAATACAGAGGGAGGGATCGAAGCTTATGTATGCCCTATGCTGATCCCAAGTACTCATCCGCTGGCTACAGTAAATGATTCCTATAATGCAGTATTTGTTCATGGAGATGCTGTGGAGGATGCTATGTTCTTTGGACGGGGCGCTGGAGAAATGCCTACAGCAAGTGCTGTTGTGGGGGATATTTTTGAGATCGTACGCAATATCCTGGCCGGATGCTGCGGACGGATCGGATGTACCTGCTATAAGCAGCTTCCGGTGAAAAAAATGGAAAGCACCTATAACCGGTATTTCCTCAGACTCCATGTGGAAGACAAGTGTGGTGTGCTGGCTGAGATGACAGAGGTTTTTGCAAAATATCATGTAAGTGTTGCGCAGATCATTCAGAAAGAACGTAAGGATGATGACTGTGCAGAAGTAGTTGTGATCACTGCAAAAGTACGGGAGGGCGATTTCAAGACAGCTATCCAGGAATTATCTAACCGTGCTTCTGTGAAACGGATCTCAAAGACGATCCGTGTATATGGAAATTGATATGCGAAAGGAGAAATTATGAGTAAAAAACCAACCGTATTAATGATTCTTGATGGTTATGGATTAAATGAAAGACATGACGGAAATGCAGTATATGAGGCTGCTACTCCGGTGATGGATAAGCTGATGGCCCAGTGTCCATTTGTCAAAGGAAATGCCAGCGGACTGGCAGTAGGTCTTCCGGAAGGACAGATGGGTAACTCTGAGGTCGGACATATGAATATGGGCGCAGGCCGTATTGTATATCAGGAGCTTACAAGGATCACAAAAGAGATCCAGGATGGTGACTTTTTTAAGAACGAAGCACTGCTTGCAGCCATGAAAAATGCAAAAGACAATGATTCTGCCATTCATTTTATGGGACTTCTTTCTGATGGTGGTGTGCACAGCCATATCACACATCTGTTCGGACTTCTGGAAATGGCCAAAAGAGAAGGCCTGAAAAAGGTTTATGTACACTGCTTCCTTGATGGCCGTGATACACCGCCTGCATCAGGAAAAGGATATATTGAAGAGCTTCAGAAGAAGATGGATGAGATCGGTGTAGGCCAGATTGGTGTTGTATCCGGACGTTACTATGCAATGGACCGTGACAATCGCTGGGATCGTGTGGAATTGGCTTACAAGGCTCTTACAAAGGGCGAAGGCGTAGAAGGCACAGATGCTGCACAGGCAGTACAGGCTTCCTACGATAATGGGAAAACAGATGAGTTTGTTCTTCCTACAGTGATCAAGAAAGATGGACAGCCGGTAGCCGTTGTTTCTGATAAAGATTCTGTAGTATTCTTTAACTTCCGTCCAGACCGTGCACGTGAGATCACAAGAGCCTTCTGTTCAGATGATTTTACAGGCTTTGAACGTGAGAAGAGACTGGATCTGACTTATGTATGCTTTACAGATTATGATGATACCATTCCCAACAAGCTGGTAGCTTTCCATAAGGTAGCACTTCACAATACCTTTGGTGAATATCTTGCAGCTCATAATATGACACAGGCTCGTATTGCTGAGACTGAGAAGTATGCACACGTTACCTTTTTCTTTAACGGTGGTGTGGAAGAGCCGAATAAAGGTGAGGACAGGATCCTTGTAAAATCACCTAAGGTTCCTACTTATGATATGCAGCCTGAGATGAGCGCACCTGAGGTATGCGATAAACTGGTAGATGCTATCCGTTCACAGAAGTATGATGTGATCATCATCAACTTTGCTAATCCGGATATGGTAGGTCATACAGGTGTTGAGGCAGCTGCGATCAAGGCTGTGGAGACAGTAGATGCCTGCGTTGGAAAAGCAGTGGAAGCAGTGAAGGAAGTTGGCGGCCAGATGTTTATCTGTGCTGACCATGGTAATGCAGAGCAGCTGATCGACTATGAGACAGGTGAGCCATTTACCGCTCATACAACCAATCCGGTTCCGTTTATCCTTGTAAATGCTGATCCTAAGTACACATTAAGAGAGAATGGATGCCTGGCAGATATTGTACCGACTCTGATTCAGCTGATGGGTATGGAACAGCCGGAAGAAATGACAGGAAAATCTCTTCTGGTCCAGAAATAATCCGGGATTTTATCATACACATAATTCACAAAAATTACGAAAAGATCATACTGAAAATACGCGAAAAAGCCCTTGCGGAAGCAGGGGCTTTTTGCTATAATCTCTCTGCTATTATGGAAACACAGCAAAATATACGGTTTTGGACAAATGTCTGTATAAGGAGGAGTAAACATGCGGACAGATATGACTGCAGGGAAGCCGATGAAAATCTTACTGGATTTTACCATTCCAGTGTTTATCGGAAATGTATTTCAGCAGTTCTACAACATGGTAGATGCTATCATTGTAGGAAAGTTCGTGGGCACGAAGGCGTTGGCAGCGGTTGGTTCCACAGGGACTATCATGTTTTTGATTCTTGGATTTCTGACTGGCCTTACCGCAGGCTTTACGGTTCTTACAGCACAGAAATTCGGTGCAGGGAAAATGGATGAAATGCGTCAGACAGTAGGAAATGCTGCACTTTTGTCTATTGTTGTATCTGTAATTATGACAGCTGTGAGTATGGCTGGAATGCACAGTCTTTTAAAGTTTATGAATACGCCGGCAGATATTTTCAAAGATGCCTATGCGTATATCATGATCATTTGCGGTGGGATTTTTGCACAGGTGCTGTACAATATTCTGGCAAGTATCCTGAGAGCACTAGGCAACAGTAAAACACCTTTATATTTCCTGATCCTGGCAGCACTTTTAAATATTGTGCTGGATCTTGTTTTTATTGTGGTATTTCATATGGGGGCAGCAGGAGCAGCCTGGGCTACGGTGGTGTCACAGGGCGTTTCTGGTTTTCTGTGTCTGCTTTATATTATAAAGGCAGTGCCGGAACTGCATCTTTCCAGGGATGATTGGAAATACCGTCCCTATCTGGCAAAGAATCAGATCAGCGTAGGGATTCCCATGGGGCTTCAGTATTCCATTACAGCCATTGGGGCAATGATGGTGCAAAGTGCATTGAATATCTTGGGAGCCTATGCAGTTGCTGCATTTACAGCCGGGCAGAAAGTGGAAAATATATTTTCACAGGCATATGTGGCCCTGGGCACAGCAATGGCTACTTATAATGCACAGAATGTAGGAGCAGGAAATGTGCAAAGAGTGCGGGAAGGTTTTCGCAGTGCCAATATCATAGGAGTGTCCTATGCCATTATTACCGGTGCAATATTGATCTTCTGGGGGAAATATTTTGCATATCTTTTCATTTCAGATAATATCGATTCTGTACTGCCTATGGTGGATACATATGTAAAATATGTGGGATTTTTCACGATTCCTCTGCATTTTGTAAATGTGCTTCGAAACGGGATCCAGGGTATGGGATATGGCCTTCTGCCTATGATGTCCGGTGTGGCAGAGCTTGTGGGCAGAGGTGTGACAGCTGTGGTGGCTGCGCATAAGAAGAGCTACGCAGGAGCCTGTCTTGCAAGCCCGGCAGCCTGGATAGTGGCAACTATACTTCTGATCACTATGTATTTTTATGTGATCAAAGATACAGAAAGAAAACTTGGGAGAACAACAAATGATTGATTTACATTGTGATACAGTATCAAAACTGGCATCGGTTTTTCACAGGGGAGATCTGATGCATAATCCATACAGTGTGGATGTGGAACGGCTTGAGAAGGCAGGAGCACTGATACAGTGTTTTTCTACTTTTTTTGATGTAGGTAAATATGGAACCACCAGGCGGGATGAAAAGGCATATGTAACTGCTAATCATATGATCGATGTATTTGAGAAAAATCTCAGACTGTGCCATGATAAAGTTATTTTTGTAAAAAAATGTGAGGATATCCGGCAGTGTATGGACACTGGCAAAACAGGGGCACTTTTAACAATGGAGGATGGGACTCCTGTAGGAAACAGTTTGGAAAAACTGCAGCATTTTTACAACAGAGGGATTCGCCTGATCACACTGACCTGGAATTATGAGAATGAGATCGGATATCCTAATTCCAATGATCCAGGAGTGATGGCCAGCGGTCTGAAAAGCTTTGGATTTCAGGCACTGGAAGAAATGAACCGCTTAGGCATCATTGTGGATGTTTCGCATTTGTCTGATGGTGGATTCTGGGATGTGGCAAAGCATACTCAGAAGCCTTTTATTGCATCTCACAGTAATGCAAGATCCATTACTGTTCATCCACGTAATCTTACAGATAGTATGATCACAGCGATTGCTGAAAAAGGTGGCGTGATCGGCCTGAACTTTTGCCCGGATTTTCTGGGAACAGACGGGAAAAGCAGTATAGCCCATATGCTTCAGCATATCCGACATATTTATCAGGTAGGTGGCGAAGATGTGCTGGCTTTGGGAACGGATTTTGATGGCATAGAGGGAAAGCTGCAGATCAAAAGCTGTGATGAATTGTACAAGCTTCGAGAAGCTCTTCTCCAGCACAAAATGCCAGAGCGGGTGATTGATAAAATGTGGCAGGGAAATGCATTGCGTGTTATGAAAGATATTCTGTAAAGCGGTAAAGAGAGATTACAAAAACGAACTGACTAAAGGATAAAATGGATAGGTAAGGATAAAATAAAGTTATAGTTTAAGTCACATAAAAAGAGAAAGTGTGTTATAATAACAGCACGTGACATTTTATGAGAGAGTGATTGCCATTGAGGAGAGTATAGATGAGCAATAAAAAGAGAAGAAGCGGGGAAAGCCAGCCATCCATTGAAGACAGGATTAATGAAGCAATGGATCCGATCACAACAGACGAAGAGTACGAAGATGAGTATGAGGAGGAAGATTCGGAGTACGAGGACGAGTATGAGGAGGAAGATCCGGAGTACGAGTATGAAGAGGAAGATCCGGAGTACGAGGACGAGTATGAAGAGGAAGATCCGGAGTACGAGGACGAGTATGAAGAGGAAGACCCGGAGTACGAGGACGAGCATGAAGAGGAAGACCCGGAGTACGAGGATGAGTATGAAGAGGATGTTCCTGGGCATAAGGAAGAAAAGAAGCAGCCTTCCCGGAAGCGTGTGCAGGAATCTTCATCCAGAAGGTCTGCCCGTCCAAAGAAAATCGCATATGTGCCCATCACAGATGAGGATTTGGATTCAGCAATAGTTCCCCGTAAGCATAAGAAAAAGCATAAAGGTCTGAAGGTTACAGGGATAGTAGCTGCAATGATGATTGTGTCTGCAGGCTGTGCTTATGCAGCTGTATCATACTACTATTCCAACCATTTTTTTCGTGGAACACAGATCAATGGTTTGGATTGCTCGGGCAAGACAGCCTATGAGGTGGAGCAGGCCATTGCAGGGCAGGTAGAGAACTATTCTATTCAGGTCCTGGCGAGAGACCAGGAGCCTGAGAGTATTTCAGGAAGCAGTATTAATTATCAGTATGCATCAGATGGTGAGATACTGGTGCTTTTAAAAAGCCAGAAGCCGTATGAGTGGATCCGTGGTTTTTTTGAAACCAGAAGCTATACCACCAAAGAAAATGCCACCTATGATAAGACTTTGCTGCAGAATCAGGTGAAGGCATTAAGCTGTGCAAAAGAAGAGAATCAAGTAAAGCCGGAAAATGCATATGTTGCTTTAAACGGCAGTGAATTTCAGATCGTTCCTGAGACACAGGGTAGTGAACTGAAAGTAAAGGAAGCTTACAAGGTACTTGATGCGGCAGTGGCAGGCAGCCAGACTACTGTGGATCTGGGAAGTGATCCGGAGGTGTATGTTCAGGCAGCAGTTACCAGTGACAGTCCGGATCTGCAGGCTGCCAGAGATGCATATAATAATTATACAAAGGCAAGCATTACCTATACTTTTGGCGACCAGCAGGTTACGCTGGACGGAGGCACCCTGAAGGACTGGCTGGAAGTAGATGAGAAAGGTCAGCTGATCGGCGGAGATGATTCATCCTTTAAGCAGCATATTACAGATTTTGTGGCGCAGCTGGCAAAGGATCATGATACAGTTGGAACTACCAGAGAATTTCATACTACCAGCGGCCGGACAGTGTATGTATATAGCTCTGTTTATGGATGGGAGATCGACCAGGCACAGGAAGTAGAGCAGCTGACCCAGGAGATCAGCAGTGGTACTCAGACAGTCCGTGAGCCTGCATATTCAAAAAGAGCAGAATCTCACGGCTATAATGACCTGGGCAATACCTATATTGAGGTTGACCTGTCTGGACAGCATATGTATTATTATCAGGACGGAAGCATTATTTTTGATTCAGATATTGTTTCAGGGGATATGCAGTATGAGGATCGGAAGACTCCGGAAGGTATTTATACTTTGTACTGGAAGAAGAGCCCAGATGTATTAAGAGGCAAGCAGAAGCCAGACGGCACCTATGAATATGAGACACAGGTTACTTACTGGATGCCTTTTAACGGTGGCATAGGATTTCATGATGCATCCTGGCAGCCTTACTTTGGCGGTGACAGATATCTTTATGGAGGATCACACGGATGTATCAACATGCCTCCTGCCAATGCAGCGATCCTGTATAATATTATTCAATATGATGTACCGATCATTTGCTTTTATTAAGCAGGAATGGATGCATATTTAAAAAGATTGGAGAAGAACGATGGGGGAAACACTGGACATTTTTATTACTGTTGTGTCGCTGGTAGTGGGAGTTATGCTGCTTACAGGACATGGGGATTTTTTTATGAAGGGCGGAAATGCAGATTTACGGAAGAAGCTTTATGATGAAGAAAAATTACAGAGAGCTTCTGGGATCGGACTGCTTTGCTATGGTGCTGTTACAGGGATAAATATGCTTTTTCAGGGATTTACAGCATCCATTATTTATTTTGTAGTCATTCTTGTTATTTCAGCAGTTCTGATCTGGTACATTCGTACCAGATGCAGGAAATAATAACTGCCGCCAGCGGATCTACCTGCAGATCGTAAGCAGGTCCGCTGGTTTTTTTATGATATAGTCTGGATTTTCTACTGTTCCATAGCCGTAAGAGGCAAAGATAAAATCTACACCGGCCTTTTGGCATGCTTCAAAATCCCCTTTGGTATCGCCTACGTATACAGGGGCATGGAGATGATGCTTTTTTACAAGTGCCATAATGTTTTCTGCCTTGGCCTGTCCGGAGATACCTGGGCAGAGATAGTCTGTGATCATTGGGGCAAAGCCTGTCTTTTCCATAACAAGCTCAATATAGCCTGCCTGGCAGTTGCTTACAATAAAAAGAGGAAAACGGCCGGACAATTCTTTCAGTACTTCCTCCATGTTTTCGTAAACAGGTGCACCTTCCTTTTTAAGGGCTTCGTGCTCCTTTTTACATAGAATATCGATCAGCTTAAGCTGGTCTTCCTGGGAAAGCGAAGGAAAAAGCTGTCTTGAAATATCGGGAAGAAGCTGACCGAATAAGGACTTCAACATAGGGGCTGTGATCACAGTATTCAGCTGCGTATGTTCTTTCACATAATGGGTCCATGTCCTTGCTACCACTTCAGTAGCATCCCAGATAGTTCCGTCTACATCAAAAATGATTCCATCCATGAATATGTAACCTCACTTGTTTTTAGATAGCGCGTCCCAAGGTTATTCTCCCACCCTTGTGCAAGCACAGGTGGGATCAGACCTTTTGACATTGTAATCATTTTATTAGAGACAGAAGAAAAAAGCAACTACCTTTTAGGAAAAGGCATATCAGCTGGGAGTCAATCCCCCAGCTGATATAGCCTCCGGCAGGATTGCAGAGGTGCGCAGGAGAAGTATGTCATGCAATTGCATGACGCGCACCTCGCAGCAAGAATGCCGAGGCATTCTTGAATATGACTATGACTTTTATAACTTTCACATTAGAAAAAATATAACAACAAGAAGATAGGAGAAAAATGAAATACGCACATATAGTAAGAGCAATATTTCTGGAAAGACCCAATCGTTTTATTGCAATTGTGGATATCCAGGGACAAAGAGAAACTGTTCATGTAAAGAATACAGGCAGGTGTAAGGAATTGCTGATTCCGGGCACAGAAGTGATTCTGGAGAAAAGTGACAATCCGGCACGGAAGACAGCATATGACCTGGTCTGTGTTTATAAAGGACACAGACTGATCAATATGGATTCAGCAGCACCGAATCAGGCAGCTGCAGAGTGGATACGGGAGGGAGGACTTTTTCCAGAAAAAGTAAGTGTGACAACTGAAAAAACTTTCGGTAATTCCCGTTTTGATATTTATGCAGAATCAGAAAAAAGAAAAGCATTTATAGAAGTGAAAGGTGTTACTCTTGAAGAAAATGGTGTGGTACGTTTTCCTGACGCACCTACCATAAGAGGGGTAAAGCATGTGGAGGAACTGATCCAATGTCTTGAAGAAGGATATGAGGCCTATCTTCTTCTGGTGATTCAGATGGAGCAGGTGCTTCGATTTGAACCAAACTGGAAAACACACCAGGCATTCGGAAGGGCGCTTGTGAAGGCACAGCAGGCAGGTGTGAAGATCCTGGCAAGAGAGTGTATTGTAACACCAGATGAGATGAAGATCAACAGTAAGGTGCCGGTTTTCTTGGAGGAGAGCAGTGAGTGAGCAGACAGTGAAAAAAGAAATTGTGGAGCCGCTTCTTACATGGTATAATGCAGTTAAGCGCAATTTACCATGGCGTGATAAAGATAATGCATATTATACCTGGGTATCTGAGATTATGCTTCAGCAGACAAGGGTTGAGGCAGTAAAGCCTTATTTTAATAGATTTATCAGCAGATTGCCAGATATCCAGAGCCTTGCCATCTGTCCGGAAGAAGAGCTTATGAAGCTGTGGGAAGGGCTTGGATATTATAGCAGGGTAAGGAATATGCAAAAGGCGGCAATTCAGATAGTGGAGCAGTATGACGGGCATTTGCCAAAGGATTTTGAGAAGCTTTTATCCTTAAAAGGGATTGGCCGGTATACAGCCGGGGCAATTGCTTCCATTGCTTACAGGATTCCTGTTCCTGCTGTGGATGGAAATGTGCTCCGGGTAGTGACAAGGCTTACAGAAAACCCACAGGATATTATGAAGACGGCAGTCCGTACAGAGATCGAGAAGCAGTTATCTGACATTATTCCAGTGCTGGCACCAGGGGATTTTAATCAGGCATTGATGGAGCTTGGAGCTATGGTCTGTGTACCATCAGGCTCACCTAAATGTAATATTTGTCCGGTAAAAGAGTTCTGCCGGGCATATATAAGCGGCCATCAGGAAGCATACCCTGTTAAAGCAAAGAAAAAATCAAGATCCATTGAAGAGAGGACAGTTCTGGTTATCCAGGATGGCTGCTGCACAGTACTGCGGAAGCGACCAGGGAAAGGGTTACTGGCCGGGCTTTATGAATTTCCCAATAGGCTGGGATACTATAGCAGAACACAGGTCCTGTCCTATGTGAGAGATTTGGGGTTGGATCCCTTATACATCCGTGAACTTCCTGATTCCAAGCATATCTTTTCTCATATTGAGTGGAGAATGAAAGCTTATCAGATCAAGGTGGCTTCATTGGACGGAGAAATGACACAGGACTTTTTCTTTGCAGGACGAGAGGAAACACAGCAACATTATGCCATACCGTCTGCATTCGGGGCATATTTAAAATATTTGAGAGAAGCGTAATGATCTGGCAGACAGTATTTTGCACATAATTGCCAGGACGCTGAACAGTTATCTTAAAATATCATAAGTTACAGGTGAGGAGAATTTTATGAAGTTATTAAGTATTGCTATTCCGTGCTACAATTCAGAGGCTTATATGGAGAAATGTATCAATTCTCTCCTTTTGGGGGGAGAGGAAGTGGAGATCCTGGTCGTGGATGATGGTTCTAGTGACAGGACTGCACAGATCGCAGATGAGTATGCAGAAAAGTATCCTACTATTGTACGTGCCCTTCATCAGGAGAACGGCGGCCATGGTGCAGCGGTAAATACCGGACTTAAGAATGCTACAGGGCTTTATTTTAAGGTGGTTGACAGTGATGACTGGGTGAATCGTGAATCCTATGAGAAGATTCTCCATACTCTGGAAGAATTGGTCAAGGGGTCCCACACAGTAGATCTTCTGATCAGTAACTTCGTTTATGAGAAGCAGGGAGCTGTCAAGAAAAGAGTGATGCATTATAGACATTGCTTTCCTACAGAAGAAGTTTTTACCTGGGATCAGGTAAAGCATATGCCAAAAGGCAAGTACCTGCTGATGCATTCACTGATCTACAGGACAAAGCTTCTGGTTGACTGTGGATTAGAGCTTCCCAGACATACCTTCTATGTGGATAACATTTTTGCATTTGATCCTCTTCCCTATGTGAAGACCATGTATTATGTGGATACTAATTTCTACAGATACTTTATAGGCCGGGATGACCAGTCTGTTAATGAAACAGTAATGATCCGCAGGATCGACCAGCAGATCAGAGTAAATAAGCTGATGGTGGATTCTTATACAAAGCATACGTCCATGAACAAAAGAACCAGAAAGTATATGATCAGTTATCTGGATATTATTACCACTGTTTCTTCTATTATGCTGATCCGTTCAGGCACAGCTGAGGCACTGGAAAAGAAGAAAGAGCTTTTAACATATATCAAGGATACCAACAGATCACTGTATTCAAGGCTGCGTTTTGGCCTGATGGGGAATTTCATGAACCTGCCGGGAAGAGGCGGAAGAAAGATCTCTGTGGCAGCTTACAAACTGTGTCAGAAATTCTACGGATTTAACTAAGAGATGCATTACAGACATGAGACAGAGTCTGTACCTGCATAAGATAAGGCAATAAGAGAGATAATGAAAGGGCTGCAACCCGGAGTGCAAAGGCATTCTTGATCCGGTGTTGCGGCCCTTATAACATACTGTGGAATCAGAATTTCCTGTGTTTTTCTTTGCTGATGCT
This sequence comes from Blautia glucerasea, assembly GCF_013304385.1. Classification (GTDB taxonomy): domain Bacteria; phylum Bacillota; class Clostridia; order Lachnospirales; family Lachnospiraceae; genus Blautia_A; species Blautia_A ammoniilytica. The sequence continues at coordinate 68,115 of NZ_JAAITU010000001.1, forward strand.
TTCAAAAACAACTTTCTTGTGTGCACGTACAGTAGTCTTTTGCGGATAGAAAAACAGATATCCGAAAAGCGCAAGAGTGGAACCAAGGCACACATCGATTACAGAATGCTGCTTCAAAAACATGGTAGACATAATGATCAGTATGGTAAGGATCAGGGAACCGATCCGGACACCTTTACGATCTTTTAGTGACTGACAATTGGAAAGGGACATGTGAATCGCTAGAGAATTAAACACATGGATACTGGGAAGCACATTAGTAGGTGTATCTGTTCTGTAAATAAACTTTACAAGGTCTGTAAAAATATTATCTCTGGGAAATTCATGAGGTCTTAAGTGAAGTACATTGGGATACACATAAGATACGATCAGAAAAATAGTCATTCCCATCATTAGATTAAAAATCAGCTGATAATATTCTTTTTTGTTGTTGTTCTTAAAGATGAAGTACCATATGGTCATAATCATATATGGAAACCATAACAAGTATGGAACGATAAAGTACTCACAAAATGGTATGTAACTATCAAATACAGTATCGATCACATGATATTGATAACTGAATACAGTGCGGTTCTCCAGATAATTGAACGTGATCAGATATAGAAGCGCATAAATGGCGATCACAAGACCATGCCTGTATTTTTTAATGAATTTTATCATGTAAATTTATTCACTCCTTTTAAACGAAGAGATTATACCATAGGCATAATCACTTTTAAAGAATTGTTTTCAAGGAAAATGGAGATTTTATCGGAAATGCCACCGGATTCTCCGTCTTTGTGCACAGAAACCGGGGCACTGGTATTAATATCTATGCTTTTACAACGGAAAATATGTATGCCCTTGACGTGAACATGTTTACCGAAAAAGGCAGTAGGGAGCATCAGAAGAAGCTTCAGCTTGCTCATGCCTTCAGCTGTGATCACATCCAGCATACCATCCTGGGGACTGGCATCCGGACAGAATTTAAAACCGCCTCCTTCATATTTCTGGTTCATAACTGCAGTAAAATATACATTGTCATAGTGGTATATCCTGTCTCCATCCATATGTAACGTCATGGAGAAAAGATGAAGGAACATTAGCTTTTTTAAAGCTATAAAAAGATAGATCAGCTTGCCAAGGTGCAGACGGTTGAAAATCTTTTTGAAGGGAGTAGAAAGCACCTCCTGACATACTGCTGCGTCATATCCCATCCCGGCACTGATACCAAATCGGTATTTACTGCCCTCTGAAGAAATACAGGGAACATCCATCTTCATGATCCGATCCTGGCGGATAATGGAAGTAAGGGCCGCATCCGGATCCTTGGGAAGGGCCATGCCTCTACAGAAATCATTTCCTGAACCGGTGGGAATATAGCCGAAGATCACACTGCGAAGATCACTGATTCCGGTAAGTACCTCATAAATGGTACCGTCTCCGCCTACTGTCACCAGTGTTACAGGAGCATCTGGAGTACCAAGACTGCTGATTTGTCTGGAAAGAGTGGTGGCATGTCCTACGTGCTCTGTAAGATAACTGCGAAATTCAATATTCTGCTGAAGCAGCCGCGCCCGCAGGTTGTTCCAGATACACTTGCCCATGCCAGATCTGGATTTGGGGTTCACTATAAAGTAATACATTTTTCTCTCCCTGTGTTTACTGCTTTTTTATTATCCACTGATAGGTAAAATCATATGGATGCAGATCTTTTGATCCTGGCATCATAATAACATTGTAACATCTGATTTACAAATGGTTTTTTCTTTAGATTTATGAAAAAAGTGTAAAGTACAGAGTATACCCGGTGACTGCAGAGGCTGATAAGTTAGATGGCAAAAATCACAGAAAACGTTCTTTGAAGCCTTGCTGGAATTATAGCTGCGGATATGGTATACTGCAAAAAAGAGAGCTTGATCAGGGAGTGAGAGAATGAAGTCTTTAGTAATTGCAGAGAAACCCTCTGTAGCCAGAGATATTGCCAGAGTTTTGCACTGCGGTAAGAAGGGCAATGGGATGCTGGAGGGAGACCGATATATTGTTACATGGGCACTTGGACATCTTGTGACGCTGGCAGATCCGGAGGAATATGACCGCAAGTATGAAAAGTGGGAGATGGGCACCCTGCCTATGCTTCCGGAGTATATGCGTCTGGTGGTGATCCGGCAGACTGCCAAGCAGTTCGGGGCTGTGAAGACCCAGCTTTACCGAAAAGATGTAGACCAGGTGATCATTGCCACAGATGCAGGCCGTGAGGGGGAACTTGTAGCCAGGTGGATTCTTGATAAGACAGGGTGTACCAAGCCTATCCGCAGGCTGTGGATCTCATCCGTAACAGACAAAGCGATCAAAGAGGGATTTTCCAGCCTGAAGGATGGACATGATTACGATTATCTGTATCAGGCTGCAGCAGCCAGAGCAGAGGCAGACTGGCTGGTGGGCATCAATGGTACTAGGGCACTGACCTGCAAGTATAATGCCCAGCTGTCCTGTGGACGGGTTCAGACTCCTACGCTTGCCATGATTGCACAAAGGGAAGAAGAAATTAAAGAATTTGTACCAAAAGAATATTATGGACTGACCCTGACGGCAGGTAATATCCGATGGGCCTGGAAAGATTCCAAAAGTGGCAGCTTTCGTTCTTTTCAACAGGAAAGACTTGTAAAGCTGGCAAAGGAAGTTGCAAATACATCCCTTCAGGTGGTGTCTGTAGAGAAAAAGGCGAAAAAAACAATGGCGCCAGGTCTGTATGACTTAACAACTCTTCAAAGGGAAGCCAATCAGAAGTTTGGCTTTTCTGCGAAAGAAACGTTAAATATCATGCAGCGCCTTTATGAGAATCATAAGGTACTTACATATCCAAGAACAGATTCCAGGTATATAGGAAAGGATATCGTGCCTACTTTAAAGGAAAGACTGAAGGCCTGTGGTACAGGTCCTTACCGAAAATTGGCAGGTGCTTTGCTTACACGGCCTATTCAGGCAAGTACCAGTTTTGTGGATGACAAAAAAGTAAGTGACCATCATGCCATCATACCTACAGAGCAGTTTGTACAGCTGGATCATATGACCAATGAAGAACGTAAGATTTATGATCTGGTGGTCCGGCGTTTTCTGGCAGTTTTATATCCTGCAAGCCTGTATGAGCAGGTGACTATGGAAGGGAAGGCAGCAGGTGAGATTTTTACAGCAGGCGGCAGGATCATAAGAAGCTTGGGCTGGAAGGAAATCTATCAGGAGGGTTTTTCTGAAGAGGAAGATATGGATGATACTGCTCCCAGGGATCAAAAGCTTCCGGAGGTAAAGCAGGGGACTGTATTTGAAGCAGGACAGGTGACGATCACATCAGGAAAGACAAAGCCTCCGGCGAGATTTACAGAAGCCACTCTACTGGCCGCCATGGAGAATCCGGTAAGGTTTATGCAGACAAAAGACAAAGCTGCTGTGAAAACCATTGGTGAGACCGGAGGACTGGGCACAGTAGCCACCAGGGCAGATATCATTGAGAAGCTTTTTCATGCGTTCCTTATGGAAAAGAAAGGAAATGAGATTTATCTTACATCCAAAGCAAAGCAGCTGCTTAAGCTTGTTCCAGAAGATCTGAAAAAACCGGAACTGACAGCCAGCTGGGAGATGAAGCTGTCAAGGATTGCAAAGGGGCAGATGAAGCAGCACACATTTATGAAAGAAATCAGGGAGTATACCTGTGAAATCGTGGACGAGATCAAAGAAGGACAGGGAACCTTCAGACATGATAATCTGACAAATAAAAACTGTCCACGTTGTGGGAAGAAGCTTCTGGCAGTTACCGGAAAGAATGGAAAGCTGTTGGTCTGCCAGGACAGGGAATGCGGTTACAAAGAAACAGTTTCAAGAAATACAAATGCCCGTTGTCCTAAATGCCATAAGCGCATGGAAATGCTGGTAAAAGGAAAAGAAGAAACATTTGTATGTGTGTGCGGCTATAAAGAGAAGCTGTCTGCTTTTCAGGCAAGGAGGGCAAAGGAAGGTGCAGGCGTAAACAAAAAAGATGTACAGAAGTACATGCGCCAGCAGCAAAAAGAAAGCCAAGAGCCTGTAAATAACAGTTTTGCACAGGCTTTGGCCGGACTGAAACTGGATTAAGGATAAAGGATAGGAATTAAGATGCGCCGAGATGTATCACTGGAAGAGATTTCTGACGGAAAATTATATGGAACAAATGACATGGTAAAGGCAGACTGTCAGGATTGCACAGGCTGCAGTGACTGCTGCCAGGGAATGGGGGATACACTGGTACTGGATCCTCTGGATGTGTATCGGCTTGGCTGCGGTCTTGGGAAAAGCTGTGAGGAACTGGCTGCCATATGTATGGATTTTGATGTGGCAGATGGGAATATCCTGCCTCACCTTCGGATGACAGGAAGGGATGAGCAATGTGTTTTCCTGAACAAAGAAGGCAGATGCAGTATTCATCCTATACGGCCAGGGTTTTGCAGGCTGTTTCCTCTGGGACGATATTACCAAGATGGTGGTTTTCAGTATTTTCTTCAGATTCATGAATGTAAAAAGACTAATAGAAGCAAAATAAAAGTAAAAAAATGGATTGATACTCCTGATCTGAAACAATACGAAAAATTTGTAGCAGACTGGCATTATTTTCTTTTGGATGTACAGAAGGTTTTGTATGATGCACAGGATCCGGATCTGATTCGTAATCTGAATCTGTATGTGGTGAACAGTTTTTATCAGAAACCATATGATCCGCAGATGGATTTCTATAGTCAATTTTATCAGCGTCTGGAAAAGGGCAGGGAACTTTTAAAACTGGCAGATGATTAAATTGAAGAAAGAAACATAAAGAAAAGGGGAAGAAATGGGTGTGAATGGTAAGATAAGGATTGGAACCATCGGGACAGGTAAGATCGTAAGAAGATTTCTGGCAGGGGTTGCCAAGTGTCCGCTGATTGAATATCAGGCTGTTTATTCAAGAAGCGAAGAAAAAGCAAAGAATTTTGCGGCAGAATACGGGGTGGAGAAGTATTATACAACTTTGGAGGGGCTGGCTCAGGATCCTGATATTGATGGAGTATATATTGCAAGTCCCAACTTTCTTCATTGTGAGCAGGCTGTGTTTCTGATGGAGCATGGTAAGCATGTACTTGTCGAAAAACCTGTGGCAAGTAATGAAAGGGAATTGGAAAGGATGCAGCAGGCTGCTCAAAGAAACCATGTGGTATTTCTGGAAGCCATGCGTTCGATTTTTGCACCTGGCTATCAGGTAATACAGGAAAATCTGCCCAAACTGGGACAGATCCGCAGAGTAACACTTCAGTATTGTCAATATTCTTCCAGGTATGATAATTTCAAAAAAGGGATCATTGAAAATGCGTTTAAACCGGAATTGTCAAATGGGGCATTAATGGACATAGGAGTATACTGCGTGTATGCTCTTGTCATGCTGTTCGGAATGCCTGATAGGATCCAGGCACAGGGTGTCTTCCTTGAAAATGGTGTGGACGGAGCAGGTACTATTATCGGTATATATCCGGATAAACAGGCAGAACTGATTTATTCCAAGATTACGGACAGCAGTTCTCCCAGTCAGATCCAGGGAGAAAAAGCCAATATGCTGATCAGTGAGGTTGGTCGTGTGCAGGAGCTTACAATCTGCTACAGGAATGGAGAAACAGAACAGATTTCCATTGATCTGGATCCGGATGATATGGTCTATGAGGCAGGCATATGGGCAGATTGTATTCTTAATCATAAAGAAACAAAGGCTTATGATCAGTATTCCAGAATGGAAATGAAGCTAATGGATGAGGCACGTAAGCTGATGGGGATCTGTTTCCCAGCCGATCAAGGTATTTTGTAAAGACGATCAATCACAATTCAGCTGGCAGTATTTTATAGAAATACTGAACCGCTGAAAATCAGGAGTTTTGACAGTGGATCATAGATATATTTTTTATATGGCTGTGGGGTATCTGGCAGGAAGCATGCTTTTTGCACTGGAGTATCCCAAAATTTTTAAAGGAGTAGATGTAAGGCGTCTTTCAGAAGATGGCAATCCGGGAACCTATAATGCATTTGTATATGGAGGGATCGGCTGTGGGATCCTTACCTTGTTAAGTGAATTAGCAAAGGGCTTTCTGCCTGTATTTTTGTGCGGCAGACAGCTTGGCATGGATTCCCTTTGGTTTGCAGGGGTGATGGCGGCACCAGTGGCAGGACATGCGTTTTCGATTTTCCACCGTGGTAAGGGTGGAAAGGCTATAGCTGTAAGCTTTGGTGTGTTAGCTGGGCTGTTTCCAGTGTATTGTCCATTTATCAGTCTTGTGATCTTTTACCTTCTTTTTTCTCTGGTACTGCCTGTCAGATCTCATAGGAAAAGAAGCCTGATCACCTTTGCATGTGTAGGCTTGTCCTGCTTTTTTACCGCAGAACCGCCTGCTGTGCTGATAGGTGTGCTGCTCCTGTCCGGTATTGTGGCGTATAAGCACTGCATCTGTACAGAAGAGGAATCCAGGGAAGAGAAAGCTACAGTATGAATAAAAAGAAAGGGATCGCAGGATGAAAGCACTGATTTTATCATGTAATACAGGTGGAGGCCATAATTCGGCAGGACGGGCTGTTGCAGAGGAATTTGTTTCCAGGGGGGACGAGGCGTATGTGCTGGATTATCTTACCCTTGCAGGACAGGGAGTATCCAGGATCGTAGGGAACGGATATGTTCAGATCGTAAAGAAAACTCCAAAGCTTTTCGGAGTGGCGTACCATTTGGGAATGCTGGTCAGCAGGCTGATGAAAAAGTCGCCGGTTTATTACCTGAACGGCAGGATGGCCAGATATCTGGATGAATATCTTCAGGAAAATCCTGTAGATGTGATCATAATGCCACATCTGTATCCAGCAGAAACCATCACATACATGAAGCGTAAAGGAATGGAACTGCCCCTTACCGTTGCGATTATGACAGATTATACCTGCATTCCATTCTGGGAAGAAACAGATTGTGATTATTATACGGTTCCACATAAAAGGCTGATTCCATCCTGTATCCGCAGAGGACTTCCAAAGGAAAAGCTGATCCCTGTGGGGATTCCGGTGGCAGCTGCCTGTAGAAAGGATATCTCAAAAAAAGATGCCAGAAATAAACTGGGCTTATTAAGTGATGGCAGATATATTCTTGTGGCAGGAGGAAGTATGGGAGCCGGAGATCTGGCAAGGATCGTAAAGCTTCTTTTGGAAGAAACAAAAGAAGCACAGATTTTTGTGGTCTGTGGAAGCAATCGTAAGATTGAGACTGGTATGAAAAAAGAATTTCTAAAGGAAGAAAGAGTCCATGTTATCGGGTATACCAGTCAGATGGCGCTTTACATGAAGGCCTGTGATGTATTGTTTACAAAGCCAGGAGGTCTTACGTCTACAGAGGCTGCAGCTGTCCGGGTGCCTATGGTGCATACGGACCCTATCCCAGGCTGTGAAAGTGCAAACAGGAAGTTTTTCGTAAAGCTTGGCATGAGTGTTTCTGCGAAAACAGTGAAAGGGCAGGTTAAGCAGGGACTCTGCCTTTTAAATGACCAGAATATGGCATCAAATATGATGGAAAAACAGAAAGAAAACGTAGATCCTGACACTGCGTCAGGAATATGCGATTTTATTTACAAGAAGATCCAGCATGATCTCTCGGAATGCTGATTGATCATGCCTGCGAAACGCTGGCATTGAACTTTAAAAATTCATGGGTGTAAATCCTAAAGATGGATCTGAAAGCCTGATTTTACTGGGCTGAAGATTCCGAGAGATTATTTTTTATATTGGGGGGATAAAATGAAAATCAAACGATTTCTCATAGGGGCTTTTGTTGTTGTATGTATGATGTTTATGAGTAATTTTGTTGTCAGTGCTGCATCAAGTGGAAATTGCGGGAAAACCTGTACGTGGATATTGGATGATGAGGGAACACTGACAATCAGTGGAAGCGGCAGAATGACAGATTATTCAAAAGACATGTATCATGATATTCCATGGTACAGTCATATAACAGAGATTAAGAAAGCTGTGATAAATGGACCTGAAACTATTGGGGATCGTGCATTTTTCTATGCCGGAAATATGGAAGAAGTAATAATTGGCAGTTCAGTAAAGTCAATTGGAGAAGCAGCATTTACGGGCTGCACATCTCTGTCAAATATAGATATTCCATCTAATGTTACGAAGATATTTTCTTCTGCATTCAGTGGATGCAGGGGAATTACGAAACTTACGATTCCTGATACAGTTACATTATTGGGTTCAAAGGTTTTTGAAGATATGAATTCTCTACAGGAACTTACAGTGCCTTTTATAGGAACCGCAGCAGACAACCTTGGACATCTTGGCTGGTGGTTTCAGTCTACAACAACAAAAGTGCCTGGTTACACATGGACGAGGTATGATGGAAAATATTATCTGATTCCCACAACTCTGACCAAAATAACCGTAACAAGCTGTCGTGTAAGACCATACGGTTTTAACAATTGTGACTTTGTAACAGACATAAGTAAAAAGAATCACACTGGCGGCAGGGCAACCTGTACATCACCGGCAGTCTGTGAAGTCTGTCGTCAGACATATGGTGAGAAAGATGCATCAAACCATACAGGAGAAACTGAAATAAAAAATAAAAAGATTGCAACGTGTTTGGAAGCAGGGTACACAGGGGATATTTATTGTAAAGGATGTAAGAAACTGCTTGAAGCCGGAACAGAGACAAAAGCCCTCGGTCATGATATGACAAGAATAGTTTCAGAGAAAGTTGAGCCGACCTGTGAGGTGGATGGAAAAGAAGCGGTGATCGGTTGTTCAAGGTGTAATTATACAGAGGGTGGAATAATCCTCAAGGCATTTGGTCATATCTGGGATGTGGGTAAAATAACAAAAGAACCTGATGAGGATTCAGAAGGTATAAAAATATACACCTGTGAGAAATGTAATAAGACAAGAACGGAGCCTATTCCTAAAAAAGAGTCAACGCAGAGACCGCAGCCATCACAGCCGGTGCAGCCAACACAGCCGGTGCAGAAACCACAGCCAACACCACAGCCAACACAGAAACCACAGCAGTCACAGTCAAATGTTGGAAGAGTTGACGATAAGAAGACCGGAAAATATATAATTACAAATGCAGTGAAAAAAGAAGTGGCTTTCATTACTCCGGTGAGTAAAAACAGGAAAACATTTATAATCCCGAATACTGTAAAAATAAACGGTATGACATATAAAATTACGCAGATTGCGGATAATGCGTTCAGAAACAATAAGAAAATAACAAAAGTAACAATCGGAAACAACATCAGGTCAATTGGAAATAATGCTTTCAGAGGCACAGCCAGACTGAAAACAGTTGTTATCGGCAAGAATGTATCAAAGATTGGTTCTTATGCATTCAGTGGCTGCAAGAAACTGAAAACAATTATAATCAAAACCAGAAAGCTGACTGCAAAAACAGTTTCCGAAAAAGCATTTAAAGGTACACCTAAGATAACTACGGCAAAAGTACCTGGAAATAAAATGAAGACATACAAAAAACTTTTGAAAGAGAAAGGCCTTAACAGCAAAAGAATTGTAAAAGGTTAAGAAATATATAACAATATAAAATTTCTCTTGATTTAAAATCAATAGACAGAAACTAAGAATGCTGCATGCAGGATGGAGTCCTCGAAGCAGGTCCAAACTTGGAATATTTTGGTAGTCGGCATGGCTGCCGCAATTCTTAATTTGGACTGAAGATTTCAAAAAATTATCAGCAGAAAAAGGAGGAAACAAATGAATCCAGTATATGAAAAATTATTAAGATGCTATGAAAGTGTAAAGGAAAAAGTAGATTTTAAACCAAAAGCAGCCCTTATACTGGGCTCTGGACTTGGTGAGTATATTCAGGAAATGAAAGTGGTACAGACATTGGATTACAGCCAGATCCAGGGATTTCCCGTATCAACAGTGCCTGGTCATAAGGGTCGCTTTGTTTTCGGATATGTGGGGGATGTGCCTGTAGTGGCAATGCAGGGAAGGGTTCACTATTATGAAGGCTATTCTATTTCCGATGTGGTTCTGCCTACAAGGCTGATGAAGCTGATGGGTGCGGAAGTACTGTTCCTTACGAATGCGGCAGGTGGCGTAAACTTTGATTTTAAAGCAGGGGATTTGATGATGATCACAGATCAGATAGGATCTTTTGTGCCATCTCCTTTGATCGGGCCGAATATTGATGAACTAGGGCTTCGCTTCTGTGATATGAGTCATGTGTATGATCTTGATCTGCAGCAGGTGATCCGAAATGCTGCCGGTAAGCTGGGAATCGATCTTAAAGAGGGCGTTTATATCCAGCTGACAGGTCCTGCATTTGAAACACCGGCAGAAGTACGTATGTGCCGTACCCTGGGAGCAGATGCGGTTGGTATGAGTACTGCCTGTGAGGCCATCGCAGCGAACCATATGGGTATGAAGATCTGTGGGATTTCCTGTATTTCCAATCTTGGCTGTGGCATGACAGAGAATCCGCTTACCCATGAAGAGGTACAAGAAACAGCAGACAGGGTTGCACCGCTGTTTCGCAGCCTTGTTACAGAAAGCATTAAGGCTATGGGAGAAATCCTGCTCGACTTGAATATTATATGATTATTGATAAATGCCGGGAGGCAGTGTAAAGCGGTTAATTAAAGGAGGAATAGTATTAATGGAACAGACAAGCCAGAAAGTGGATATGGATCATGTACGACTGTCAGAAGACGGCAGGTATGTAGTGATCCTGGATCAGTCAAAGCTTCCCAATCTTGCTGAGTATCTTACATTAGAGACAGCGGAAGATATTTATGAAGCAATCTTTCATCTGCGGGTGAGAGGTGCTCCGGCTATTGGAATCTGTGCAGGATATGGGATGTACTGTCTGGCCCAAACGATTGATACAGACAGCTTTGACACTTTTTATCAAAAACTGAGAGAGTATGGAGAGTATCTGAACAGCTCCCGTCCTACGGCTGTGAATCTTAGCTGGGCGATCAACAGGATGGAACAGACTGCATACAAGCATAAAGAACTTCCTGTTAAGGAGATTGTAAAGCTTCTTGGAGAAGAATGCAAAAAGATTCATCAGGAAGATATTGCCATGTGTAAGAAGATCTCCCAGTATGGGCTAAGTCTTATTAAAGATGGTGATGGGATCCTTACCCACTGTAATGCAGGGCCGCTTGCAACATCCAGGTACGGTACTGCCCTTGGTCCATTGATCCTTGGGAAAGAACAGGGCATGAACTTCCATGTATTTGCAGATGAGACCCGTCCGCTGCTTCAGGGAGCCAGACTGACCAGCTATGAACTGGATAAAGCTGGGATCGATGTTACACTGATCTGTGATAACATGGCGAGTATGGTGATGAAAAAGGGCTGGGTACAGGCCTGCTTTGTAGGCTGCGACCGTGTAGCTGCCAATGGAGATACGGCCAATAAGATCGGTACCAGCGGTGTGGCAATCCTAGCAAAGTATTATAACATTCCATTTTATGTGCTTGGACCTACTTCAACGATTGACATGAACTGCCCTACAGGAGAACAGATCAAGATCGAGGAAAGAAATCCGGACGAGATCAAGAAGATGTTTTATAAGCAGCCTATGGCTCCGGAATCTGTAAAATGTTTCAACCCTGCTTTTGATGTAACAGATCATACGCTGATCGCCGGAATCGTTACAGAAAAAGGAATCTGCAGAGCACCTTACGAAGAAAGCCTGGCTGCACTTTTTGGAGAGGAAAAGGAGGATGACTGATGAATACCCGTTTTTATAATGCCAGGATCCTGGATAAGGATTTTCAGATCATCCAGGGAGAACTTCATGTGGTAGGCAACAGGATTGCTTATATAGGTCCTGAAAAAACACAGGATGCTTATGGGGAAAATGCCTGGGATAGAGAGATTGATGTAAAAGAGAACCTGCTGATCCCTGGGTTTAAGGATGCACATACCCATTCAGCCATGACCTTTCTTAGGTCTTTTGCAGATGACCTGCCTTTGCTGGATTGGCTGAATAAGCAGATTTTTCCCATGGAAGCTAAGTTAGTGCCTGAGGATGTGTATCATCTGTCAAAGCTGGCGATCCTGGAGTATCTTACCAGTGGGATCACTTCTAACTTTGATATGTATTTTTATCCTGAGCAGATCGCAAAGGCAAGTGTAGACTGTGGATTCCGTACAGTTCTGGTATCTCCTATGAATGACTTTTCATCCAGTCCAAGGGAGATGGAAGAGGACTACATAAAGTATAATGCGTATGATCCGCTGATCCGCTATTGTCTGGGCTTTCATGCAGAATATACCACAAGCCAGGACCGGCTGAAAGAAGTGGCTAGACTTGCACAGAAATATCAGGCACCTGTGTTCACCCATAATTCTGAGACAGAAGCAGAGGTACGTCAGTGTATCGAAAGAAATGGTGTTACACCAACCCAGTATCTTGACAAACTGGGTGTGTGGGAGTATGGCGGAGGTGGTTATCACTGCGTATATATGACCCAGGAAGATTTGGACATATTTAAGAGAAGAAAGCTGTATGTGGTGACAAATCCTGGCTCAAATACCAAGCTTGCCAGTGGAATCGCTCCTGTACAGAAAATGCTGGATCTGGGCATTCCTGTGGCTGTTGGTACAGACGGACCGGCTAGCAACAACTGCCTGGATATGTTCAGGGAAATGTTTCTTGTCACCGGACTTGCGAAGCTGCGTGCAAAAGATGCTTCCGCTGTAGGGGCAGATCAGGTTCTTAAAATGGCTGTATCAGAGGGAGCCAGATGCTGCGGTCTGGACGATTGTGACTGCCTTGCAGAAGGAAAACTGGCAGATCTTGTTATGATCGATCTTCACAGGCCGAATATGCAGCCTGAGAATAACCTGGTAAAGAATCTTGTATACAGTGGAAGTAAGGAAAATGTAAAGCTTACTATGGTTAATGGAAGTATTCTTTATGAAGATGGGTTATTCAGCATAGGAGAGGATCCGGAAGAGATTTATGCAAAGGCAAATGAGATCATCCGGAAATACAGAGCATGAAGGTAATTGCACACATCCAGAATGATTTCCCATCAAAGTTCGGGATTCCTCATCAAAGTGGAAGGATCAGGGAATTGAAGGCGAAGATTGTATTTGAACCGGAATACAGAAAGCCAGAGGCATTTCGCGGATTGGAAGAATACACATATATCTGGCTGATCTGGGAATTCTCACAGGCTGTGCGGGATGACTGGTCTCCTACGGTCCGGCCTCCAAGGCTTGGTGGAAATATACGAAAAGGAGTTTTTGCCACAAGATCCCCTTATCGGCCCAATCCGGTAGGCCTTTCGGCTGTAAAACTGGAAAAGGTGGAATATACAAAGGAACTTGGGCCTGTACTGTATGTTTCAGGAGCAGATCTGATGAATGATACTCCCATTTATGACATAAAGCCCTATCTTCCTGAGGCAGACAGCCATCCGGAGGGCAGGGCCGGCTTTACAGAAAGAATACAGGATCATAAGCTGGAAGTGGATTTCCCAGAGGGGCTGTTAAGAAGAGTTCCAGAAGAATTGCGAAAAGCGCTGGTGGCTGTGCTGGCAGATGATCCACGACCAGGCTACCAGAAAGACCCTGACAGGGAATATGGCATGGCATTCGGCAGACAAGATATCCATTTTAAAGTTGTGGGAAATATTCTGACAGTGCTGGATGTGACAGAGAGCATAAACAAGAAGCCCAAGGAAAAGTAAAAACAGTTGCGCTTGTGTGACTTTAAATCTTGGAAACTGTGATTTTAATCTTAAAAGAAGTACTTGCAAATTTTGTTACTTTTTTTTACAATAGCGTCAGTGCATTATAAAAAGCAGCGAGGAGTAATTACTATTATGAAAAAAGTTGTAAAATTTGGAGGAAGCTCTCTTGCCAATGCGGAACAGTTCCAAAAGGTAGGGGAGATCATCAGAAGCGAGGAAAGCCGCAGATACGTTGTACCTTCTGCACCGGGAAAGCGTTTTGACGGAGATACAAAGGTAACAGACATGCTGTATTCCTGCTATGAAGCTGCTGAAGCAGGCCAAGAATTTGACGGAAAGCTTCAGGAGATCAAGGAGCGTTTCCAGGAGATCATCCGGGGACTTTCTCTTGAACTTTCCTTGGATAGTGAATTTGAGCAGATTGCGGCTGATTTTTCAGCACATGCAGGGAAAGAGTATGCTGCATCAAGAGGAGAATTTCTCAATGGTAAAGTAATGGCAGCCTATCTTGGTTATGAGTTTGTGGATGCTGCAGAAGTGATCCGTTTTGATAAGAACGGGGTTCTTGAGGCTGAAAAGACTAATAAGCTTCTTGGAAAAAGACTGGCAAAATGTGAAAAAGCAGTTATTCCAGGGTTCTACGGGGCTGAGGATGGCGGGAAGGTACGGACCTTTTCAAGAGGTGGTTCAGATGTGACAGGATCTCTTGTTGCAAAGGCGATCATGGCGGATATGTATGAGAACTGGACAGATGTATCCGGATTTCTGGTAACAGACCCAAGGATCGTGGATAATCCGGCAGTGATCGAGACGATTACCTATCGTGAACTTCGTGAGTTATCTTATATGGGAGCAACGGTTCTTCATGAGGATGCCATCTTTCCTGTAAGAAAAGAAGGGATTCCCATTAATATCCGTAATACCAACCACCCGGAGGACAAGGGCACATTCATTGTAGAAAGTACCTGCAGAAAGCCTAAGTATACCATTACCGGTATTGCAGGAAAGAAAGGCTTCTGTTCTATCAACATTGAAAAATCCATGATGAACAGTGAGATCGGATTCGGACGTAAAGTGCTTCAGGTATTTGAAGACCAGGGCATCAGCTTTGAGCATATTCCGTCAGGCATTGATACGCTCACCGTTTATGTGCATCAGGATGAATTTGAGGAAAAGGAACAGCAGGTGATCGCAGGGATTCACCGGGCTGTATCTCCGGATTTTGTGGAAATGGAGTCAGATCTGGCATTGATCGCCGTAGTAGGACGGGGAATGAAGTCCACCAGAGGAACTGCCGGAAGGATTTTTTCAGCATTAGCACATGCTAATGTAAATGTTAAGATGATCGATCAGGGTTCCAGTGAGCTGAATATTATCATTGGTGTGGAAAATAGAGATTTTGAGACTGCAATAAAAGCAATTTATGATATTTTTGTTCTTACTCAGATGTAAAAGAAGAGGGCTGCCGTAACAGGCAGTTCTTTTTTTGTCTTTTTATGTTCGTCCCGTTTTATAGCCTTGACTGTAAAGAACATTTGTTCTATTATAGCGATACGAACAAATGTTTGCAGCAATCAATGGAGGAAAGGTACGGGACAGGTTATGGTAATTCAGGAATCAATGGGACTGATGGAGAAGCTGAGGATACTGGCAGATGGAGCCAAGTATGATGTGGCTTGTACTTCCAGCGGTGTTGACAGGAGTGGCAGTTTTGAAGGGATGGGCAACAGCATTGCTGCCGGGATCTGCCACAGCTTTTCTGCTGATGGGAGATGTATCAGCCTTTTAAAGATCTTATATACCAATGAATGTGTATATGATTGTAAATACTGTGTGAACAGAGCTTCTAATGATGTGGTCAGGACTAGCTTTACTCCGGAAGAAGTATGCAGCTTAACTATGGAGTTTTACAGACGTAATTATATTGAGGGATTATTTTTAAGCTCCGGAGTCAAGGGAAGTCCTGATCATACCATGGAAGAGCTTTGCAGGACTGTACAGCTTTTAAGAACAAAGTACCATTTTCATGGCTATATTCACCTGAAGGCTATTCCGGGGGCATCGCCGGATCTGATCCGGCAGGCAGGATATCTGGCAGACAGAATGAGTGTGAATCTGGAACTGCCTACAGCAGATGGGCTGAGACGGCTTGCTCCCCACAAAAGCAGACAGACTATTTTAAGACCTATGCGGCAGATACAGCTCCAACGGGATGCCAGTAAGGAAGAACTGACCTTATTTAAGCATGCACCACAGTTTGTGCCTGCCGGCCAGAGTACTCAGATGATCATAGGGGCATCTGGGGAGAATGATTACCAGATTCTGTCTGTGGCAGAGTCTCTTTATCAGAAATATTCATTAAAAAGAGTATTTTATTCAGCTTTTGTTGCAGTGAATAAAGACAAAGCCCTTCCGGCAGTGTATACCAAGCCCCCTCTTTTAAGAGAACACAGGCTATATCAGGCAGACTGGCTGCTGCGGTTTTACGGATTTAAGGCTTCTGAGCTTTTATCTGAATCCAGACCTGATTTTGATCTTCAGCTGGATCCAAAGTGCAACTGGGCAATACGCCATCTGGAATATTTTCCGGTGGAGATCAATACAGCCGGGTATTATCAGCTCCTTCGGGTCCCTGGGATCGGTGACAGATCTGCCAGGAGGATTGTAGGCGCAAGAAAGACGCATTCTCTGGATTTTACCGATTTACAGAAGATCGGAGTAGTTCTGAAGCGTGCATTATATTTTATTACCTGCAATGGCAGGATGATGTACAGGACTAAGCTGGAAGAAGATTATATTATCCGGAATATAACAGATGCCAGGAGACCAGAGCAGCTTCTTTACAGTACCTGCCGGCAGCTTTCTTTTTTTGACCGAGAAGAGGATGGGATTGAGAGGAGGTATGCTTTGTGAATCAGGAGAAGACAGTGTTTATCTGCGAGGATAGTACAGAGGGGATTTTTACGGCTGTATATGACGGATGGATGGAAGCTAAAAAGGTGCAGATTCAGATCCGTACCTGTGAGCCGGAGAATATGGAACTTTTTACCAGATTACATCATGTACGGTCAGACAGCGAGAAAGCCGGGCGGGTAACGAGAACTATTCTGAAGAATCTGGGATCTGCCGTCTGCCAGGATTTGTGGTATGCAGCAGCCTCTTCGGATCCGGATCGTGGAACTGCGGTTTTTTATACTCTTTATAAGTCTTTTTTCCATGGAAAGTGGGATCCCGGCATCATGGAAGATGTAGCAGATGCTTATGTGGGACAGGTATCACGATTAAGAACCAGAGTCTGGAGAGAATTGCATCATTACTATGGATTTTTAAGGTTCAGGGAAATCGGCGGTCAGGTACTTTTTTCTGAAATAGAGCCTGCTAATGATATCCTGGAAATGCTGGGCACACATTTTCAAGACCGTTTTCAAGGCGAGAACTGGATGATTTATGATAAGAAAAGAAAAAAGGCAATGATACATCCTGTGCAGTCTGCCTGCACTGTGATTCAGAACGTACAGCCTAAGGTGACAGACCAGACGCCGGGAAATCCGGAGATTTATGAAGATTTGTGGAGGGTATTCTGCAGTGCTATTACTATTCCGGAAAGGAAGAATACAGCACTTCAGCAGCAGCTTCTGCCTTTGAAATACAGAAGGAACATGGTGGAATTTACATAATGTATGTGTTACAATATCCATCAGCAAAGCGGATATAACTATCCGGCTTGACTATGTGAGAGGGCAAGAGATACTGTATCAGAATGAAAATGGCTAAACCTGTATTTCGTATTTCAGTAAGGAACCTGGTAGAATTTATTTTAAGAAGCGGTGACATTGATAACCGGCACAGTGTATCGGATAAGGAAGCCATGCAGAAAGGAAGCCGCATCCATCGCAAGATACAGAAAAGAATGGGGGCCGGTTATCAGGCTGAGGTCAGCCTGAAATGGAAAACAGAATATGAAGATCTGATCATCCTTGTAGAAGGGCGGGCTGACGGGATTTTTACGAAGGATGATATTACAGTTATTGATGAGATAAAAGGGATCGCATCAGATCCGGAGCAGATGGAAGCACCGGTTTTGGTTCATAAGGCCCAGGCAATGTGTTATGCCAGGATGTATGGGGAGATGGAATCTCTGGATCAGATTGATATCCAGATGACTTATGTGAACCTTGATACAGAACAGATACATAGATTCGGTGAGTCATTTATGCTGGAGGAACTAAAAGACTGGTATCAGAAACTTCTTGACCGTTACCACAAATGGGTTTCTTATCAGCTTCAATGGAAAGAGCTGCGGAATCACTCCATGCAGGATCTTGAATTTCCATTTCCGTACAGAGATGGGCAGAGGCAGATGGTTAGTAGTGTCTACCATGCCATATCTGCGGAAAAGCAGATCTTTATCCAGGCACCTACAGGTGTGGGGAAGACCATATCCACCATTTTTCCGGCAGTGCGGGCAGTGGGGGAAGGACATGGTGAGCAGATATTTTATCTTACTGCCAAGACGATTGCCAGAACCGTAGCAGAAGAGACTTTTTCATTTTTGAAGGAAAAAGGTCTGAAGTTTAAGGTGATCACTTTGACTGCCAAGGAAAAAATCTGTTTTCAGGAAGAAACAGAGTGTAATCCAAAGGCCTGCCCATATGCTAAAGGTCACTTTGACCGGATCAATGAATGTGTTTATGAGTTATGGACCTCCGGACACAGCTATGACAGAGATTCGCTCCAGGATCAGGCAAGAAAATGGCAGGTGTGCCCTTTTGAGATGAGCCTGGATCTGGCTTTATGGGCAGATGGCGTGATCTGTGATTACAATTATGTATTTGATCCCAATGCCAGATTGAAACGGTTTTTCGGGGAAGGTGTTTCAGGCGATTATATATTTCTTATAGATGAAGCACATAATCTGGTGGAGAGAGGGAGAGAAATGTACAGTGCTTCTGTCTGCAAGGAAGAAGTGCTGGAAGTACGAAAGAAAGTAAGGGAAAAGGCTCCGACTTTGGCAAGAAGCCTGGACAAGGTAAATCGTCAGTTGTTATCCATGCAAAAAGAATGTGAAGGCTATCAAATACTGGAGAATGCAGGAATGATACCACTTGCTATGTTGAGAGTTTTCGGAGAACTGGAGAAGTTTATGGAAGAATCGGAAAATCAGGAACTGTCAGATCAGATTCTGGATTTCTATTTTTCAGTAAGGGATTTTCTTAATATTTCCGAATTAGTAGATGATAACTATGTGGTTTATACAGAGAACAGTGAGGATGGGAAGTTCCGCCTTCATTTGTACTGTGTAAATCCTGCAGGGAATCTGAATGCTTCCCTTGAAAAAGGAATAAGCACAGTTTTCTTTTCCGCAACGCTTCTTCCTATGATTTATTACAGAAAGCTGTTAAGTGTACGTTCGGATGATTATGGAATCTATGTCAGGTCGCCTTTTAGTAAAGAACAAAGGTGTATCCTTACAGGTGTGGATGTGAGCAGCCGGTATACTAGGAGAAATTACAGTGAATACAGACGGATTGCAGAGTACATAGCCAGAACAGTATGGAAGAAAAAAGGTAATTATATGATCTTTTTTCCATCATACCGGCTTTTGCAGGACGTATATAATGTTTACGAAGAAGAATTTTCTGTGGATTGGGTTAGAACAGTATGTCAGAATCCTGGCATGGGTGAAAGGGAGAGAGAAGCCTTTCTTCAGAATTTTGATATACATGACTATACGTTCGCTGCTTTTTGCATTATGGGAGGCATTTTTTCTGAGGGAATCGATCTGATTGGAGATAAGTTGATCGGTGCAGTGATCATTGGTACAGGACTGCCCCAGGTTAGTATCAGAAGGGAGATCCTGAGAGAATATTATACAGATAAAGGGGAGAACGGGTTTGATTATGCATATCGCTTTCCTGGTATGAATAAGGTACTTCAGGCAGCAGGCAGAGTGATCAGGACCAGGGAGGATACAGGTGTGATACTGCTTTTAGATGAACGTTTCGCAGACAGAAAATATGGTGAATTGTTCCCAAGGGAATGGGATGACAGACAAAGCTGCAGCCTGGCTACACTGGAGGGCAAGCTGGAGGGATTTTGGAAAGCACTTGACAGACCGAAAAATTAGGGTATACTTTTGTTATATTTTTAGCATGGGAAAGTTTATGAGTTTATAGGTTTTTCGGTGAAAAAAGTGATTATACACATACAAAACAGGAGGTAATCTCATGTGCGGAATAGTTGGATATATTGGTGACAAGCAGGCAGCACCTATTTTGCTGGATGGTCTTTCAAAGCTGGAATACAGAGGATATGATTCTGCAGGGATTGCTGTCTTTGACGGACAGGAGATCCAGATCAAGAAAACCATGGGCAGACTGAAAGTTCTGGAGGAACTTACGCATGGCGGCGAAACTATGAAGGGTTGCTGTGGGATTGGTCATACCAGATGGGCAACCCACGGCTGTCCTTCAGATGTGAATGCACATCCTCATTTTAATAAGGATCATTCCATTGCAGTAGTACATAATGGCATTATTGAGAACTATGCCAAATTAAAGAAAAAACTGGAAAATAAAGGCTATGAATTCCAGTCTGAGACAGATACAGAGGTACTGGTACATCTGCTTACAGATTATTACAAGGGAGATCCGATAGAGGCAATCGAGAGAGTGATGCATAGAGTAGAAGGCTCCTATGGACTGGGGATCATGTTTAAGGATCATCCCCATCATATTTATGCAGCACGTAAAGACAGTCCATTGATCGTAGGTGCAAGCAGCATGGGCAATCTGATCGCATCAGATGTGCCGGCTATCCTGAAATACACCAGAAGTGTATATTATATGGAGAATGAAGAGATTGCATGTCTTTCCGGAGAGAATATACATTTTTATAATATTGATGGCGAAGAGATCGAGAAAACACCTACAACCATTAACTGGGATATTAATGCAGCTGAAAAGGGCGGTTATGAGCACTTTATGCTGAAAGAGATATACGAAGAGCCTAAGGCAGTGAGAGATACCATCAGCCCCAGATTAAAAGACGATGATGTAGTGATCGAGGAGCTTGGGATGACAGATGAGGAGATACGCAGCATCCGTAAGATTGATATTGTTGCCTGCGGTTCTGCCAGCCATGTAGGTATGACTGCTAAATATGTGATTGAAAGCATGGCCAGGATTCCGGTAGAAGTAGATGTGGCAAGTGAGTTCCGTTATCGTGAGCCTATCTATGAAGATAATATGCTAGTGATCATTATCAGCCAGTCAGGGGAAACAGCTGATTCGCTGGCAGCACTGCGTGACGCAAAGAATCATGGAGTAAGAACACTGGGTATCGTTAATGTAGTAGGAAGCTCTATTGCTAGAGAAGCAGATAATGTAATGTATACATGGGCAGGCCCGGAAATTTCCGTTGCCACTACCAAAGCGTACAGTGCACAGCTTGCAGCTATGTATCTGCTTTCTATGAAATTTGCCAAAGTAAGAGGCATGCTCACAGATGAAGAATTTGCACAGCTGAGAAGTGACCTGATTCAGCTTCCAGATCAGATTGAATCCCTGTTTGGCATGAAAGAGAAGATTCAAAAATTTGCCAACCGTTATCTGGCTGCCGGTCATATGTTCTTTATTGGCCGTGGGATCGATTATGCCATTGCAATGGAAGGATCCCTGAAGCTGAAAGAGATCTCTTACATTCATTCAGAGGCATATGCGGCAGGAGAATTAAAGCATGGAACGATTTCCCTGATCGAGGACGGTACCCTTGTTGTTGCAGTAGCCACACAGGAGAAGCTGTATCCGAAAACGATCAGTAATATTGTGGAAGTAAAGACCAGAGGCGCTTTTGTAATGGCTCTTACCAATTTGGGACATACAGATATTGAGAAAAATGCAGATTATGTGATTTATATTCCAAAGACCAGTCAGTATTTTACCAACTCACTGGCCATCATTCCACTTCAGCTGTTCGGATACTACGTTTCCGTAGGCAGAGGACTGGATGTGGATAAGCCCAGAAATCTGGCAAAATCCGTAACTGTGGAGTAGGGATACTTTCTTATGTAATCGGCAATTACTCTGTAATGTTCCTATTACATAAAACGCTCCGCAAGGATGAGACTAGTGCAGTGAAAATTAAGGCAAGTCAATATGGTGGTTACTTAATATTCACTGTATTAGATGCATAAGGAATATAAGGAGCAGTATATGAAAAGATACGCAAAAGTGATAGCCGTGGCTGTGGCAGTACTGGGGATCGTTATTTTTACAGTTAAGCCTCAGGCTGCTGCTGGTGGCAGTCTTTTGTCTGTTACAGAGGAAGCACAGGTGCGTCTTATCCAGGACGGAAGCGGGATGTATCTTCTGAAAAGCGATGGATTTTATTGTCTGAAAGAAGATGGATCCAGAGATAATCGTCCAGCAGTTCATTATTTCAAGAATTTTACTATCGATGGGACTGTTTTTGAAGGATACTATTATCATGATGAAAGTGGGAAATTTCAGGCTCATGTGCCATATTTGGCTTATCTGAAAAACCTTTCTGTTTCATCTGAGGAAGACGGATATACAGCAGATGGATGTTATATGATTAATAATCTGGGCAGGATTTCTGCTGCACCTCAGATCAGGTATATCCAGCAGCTGACTCTAAATGGAAAAACCTATGATTCCTATTATTATTTCGATGAAAACGGCAAGATGAATACAGATCCTGGGATTTTTTATATTTCAATGGATTCAAATGGCAGAAGCTTTGATGGATATTATTATTTTGGAGAGAACGGGGTACTGGCTTCAGAGGCAGGGACCACTTCCCAGGGTTATGTATATGATGCAGATGGCAGGATTCAGAATATGGATGAGGGCGGCATACAAAGGCTGAAGCTATCTTTGCAGGAAATGGTAACAGACTTTGAAGGGGAATGGAGCATCTATGTAAAAGATCTTGGAACAGATGACAAGCTGGTGATCAACAACCAGAGGATGGCATCCGCCAGCCTGATCAAGGCCTTTGTAATGGCCGAGACCTATGATAATATGGATGTGGTTACACAGAGCGAAGAAAACATCCTCAAGAAAGACGCTGGCAGTAAGGAGGTATCAAAGAAGATAGGAACCCTTCTTAGTAATATGATCACAGTCAGTGATAATGAATCATTTAATGAACTGGTTCGTCTTCAGACCAAGAAACATGATTTTGCAGCTGGTGCCAGAAAAATCAATCAATATCTTAAAGCAGAGGGTTATCAGGATACGCAGGTGCTTCATACGCTTGCTCCCTCATCTACAACACCGGTTGGAATCGGAGAGAATAATACCACTTCTGTGAAGGATTGCGGACTTTTGCTGGAGAAGATCTACAGGGAAGAGTGCGGAAGCCGTAAGGATTCACAGGCAATGCTGGAACTGCTGCTTGGGCAGAAGAATCGTACCAAGATTCCGCAGGTGCTGGATGCATCTGTAACGATTGCAAATAAGACTGGGGAAACAGACACTACCCAGCATGATATAGCCATTGTTTATGGAAATCATACAGATTATATTTTATGTGTGATGTCAGAGAAGTGTCCTAAGGAAGAGGATGCCATAGATGATATACGGAAGATTTCTGCTATGGTTTATGAATATTTGGAAAATGTGCCGGAGGGAAGCTGACTCTTTCTCCTCAGGAAAATAGCTTGACCAGACTTGCTATATGATATATTATGATGAATAAAGGTAACTATTCAGCAGTCAGTATCCTGTGAGGTACTGAATAGTTATAAAAAAGAGAAATCATTTGAAAGGAGAATAACAAATGAAAGTAGTTTATACAGATAAGGCACCGGCAGCGATCGGACCATATTCCCAGGCAATTATTCTGAATGATATACTGTTTACATCCGGACAGATTCCGGTTGATCCTGCTACAGGAGAGCTTGCAGGAGATACGATTCAGATTCAGGCTGAGCAGGTAATGAAGAATCTGGACGCTGTTCTTAAAGAGGCAGGGACATCTTTTGAGAATGCAGTTAAGACTACTTGTTTTCTTGCTGACATGGGTGATTTTGCACAGTTCAATGAAATATATGCAAAATATTTCGTGAATAAGCCAGCCCGTTCCTGTGTTGCAGTAAAAACACTTCCAAAGAATGTTCTCTGCGAAGTAGAAGTGATCGCAGCCATCGAGAAATAATCAGGCACATAAATAAATGATAAAAGCCGGGATACATCCGATTAGCTGATAGGATATTCCCGGCTTTTCAGCTTAAAAAGAAAGAGTGTAACTATTCAGCAGGGGAATGCATTTTGTACTGAATCGTTACGAAAGAGGAATACTGACAATGAGAATCGGAATGGGATATGATGTTCACAGGCTGACGGCTAACCGTGACCTGATTCTTGGAGGAGTGAAGATCCCATGGGAACTGGGATTGCTTGGGCATTCAGATGCGGATGTGCTGCTTCATGCTATTATGGATGCACTGCTTGGTGCGGCTGCACTTGGGGATATAGGTAAGCACTTTCCTGATTCAGATCCGGCCTATTCCGGTATTTCCAGTCTTGTGCTGCTTTCCCATGTGAAGAAACTAATAGATTCCAGCGGATATGAGGTTGGGAATATTGATGCGACGATTATTGCCCAGAAGCCCAAAATGGCACCCCATATTCCGGAGATGATCAGGAATGTGGCAGAAACATTGGAAATACCTGTGTCCTGTGTGAATATTAAGGCTACGACAGAAGAAGGCCTTGGATTTACAGGAAGGGGAGAAGGGATCGCTGCCCAGGCAGTGTGCCTTCTGAATAATAAGATGGAGGAAAGAGAATCATGAAGCTTTATAATACACTGACCCGCAGGAAAGAGGAATTTGTTCCTCTGGAAGAGGGTAAAGTAAAAATGTATGTCTGCGGTCCTACCGTATATAATCTGATCCACATTGGAAATGCCAGACCTATGATTATTTTTGATACTGTCCGCAGATACTTTGAATATAGAGGGTATCAGGTAGAATATGTGTCAAACTTTACAGATGTGGATGATAAGATCATCAAAAAGGCACTGGAAGAAGGTGTAAGTGCACAGGAGATTTCCGAACGCTATATTGCAGAATGTAAAAAGGATATGGCAGGAATGAATGTAAAGCCTGCTACTGTTCATCCACAGGCTACTCAGGAAATCGACGGGATGATCCGTATGATCCAGACCTTAATGGATAAAGGCTATGCATATGCAGCAGACGATGGTACTGTATATTTCAGGGTAAAGAAATTTAAGGAGTACGGAAAGCTGTCCCATAAGAATCTGGATGACCTCCAATCTGGTTTCCGTGCACTTCAGGTATCTGGTGAAGATCAGAAAGAAGATCCCCTGGATTTTGTGCTTTGGAAACCAAAAAAAGAAGGCGAACCTTACTGGGAATCTCCATGGTGCAAAGGACGTCCGGGCTGGCATATAGAGTGCTCTGTAATGTCTAAGAAATATCTTGGTGAAGAGATCGACATTCATGCAGGTGGGGAAGATCTTATTTTCCCACATCATGAGAATGAGATTGCCCAGAGCGAGTGCTGCAATGACAAGATTTTTGCACGTTACTGGATGCATAATGCATTCCTTAATATTGATAACCGTAAAATGTCCAAATCATTGGGTAATTTCCGTACAGTCCGTGAGATCAGCCAGCAGTATGATCTTCAGGTACTGCGTTTCTTTATGCTGAATGCACACTACAGAAGTCCGCTGAATTTCAGCGCAGATCTGATGGAAGCATCAAAAAATGCCCTGGAGCGTATTGTGGAGGCAGCTGGAAAGCTTGCGGACCAGAAAGACCATGCAGCAGTCAGAGAAGCTTCTCAGGAAGAAAAAGAACTTATCAAAGAATCTGAAAGCTTTGTTACAAAATTTGAAGATGCCATGGATGATGATTTTAATACAGCAGATGCTCTGGCAGCAGTTTTTGAATTGGTTAAATTTTCCAATACAAATGTAACAGGAGAAAGCTCAGCAGAGTTTGCAGGGCAGTTGTTCACTACAATGAAGGATCTGTGTGAAGTTCTGGGACTGAACGTGGAGAAAAAAGACGAAATTCTTGATAAAGAGATTGAAGATCTGATCCAGGAGCGCCAGGAAGCAAGAAAGTCCAAGAACTTTGCAAGGGCTGATGAGATCAGAGATGAACTTCTTGCAAAGGGGATTCAGCTTAAAGATACACGCGAAGGTGTAAAATGGAAAAGAATTTAGATAATCTTAAACAGCAGTTTCAATTGGAGGATAGGGACCTTAGGACCTATTCTCCCTTAACACTGGCGTATATTGGAGATGGTGTTTATGAACTGATCATACGGACCATTTTGGTTAAGCGTGGAAACTGTCCGGTGAACCAGCTTCACAAAAAAGCCAGCAGCCTTGTAAAGGCGTCTGCCCAATCTGCAATGATCGAGAAGATCGAGCCTGTACTTACAGAGGAAGAGCATGGAGTTTATAAAAGAGGCAGGAATGCCCATTCAGGTACAATGGCCAAGCATGCCACAATGTCTGATTACAGAAGGGCCACTGGGTTTGAAGCGCTTGTAGGGTATCTTTATTTAAAAGAGGATTTTTCAAGGATCCTTGAACTGGTAAAGCTGGGATTACCCCAGGAATATTAAGGTGAAAGAGGAATAATATGAGTGAGCAGATAGAGGGACGCAATGCAGTAATGGAAGCATTTCGTTCAGGACAGGTGATCGACAAGCTTTTTATTTTGGATGGGTGTCAGGATGGTCCGGTAAGAAGTATTGCTCGTGAAGCCAGAAAAAAAGACACGATTATCAATTACGTGCCAAAGGAGCGGCTGGATCAGTTAAGCCAGACAGGCTCCCATCAGGGAGTGATCGCCCAGATTGCTGCCTATGAGTATTCTACCGTAGAGGATATTCTGGAAAAAGCAAGAGAAAAGGGCGAGCCGCCATTTATTTTCCTGCTTGATAATATTGAGGATCCGCATAATCTGGGAGCAATCATCCGGACTGCAAATCTGGCAGGGGCGCATGGAGTGATCATTCCCAAAAGAAGGGCAGTGGGCCTTACAGCTACCGTTGCCAAAACATCTGCAGGTGCATTGAATTATACACCGGTGGCAAAAGTAACAAATCTTGGAAAGACAATTGATGAACTGAAAGAGGCCGGTATCTGGTTTGTATGTGCAGATATGGATGGTGATAGGATGTATGACCTGAACCTGAAAGGTCCTATCGGTATGGTGATCGGTAATGAAGGAGAAGGAGTCAGCCGTCTGATCAGAGAAAAATGTGACTTTACAGCAGCAATTCCCATGAAAGGGGATATTGATTCTCTGAATGCTTCAGTTGCGGCAGGTATACTTGCATACGAGATCGTTCGTCAGCGACTTTCCTGAAACGCCTGTAAAGGGCAGGAGGAATTATGGAACAGTACAGTAAATATAGTGATGAAGAGCTGATTCAAAGACTGCGTGCCGGTGAAACGGGAATTGCGGATTATCTGATCGAAAAATATAAATATCTTGTACGGCGGAAAGCCAGAGCAATGTTCCTTATAGGCGGTGATACAGATGACCTGATTCAGGAGGGGATGATTGGGCTTTTTAAAGCTGTCAGGGATTATCATCCGGGAAAGGAAGCTTCTTTTGTTACCTTTGCACAGATGTGTATTGACCGTCAGATTTACAGTGCTGTTCAAAGTTCCAACAGACAGAAACATATGCCATTAAATACCTATATTTCGCTAAGCCAGGAGGATGAAGAAAGCCCCCTGGCGCAAGCATGGGTTGAAACACCAGAAGAGATCATCATTGACAGGGAGAATACCCGTGCCTTGGAAGATGAAATCAAATCGGCTTTAAGCCCAATGGAAAATACAGTGTTAAATTATTATTTAGAAGGAAAAAGCTATGCAGATATCGGGATGCTGATGGACAAGAATCCTAAGTCTGTAGACAATGCTTTACGAAGGATCCGCACAAAGATCCGTAATTATCTGGAAAAGAAATATGTTCTGTAACATTGTTTTTTCAGGTGTGAAAAGTTTTAGGCTTTTTTTATAGATCTTTATAGTTCTTTCATTGACTTTTTTTCTCTATTTGGTAAGATATAGCCATCTTATAAATATTTCAGCGTTACATTTCATAAATCTAATTTCTTTTGATCTTAATCTGATCATTTTTCATTTTTGTATCTTTTTAAATTGATAATTTGTACTATTTATTTTTGCACATGCTGGAGCATGTACATGTCTTTTTTCATTTCTGGAGGTGATTCCCTTGTGCTGATTCAGTAATTCTATGATTACAGTGTCAAAAGGTTTGATCCCACCTGTGCTTGCGCAAGGGCGGGAGAATGACTTTTACTTCTGAAAAAAATGAACTTGAAAGGAGCTAAATAAAATCTATCAGAAAATGAAAAGAAAAATCATGATCTTATTTGCACTGGGCTGTATGACAGTTCTGGGAGCCGGGGCAGTTACCTATGCCTATCTGACTGATGATGATGTGAAACAAAATGAAATAAGGGCTGCAGAAAATAAAGTACACATAGAAGAAGAATTTAAACCACCGGAGGATCCGCAACCAGGCGATGTGATCGTCAAAAAGCCCTGGGTAGTCAATGACAGTAAAATTCCTGTCTATGTACGGATCAGAGTGCATTTTTCGGATTCGCGTGGGGAGTCACAGTGTGAGCCTTTGCAGATCCACAGAAAATGGAGCCGGCAAGAGGATGGCTACTATTATTATGATAATGCATTGGCAGCAGGTGAAAAGACAGAGCCCTTATTTGAAAGAATTCAGTTAAAGCCGGATTTGATAAAAGAAGAAATCTGTCCATTCGATCTGATTGTTTATACTGAATCTGTCCAGGCTTACGGATTTACAAATGCAGAGACTGCATTTGCTGCGCTTGATGGAGGGAAAGAATGAGGAAAAATATAAAAGCTATAGGGCTGCTTCTGGCGATTGCCTGCATTTCAGGGGCACTTTATCAGGGAACAGGTGCTTATCTGACAGATGAAAGAAAGGTTGTGAATCATCTGGATTTTGCAGGAGCGAAAGGGATGCAGGCAGTTCTTACAGAACCGGCATGGGAACCGGAAAAAGGCTTGTTGGTGATTCCGGGAATAAAGCTTTTGAAGGATCCGCAGGTTACGAATACATCGTCTATTGATATGGATGAACTGGTAGCTTTGAAAGTGGAATTTGTTTATACCAGGGATTCTGATGAAAGAAAAAAAGGAGAACAGCTGACAAAGGAAGACATGAAGCTAGTTAGCCAGGTATTCGAGATTGATTACAATTCAGATGATCCAAAGAAGGCAGATTGGGTTCGGTTTAAAGGAGAAAGCAGGGAAGATGTCAGGCAGTGCTTTTATTATAAAAAAGTTCTTGAACGTCAGCTTCCGGAGAAGGGAGAAACAACGGTGCCCTTATTTACACAGGTACAAGTAAGGAAAGAAGTAAACAATCTGATGGCTGAAAAGATCAGGCAGATAGGCGGTGTGGAAATCAGAGTTTCAGGAAGGGTGCTTCAGCAGATGGAAGGGGAAAGGTATTTTGGACTAAACAGTCCAGAAGAGGCTTATCAGGCAGGATTGTTCCAGGAACTGGAATTGTAGAATGAAATATGTGGAAGGATTGTTGCAGGATGAAGAAAAATAATTTTTTACTAAGGGCAGGGAAAATAGTGATTTGTATATGCCTGTGTACAGCTGCGTTATGGAAAGGTGACACAATGTCTTTTTTTACAGATAAAGATGAAAAGATCAACCGTTTTACCACAGGCAACCTGACGGTAGGATTGAAAGAACCGGAGTGGGACCCCAAAAAGGATAATGATGGTAAAAATCTATATCCGGGGTGTACCTTATATAAAAATCCTACAGTTAAGAATATTACAGATAGCAGTCATGGGGAAGAACCCTGTTATGTACGGATGAAGGTGGAAATCCTGGACAAACAGGGAGAACCGATTTCTGACATGGAAAAACTAAATCTGATTTATAAAACAATATATTATGATCCGGAATTTAAAGGAAGCTATACCAATACAGGAGAATCAATTAAGCTTGTACAGAACCGGAAACCAGGATATTCCCTGAAGGAGATGACTTCTTATTCTATGATAAACCCATTGTGGGAAAAGGATACATACAGATCCGGGAAAGCAAGTCTTGTTTTTAATTATAAGGGAAAAGACGGAACCGGAATTTTGAATAATGGAGAAGAGTCTATGCTTTTTACCACGATTGTGATACCAACCGATTGGGATAACCGTCAGATTCAATTGGTGGATGGCTACAGGCTGGATATTTCTGTACAGGCAGTTCAGGCACAGGGAATCACTGCACCAAAGGAGGCCTGGGCTGTTATGGATCAGTTAACAGGAGGTGCAGATGAAAAAGATATTTAAAAAAATAATGATTACAGCGTCTGGAGTTCTTTTGCTTACCTGTACGGCAGCAGGAGCGTGGAAAATCTCCGGAAGATCCAGAAATGTTCTTATCACAGCTTCTTTTTCCAATCGGATCATTGAGGAATATCAGATACCGGATCATGTGAATCCAGGCCAGAAGATTTCTAAAATCGTGAATGTGAAAAATACCGGAACACGGGATAGCTTTATAAGACTTCGCATTACCGGAGTTCTGGGGAAAAGGAATACAGAAGATCAGCTGGTACCGGATCCATCCTTGGATCCGGCTATGATACAAATGGAGTTTAATACGGAAAAATGGAAGAATCTGGGGGATGGTTACTGGTATTATACAGATATTCTGGAACCGGGAAAGACGACAAAGGAGCCGCTTTTAAAAGGCTTTTGGCTTCGTAAGGAGGCAGACAACCAGTATAAGGGGAAGGATGGGGAAATCCTTGTTGAATTAGAAAGCATACAGGCTTCAAGCACAGCACTGGAAGATCTGTGGAAGGTAAAGAAAGAAGTTCTGGGGGTATCAGAAAGCAAATGCAGAGCCTGCGATACGGTAACAAAGGTTACTGTGAAGAAAGATTCTAAGATTGTGATCAATGAAGGAGATGCAGATCTGTTTGCAAATTTTAAAAACCTTCTTCCAGGATGCGCAAGGACACAGAGCATAAAAATAAATAATCAAAGTGGAAACAGTATGGATCTGTATCTGAAAGCAGAGGATAATTCCGGGAAATCGCAGACAGGCGTGATGAAGAAAAAGATAGAGACCTTTCTTGGAAAATATGCATTTATACAGGTAAAGGAAGGAAATAAAGTGCTTTACCAGGGTGCTGTGAATGGAAAAACGAAAGGATCAGGACAACCTTTGACAAAAGGGATTTTGCTTGGGAGGTTTTTGGGAAAAACAAAAAAGGAACTGGTTGTGAAGCTTTGGGTGAATACGGAAATGGGCAATGAATACCAGAATCTTACCGGAAAAGTAGACTGGGTTTTTTATGGTGAAGAAACTGATCCGAACAATAAAACCGCAGACGATGCAGGAAAGAATGATCAGGCAGCGAATCCTTCATCATATGGCAATGCTGGTACCAAAATGGGTATGTCAGCCAGGATCAGCCCTAAAACAGATGACAGTTCAAAAATATCAGCCAATTTATGTCTTCTGGTAATTGGAATCAGTATGATAGCAATATACAAAAAGAAGGCAGCTGAATTTAAGAAAGGAAATTCGAAAAAATGAAAGGCGTTAGATCCTGGCTGGTGAGAATGACAGAAGGGGTATTCTGTCTAGGCATGTTTATGATGGCTGTTCCTGTGGTTTTAGGAATGCAATGTTATACGGTGATTTCCGAAAGTATGGAACCTGAAATTCCAAAAGGCGCTGTGATTTATGTGAGAAAAATATCCTTTTCCAGGATCAGACCAAAGGATGTGATCACATACCGGATAGGGCAGAAGGAAGGTACGGTCACCCACCGGGTGGTAAGGATTGACGAAAAAAGGAAGGTGCTGTTTACAAAAGGGGACAGAAATAAAATTTGGGATGCATGCCCGGTGAAAGAAGAGCAGATCCAGGGAATCGTCAAAGGGTGTATACCTGTAGTGGGATATGGAATTTTGTTTTTTAAGACAAAATGCGGGATGGTGACACTGATAATTCTTCTGGTATTGGCAGAAGGGATCTGTCTGTTTATGAAAAGAAAGGAGAAGCAGAAACATAAATGCTGAAGGTAAACAGAAAAAAATGTAAGATTTTAGCAGCAGTGGGGATGGGAACCTGTCTTATCGCAGGAGGCACATCAGCAGCTTATTTAAAAGATGCGGTTGGAGAGGTGCAAAATGTGATCACTGTAGGAAACATAAAAGCTGTATTAGAGGAACCCCACTGGAATCCGGAAAAGAAAATGTATTTACATCCTGGTGAGAGTACCCAAAAGGATCCGGTTGTGAAAAATACAGGGTTAAATGAGGAATATGCGTTTTTGGAAGTCCGTATACCGAAAAGAGAGATAGCTGTTGTTAATGACGATACAAAGATGAAAATGAACAAGGAATCAAGAGCGGTATTTACCTTTGAAGCAGAAAAAGGCTGGGAACTGGTGAGGCAGAAAGAACAGGAAGATCAGCAGGTCTATGTTTATGGATATCCGGAAATCTTAAAACCAGGAGAAAAGACGGAGCCTTTATTTAGAAATATTCGTGCGGTGAATTATCTGGAAGGAGATCTGAAAGGAGATGAGCTGCTAAAGGTTCAGGTAAAAGCGCAGGTGATCCAGACAAATGTGGAGGGAAAAAGCCTGTCGTTGATTTATCAGGAATTTTTGAAACAGGAGCAGACAGACCAGAAAGGGGAATCGTATGTATAATAAGAAAAAGAAAGGCAGGATACGCCTGCTTGCAGGTATGGTGGCTGTCTTGCTTTTGGCAGGAAGTGGTCTTGGATATGTACAGGCGGAAAATACCGAAAGCCAGAATGGGCAAAGCAGCCAGGAACTGGAAGAAACTTATCAGAATTGGGAAATCCAGGATGTTGATGAAAGTCTGTCCGAAAATAGAGGGGATGTTTTAGCATCTGATCCTGAAACTGCTGCTGAAATACCTGAAGAAATTGAAGACGTGGAAGATGTTATGGAAGAAACGGATTTACTTAACCAGCAGGAAGCAGATGAAGAGTTTTCTGATCAGAATGGAGAGATTCAGGAGAATATAGAGGATCAACTTGCTGATCCGGATTTGAAAAATGAAATAACTGCAGTAACAGAAGGGAAAGCTATCATTTCCTCCGGATCTGAATACAGGCTTGTAACAGCCGGCAGTGAAGTTTATAAGGGAAATTATAATCTTCTGGGAGATTCCAATAACAGAAAGAAATTTGTATTTGTTCCTTTTAATAATGCAGGAAATGATGTTGCATATCTGGAAGTGGGAGGTGTGATCTATTTTGTCCCCAGGAATATGAACGCAGCAGGAAAGTATGGATTTCTTGTGCAGAATGTAGGGTTTAACAGTGAAATGAACTGCGGATTGGATATGCGTTTTACAGTTACAGGATATAAGGATTATGTGCTGGATGATAATGGAAATGGAGTATCGGGAATTTATCCTGCTTTTGGATTCTGGAAAAAATATGGCTTATGTTTTGCATTTGGTGGAGCGGACCAGAATATCCGGATAGAGATTCTAAAGCATGGAACAAGCATACCGGTAAAGGGGGATTACAGTTTTCGCTGGCTGGATATTGATGCAGGCCAGAGATTCGGAATCCGTCTCCTGGATGGTACCCTGGCAGGACGATATGCAATGAAAAGCTGTTCTGCTTACTATCAGAATGATTTTTCCAGGTTTAATCAGACCTACCAGATGGTGAATGCTGCTCAGAATACAGACTATCATGGAAAAACGGGAAAATGGATGGATGGTACTGTATATTGGGAACTGAAGGATTGCTCCAAATTGAATCTGCTGATCGCAACAGCAGGTAACTCCAAGCAGGGGCGCAGGCCGGCAGAATCCAGCAGGGAGAAATATGCACAGTACAGTACCGGAAAATTTCCTGAGGATACAGGAGTGGATATGGGACTGCTTGCCTGGGATGGAGAATCTTATGGTGCAAGAGAGAATCCTCAGAAGATTTACAAATATGTTAGCAATACGGAGGTAAGCCTGGCAGAACTGGCTGGAAAAACAGAAAATCTGGTTGGAGCAGCAGGCGATTCATTTTATTATTATTTGACAAACCATGTTCCTGTAGAGGCACCTGCCTACTATTATAACCAATATACTATTGCGGATATGCTTCCGGTGGGAGCTGTTTATGATGGAGCGGTACAGGTGATCAAAGGAGAGACAGGGGAAGATGTAACCGGATGGTTCCAGGTTTCTACAGAAGGTCAGGGTATTACCTTTCAGTCTGTACACTTATCTAATAGCGACTTTTATGGCTCTACATATATTTTTAAGATACGGGTCAGGATGGATACAAGCCAGCTTCAACCTACAGCAGAAGGTAATTATCTGGTTTACCGGATTTCCAATAGTGCATCAGTCACAAGCTGTCACAAAACAGATGCGCAGGCGAAGACAGCTGTTTCTCAGCCGGTATATACTACTTTAAAAGAATTGGGAAAAGGAAAAATCCATATCCGTAAAACGGATGCTGCTGGGAAAGAACTTCCTGGAGCCGTGTTTGAGATCCGGTCTGCTGAAAATATTTATTCTCCGGCAGGAGCTTTACTTCTGGAGGAGGGGACGATAGTGCAGCAGCTTACTCTGACATCCGGGAAAGGTGTTTCAGATCCATTATATGCCGGAAAATATACGGTGTCTGAGATAAATCCACCAGCAGGTTATTGTACGGATCCGGCTCCCCAGATTGTAGAAGTGAAAAGCACCGGGTATGAAAGCCAGCCGTCAGAAGCTGTATTTATTAATAGTCCGACCACAGTATATCTGAAAAAAGTATCTGAGCGTCTGGAAGGGGAAAATGAGTATACACCATTACAGGGCGTAGGATTTATGGTCTGGAATAAAGATAGTGGAAAGGAAACAGGACAGAAGCTTTTTACAGATTCCCAGGGGCTTATACTTTTAAGTGGATATATTCCTGGCACTTATTGTTATCAGGAAACCAACATACCGGAAGGCTATGCCGGAGACCTGATATCCGGAGAATTTGTGATTGATGAAAAAGGGCTGTGCCAGGGGGAGAAGGATCATATGATCCTGGTAGAAAATTCCTGTATTAAAGCTGAATTCCTAAAAGTTGATAAAAGTACTGGAAAGCCGATTTCAGGTGCAAAACTTCAATTGACAGATGACAAAGGAACAGTAGTTGAAACATGGATTTCCGGTGAAAAACCTTACAGGATCAATCGGATACCGAAAGGCCTTTACACATTGACAGAATTGGAAGCACCCACAGGGTATAAAAAAGGAAAACCAGTAACCTGTCAGATAGAAGCAAGTGATCAGCTTCAGTCCTTCAGGATTATGAATGTAAAGTATGTAACTATAAAACTGCAAAAGACCATTCATAGTGAGGAAATCGTACAGGCACATGGAACGCCATGTTTCTTTCTGAAAGTCACAGGCCAGGATCTGGATGGGGAATCATATACTCTGTTCAAAGAAGTACGTTTTCCTGAAATTGGGATCCAGGGGAAAAAAGAGTATTCTGTGATGATAAGTTTTCAGGTGCCAGCCGGGCAGTATCAGGCTTTTGAAGAAAAAACAGCCAGATATATGCTGGAAGAAATACGAAATGTGAAAAATGGAAGTATAACTGCAGATGGCTGTGTAGACTTTCAACTGTCTGGGAATCAGGACGGAGAAGCGGAATTTGTGAATAAAAAAGTAACGGATGAATACTTAAGTCACACGGATTTTGTAAGAAATGTGATCATTCCGGCCAAGTGAAAAAATAAGTGGTGCCAGACAAAAATTAATGTGCCAGGTAAAAATATGCGTGCCAGACAAAAAATATGTGTGTCAGGCATAAAAAAAATATGCGTGTCAGGCAAAAATAAGTGTTGACAATTAATCGGTTCTCTGCTAATATAATTGACTGTGAGCGGCAAAAAGCTTGCAGTCAGTGCTGCTGTGGCTCAGTCGGTAGAGCGTCGCCTTGGTAAGGCGGAGGTCACGGGTCCGATTCCCGTCAGCAGCTTTAAAGTCCTTGATTTTCAAGGACTTTTTTTCTAAATAAAAATGCTTACAAGCGGGAAAAAGTAAGACCATTAGCAATAGGAGGGGAAAAGATGGAAAACGAAACCATTTCCAAGAATTTTATTGAGAATATTATTGATAAAGATCTGGCAGAGGGAGTTTATGATACTGTTCATACCCGTTTTCCGCCGGAGCCAAATGGTTATCTGCATATTGGCCATGCAAAGTCTATTCTTTTGAATTATGGTCTTGCTAAAGAATACAATGGTAAATTTAATATGCGTTTTGATGATACAAACCCGACCAAAGAAAAATCAGAGTTTGTAGATTCTATTAAAGAAGATATCCATTGGCTGGGAGCAGATTGGGAAGACAGACTGTTTTTTGCGTCTGATTATTTTCCACAGATGTATGAGGCTGCTGTAAAGCTGATCAAAAAAGGTAAAGCTTATGTTTGTGATCTGACTGCTGAACAGATCCGTGAGTATAGGGGAACCCTGACAGAGCCGGGAAAGGAAAGCCCTTACCGCAACCGTTCTGTAGAAGAAAACCTGAATTTATTTGAAGAGATGAAGGAAGGCAAATATGGTGATGGAGAGAAAGTACTGAGAGCTAAAATTGATATGGCATCTCCAAACATGAATATGCGTGATCCTGTTATTTACAGAGTTGCTCATCGTACCCATCACAGAACAGGAGACACCTGGTGTATTTATCCAATGTATGATTTCGCACACCCCATTGAGGATGCTATTGAAGGGATCACCCATTCTATCTGCACCTTGGAGTTTGAGGATCACAGACCGCTTTATAACTGGGTGGTAGAGGAACTGGAGTATCCCCATCCGCCAAAACAGATCGAGTTTGCAAAGCTGTATCTTACCAATGTGGTAACTGGTAAACGTTATATCAAAAAGCTTGTAGAAGATGGTATTGTAGATGGTTGGGATGATCCGCGTCTTGTATCTATTGCAGGTCTTCGCAGGAGAGGATATACACCTGAATCTATTAAGAAATTTGTAGAGCTTTGCGGTGTTTCCAAGGCAGACAGTTCTGTCGATTATGCAGCACTGGAATACTGCATCAGAGAAGATCTTAAGTTAAAAAGACCGCGTATGATGGCTGTTCTGGATCCTATCAAACTGGTGATTGATAATTATCCGGAAGATCAGATTGAATATCTGGATGCTCCTAACAATATGGAGAATGAAGCTCTGGGCAGCCGGAAGATACCATTTGGAAAAGAATTGTATATCGAAAGAGAAGATTTCATGATCGAACCTCCTAAGAAATACAAAAGACTTTTCCTAGGAACAGAGGTACGCCTGATGAATGCATACTTTGTCACATGCACCGGATTTGAAGCGGATGATGATGGTACTGTACGGGTAGTGCATTGTACCTATGATCCGGCTACCAAGGGAGGTAATGCACCGGATGGACGTAAAGTAAAAGGGACGATCCATTGGGTAGAAGCAACCCATGCAGGAAAAGTCCTGGTTCGTCTGTATGAGAACATTGTAGATGAGGAAAAGGGTGTATACAATAAAGAAGATGGTTCCCTGAACCTGAATCCGAATTCTCTGGTTAAAGCAGAGGCCTATGTGGAACCTGCACTGTTGGAAGCAAAGGGATATGACAGCTATCAGTTTGTGCGGAATGGTTTCTTCTGTGCGGATATTCATGATTCAAAAGAAGGGCAGCCTGTTTTTAACAGGATCGTATCATTGAAGAGCAGCTTTAAACTTCCAAAAGCATAAAGATAAATAGAAAGGGGATGCAGCCTGTATTAAAGGCCTGCATCCCCTGAATTATTTATTCCACAGGAATTTCGGTTGTAGTTTCATCAGCTGCATCTTCCTGGGGAGTATCAGTAGTCTTATCAGTTTCATTCTTTGCTTCCGGTTGGGAGTTGTCAGCAGTTGTGGTTTCGTCAGCTGTATCTTCCTGGGAAGCGGCTGTAACGTCATTTTCAGTTTCATCGTTTGGAGATGGTTCCCAGGACTGGAATGCTTCTTTAGATTCCTTTGCAGGCTTTTCTTCAGATTCGTCCTGATCAAAGTCTTCATCATCAAAATCAAAATCCTCAAGATCCGTGCGATTTTTCAAAAAAGCTGCAGCAATAGCACCAGCAGCAGCGGCTGTCAGGGCGCCAACAGCGACAAATCCCCAGTATTTATTAATTTTTGCCATGGTGATATACTCCTTTCATATTATGAGTAAAACCAAGTGATTAGATTACTCATTTCTAATGTGTCCATTGTAATACTTTTGCCTGAAAAAGAAAAGAAAAATATAAAAGAAGTTGCATGGCAGAAAGGGAGAGGGTATACTATAGCATGTTAAAAATCGAAGAAAAAGAATTTGCAGGAGGAATTATGGATAATATTATTCTGGCATCTGCATCTCCGCGCAGGAAAGAACTTCTGCAGCTGGCAGGAGTAAGTTTTACAGTACTTCCTGCAACAGGAGAAGAACAGATCAGTACAGATATCCCATGGGAAGCGGTGGAACAGTTATCCTTCCAGAAAGCACAGATGGTGGCTGAAAGCCATTTTTGGGAAGAGGGAACTCTGGTTATAGGAGCAGATACCATCGTTGTTTATCAGGAAAAGATACTTGGAAAGCCAAAAGATGCAAAAGACGCAGTACAAACACTGCTTTGCCTTCAAGGGAATACTCATCAGGTATACACAGGTGTGACAGTTTTTAAAAAACAGGCTGGCCAGTGGCTTACCAATACGTTCTGGGAATGTACAGATGTTACGTTCTACCCGGTGTCTTTGGAAGAAATCCAAGCATATGTAAAAACAGGCGAGCCAATGGATAAGGCTGGAAGCTATGGGATCCAGGGGGCTTTCGGGATTTATGTAAAAGAGATCAAGGGAGATTACAATAATGTGATCGGCCTTCCTGTTGGACGGCTTTTATACGAAACGAAAAAAATGGGGATAAATCTGAAAGGATGAGATTATGAGAAAAGCGTGTATTTTCGATCTGGATGGAACACTGGCATTTACACTGGATTCAATGGCGACTGTGGCTAATCAGGTGCTTACAGAATTGGGACTTAGAGAACTTCCCACTGAAAAGTTTAAATATTATTGTGGGGACGGGGCAGATATGCTGGTTCGCAGATGTTTGGAAGATGCAGGAGATCCTCAGCTGAACCATTATGAAGAGGCAAGAAAAATGTACAGAGAAAGGTTTGACCAGGATCCACTTTATAAGGTTTCTGTATATCCGCATATGATGGAAGCTTTAAATGCGTTAAAAGAAGCTGGGGTCAAAATTGCTGTTTGTTCTAACAAGCCCCATATTGCTTCTGTAAAAGTGGTAGAGGAACTGTTTGGGGATCTTTTTGATGTGGTGATCGGACAAAGCTCCCAGATTCGCAGGAAACCTGCACCGGATGAACCTTTAAAGGCAGCACAGATCATGAATGTAAAGCCAGAAGAATGTATGTATTTTGGAGATACTGGCACAGACATGCAGACAGGAAAAGCGGCTGGCATGCTGACTGTGGGTGTGCTTTGGGGATATCGCACAAAAGACGAATTGATTGCAAACGGTGCAGATCTTCTGCTTGAAACACCGAAAGATATATGGAAAATTTACAGGGAGAAAAAAGATGATTAAATTGATCGCAAGTGATCTGGACGGAACTTTGCTGCTAAACGGAGCGCAGGATCTGCCAGAGGAAATGTTTGATCTGATTCCAAGACTGAAAAAAGCGGGGATTCTTTTTGCTGCTGCCAGCGGAAGACAGTATGCGAATATGAGACGTCTGTTTGCCCCGGTAGTATCAGACATGGCATTTATATGTGAAAACGGTGCATTAGTGGTAAAAGACGATAAGATCCTATATCAGGAAACCTTTGACTCAGACCTGATGAAAGATATCATCCAGGCAGTAAATGAAAAGGAAGGTGCAGAATACTCTTGCTCTACAAAAGATTTTTACTATATTCAGCCGAAAACAGAGGAATATTACAATCTGCTCAAGAATGTGGTGAAATGTGACTGTAAGGTGATCAAAGGTGTGGAGGAGATCACGCTTCCTTGCTTGAAAATGGCAGTATATGAGCCGGCAGGAGTTACAGATGAATGTATAAAATACTGGCAGAACCGGTTCAGTGATCGTTGTAAGGTTGTGACGTCAGGAACGGTATGGATTGATTTTATACCTTTTCAGACAAATAAAGCCATTGGTCTGCGAACTTTACAGGATATGTATGGTATTGCAGCAGATGAGTGTATAGCCTTTGGGGATGAATACAATGATATTGAAATGCTTCGGGCAGTAAAATACAGCTTTGCCATGGCACATTCCAAGCCGGGGGTACGTGCTTCGGCAGATTTTGAGGCAGAAAGAGAAGAGCCGGTGTTGGAGGCTATTCTTCAGTCGGAGGGAAATATAGAGAAAATTCCCCTTACTCCGGCGAGAAGATAATTCCATGCAAGCAGGAGACACAACTAAATAGAAAACACAACTAAATAGGAAACTGAACAGCAGGAGGAAAATAATATGTATACAGAAGAATGCATTAACATATTTCTGAAAAAACAGGGACAGCTTTTTGATGAACCAGTAGCAGAGAATCCGGAAGAGGCAGAGGCTTTTCTGGAAGACTGCATGGCGGTTGTGGTAGATTCCATCAAGGATGTAAAAGTATATCTGTCCGGAATGGGCGCAGATGTAGATGGACTTTCAGATGAAGAACTGGAAGAAGAAAGTGAAGTTTTTCCTCTTCCTGATGGAACATATTTGATCGTAGAAGGGTGAAACTGTCAGGTAAATCCATTTTACATGAAGAAAAAAAAGTCTGCTATAATACATATAGAAAATAAAACAGCAGATATATCCGGATCAGAATTAGTGATATGATTTGCCGGACATAAAATGTAAAGGAGGATGGCATATGAAACCCAAAAAGATTTTATCTGTTCTAATGGCAATGCTTATGGCTCTTTCGTTACTTCCGTCACTTGTATTTGCATCGGAAGCACAGGCTGTGAAGCTTGAGGGAAAGCTGAAGATCAAAGGAACAGCTTCTGTGGGAAGTGTGCTCAGAGCAGAGTATAAAAAGGTAATTCCTGAAGGGATTACAGACGAGGATGTTACATTCCAGTGGTCAAGAAAGACTGGAGATGAACTGACTGAGGTGGGTAAAGAGAAAACGTACACCCTGGTACAGGAAGATATGGGCAACAGGATCCAGCTTAAGATTACAGGAAATGAAGAACTTGGTTTTACAGGTGAATTAAAGGCACTTAGTGTGGAGGTTGTGGCAGAGGGTGAGACTCCTGCTCCGGATGAGGATAATGAAGATGACCTTACACAGCAGGATGTACAGATTCCGGAGGCTGCAGGCGAGGGTGCTTCAGACGCAGACATAGATGTTCAGGGTGATACTCAGGATACAGACATTCCGGAGGCTGGGGATGATACCCAGGATGCAAATATTCCGGAGACTGGGGATGATACCCAGGATACAGACATTCCGGGGGCAGGGGATGACACCCAGGATGCAAACATCCCGGAGGCTGGAGGAGATACCCAGGATACAAATATTCCAGAGGCTTCTGATGACGGCACTACGGGAACTGCCCAGGATATTCCGGCAGATACAGACAACAGTGCGATCCAGATCAATAATGAAGAGACTCTTAATATTCCGGAGACTACAGATGCAGATGCTCCGGAACTGACATACAGTGCAGAAGTATCTATGGATAACAGCACTGATGTACTTGATTTTGGCAGTGCAGAGGCAGGATATACACAGCTTCCTGGTGAGCAGTATGTGACTATTACCAATACAGGCACAGGCGATTTGAATTTCACCAGTGTTTCACCAGAGCACTTTATGGTACAGGATATTACAGAGCCTTTGAAAGCAGGAGAATCTGTAAATGTATGGGTTCAGCCAAGAGAGGGTATACCGGCTGGTATTTATAAGGACACGATCACCTATACTACCGAGGAAGGGGCACAGGCTTCCTTTGAAGCAGATTTCACAGTGAATGAAGCAGCTCAGGTAACAGATGGAAATGGTGAGGATACAAATGCACCACAGGATCAGCAGAAAACTGATCCGGCACCTTCTGTGACACCAGACGTGCCTGCAGGAACAGCCCTTACATTTGATCCTGTTACAGCTGGATATACAGAACTTCCGGCAGGGAAGACTGTAAGCTTCAGCAATCAGGCAGGCACAGCAGAGGCACAGCTTAAGGCAGTGCTTGACGCAGGTGCACAGGCAGCTTTTACAGCAGCATTTTCAGCAGATACCTTAGCAGCAGGCGCAACGGAATCTTCAGTATTGACAGTTCAGCCAGTAGCTGGTCTTACAGCAGGTACTTATTCCGGTGATGTGACTGTACAGGTTAATGGAGTGGATTTTGCCACCTATCCTGTATCCCTTACAGTGAATGCACCGGCAGCAGCGAGTCTGGCAGCAGATCCGGCAAGCGGAAGTACTCTTGCATTTGATTCTGTAAAAGAAGGATATGCAGCAGCACCAGATGCAAAGTCTGTTACAGTAAGCAATTCAGGAAATGCAGCAGCGAATCTGACAGCTGTTCTTGATGAGGCAGGACAGAATGCATTTACTGCAGCTCTTTCACAGGCTTCTATAGCAGGTGGGGAGTCTGCTATTCTGGCAGTTCAGCCGAAGATGGGGTTGAAAGCTGGTACCTATACAGGTCAGGTGTCTGTATTGAATGACGGAAATGTTGTATTCACATATACATTTTCTTTGACGGTGGCACCGGCAGATGTATTTGGATTATCTGTAAATCCCAGCATAGTTGATTTTGGTACTGTGAAAGCCGGTTATACAGAAGCACCACAGGCCTACACAGTTACCGTAAAGAATGAAGGTAATACAACCATCAATCTGAAGCAGCCAACCGGCGGTGATTTTGAGGTGGGCGCTCTTTCTGCAGTGACACTTGCACCAGGTGAGAGTGCAACCTTTACTGTAAGACCTAAGACAGGTCTTGCAGAAGGACTGTTTGATCAGGATATTGTAGTAGCAAGCGATAATTCCCAGACAAGTGTAAAGGCAATCCTTACAGTTGCAAAAGCAGAGGTTAAATTGACAGGGATTACCAAACCTTCTCAAATTACAGGGCTTGCCAATGGTACGAAGAAATCCGCTAAGGCTCTGAAGCTTCCTGAGACTGTTGTCATCAGTACTACAAATGGAAAGATGAAAGCATCCGTTAAATGGGATGTAAATGGCAGCTCTTATGATCCGGACAGCACAGATGCACAGACATTTACCGTAAAGGGAACAGTGAAATTACCTAGTGGTGTGACCAATCCTGATCAGATTAGCACTATTGTTTCTGCAAAAGTAAGTGTGAATGGACGTTCTGCAGTGCTTGCAGACCCATCCGGAAATACTATTGCAGGGATTGATCCTAACGCAGCTTATACTACAGCGACCAAGATCACCGTCACAGCAAATGGTGCAGGTATGAATAATACCGATCCTGGAACCGGAGATACCAGATATATTCCGGCAAGCTGGAAGGTTCTTGAAGAAAGAAAGTGGGAGCAGGCTCCTTATTCAGCTACATTCAGAATGGCTAAGGCAGGCAGCTATACTATGACAGTTGTATTCAATCAGCAGAAATACGATGGAAGTAACTGGGTAAATACAGGTGCACAGGATGCTAAGCAGGTCAACTTCAATGTTTCACAGGCAGATGGCCAGGATCTTACCCCGGCAGCGAACCGTACAGATGCTAACCAGAAAAATGCAGTACGTACCGGTGATAACACACCGATCATGACATTTGTGATCATTCTGGTGGTTGCAGTGATCTGCATCATTGGTGTAGTTGTTTACAGAAAAAAGAAAAAATGATTTCATAATATAGTGATGTTGTCAGCAGGCTTTTTAGGGAATAATAAGATTCCCTAAAAAGCCTGCTGTTTTATGAAATAAAGCCAACTGTTAGCACTCAACTTACATGAGTGCTAAATTTTTCTTGACTTTTGAAAAGAAGAGTATTAGTATATATTGCATAAGAGTAAAAATCAAAGGAGAGTGATCTACATGGCTGAAAAGCATGGTAGTTTATCAATTAACAGTGACAATATTTTTCCAATTATAAAGAAATGGTTATATTCTGATCATGATATTTTTGTCAGGGAACTGGTTTCCAATGGTTGCGATGCAGTGACGAAGCTGAAGAAACTGGATGTAATGGGCGAGTATACATTGCCGGATGATTACAAGCCGGAGATCCATATTATTGTAGATCCGGAAAAGAAGACCCTGAAGTTTATTGATAATGGTCTTGGTATGACTGCAGATGAAGTAGAAGAGTATATTACACAGATAGCCTTTTCTGGCGCTACCCAGTTCCTGGAGCAGTATAAGGATAAGACTACAGATGATCAGATCATCGGTCATTTTGGACTGGGATTTTATTCTGCATTTATGGTTGCAGATGAGGTTCATATTGATACTCTTTCTTATAAAGAGGGCGCCACAGCTGTACATTGGACATGTGATGGCGGTACAGAGTATGATATGCAGGATGGGGATAAGACAACAGTTGGTACAGAGATCACATTGTTCCTGAATGAAGAGAGCGTAGAATTTGCCAATGAATATCGTATGCGTGAAGTACTTCAGAAATATTGTTCCTTCATGCCGGTAAATATTTATCTTGCTAAGGAAAATCAGGAGCAGGAGTACGAAACCATTGATGAGTCAGAGCTTCGTGAGGATGATGTAGTTGTTGAGCATATTCATGAAGATGCTAAGACTGAAGAGAAAGAAAATGAT
This sequence comes from Blautia glucerasea, assembly GCF_013304385.1. GTDB lineage: Bacteria > Bacillota > Clostridia > Lachnospirales > Lachnospiraceae > Blautia_A > Blautia_A ammoniilytica. The sequence goes on from NZ_JAAITU010000001.1 coordinate 112,758, forward strand.
AAAGGAGAGAAAGAGGTTGTCGAAGTTTCTCCTGCAAAGGATAAGGTAAAGATTAACAAACGTCCAGTATCCTTAAGCAATCCCCATCCACTGTGGATGAAGCATCCAAATGAATGCACAGAGGAAGAATACAAAGAGTTTTACAGGACTGTATTTATGGACTACAAGGAGCCATTGTTCTGGATTCACCTGAATATGGATTATCCTTTTAACTTAAAAGGTATCCTGTATTTCCCGAAGATCAATACAGAGTATGATTCTATCGAAGGAACCATCAAGCTTTATAATAATCAGGTATTTATTGCTGATAATATTAAAGAAGTGATTCCAGAGTTCCTGCTTTTACTGAAAGGTGTGATCGATTGTCCGGATCTGCCTCTGAATGTATCCAGATCAGCACTTCAGAATGATGGATTTGTACAGAAAATTTCTGAATATATTACCAAAAAGGTTGCAGACAAATTGACCGGCATGTGTAAGACCGACAGAGAATCCTATGAGAAATACTGGGATGATATTAGTCCATTTATTAAATTTGGCTGCATTAAGGATAATAAATTTGCAGATAAAATGCATGATTACATTCTGTTCAAGAATATTGACGGAAAATATCTTACATTGAAGGACTGCATTGAAGAAAATAAAAAAGATCAGAATGTTGAAGAGAAGGCTGAAGATACAAAAGAAGCAGCTTCTGATGATAAGAAAGAGCCGGAAAAGACAACCATATTCTATGTGACAGATGAGATCCAGCAGAGCCAGTATATCAATATGTTCCGTGAAGCAGGCAAAGATGCTGTGATCATGAAACATAATATCGATGCTCCGTTTATTACTCATCTGGAGCAGAAAGATGAGCATGTACAGTTTAAGAGAATTGATGCAGACCTTTCTGAAGAAATGAAAGAAGATACTGCCATTGACGAAGATACAGTAAAGAAGCTGACAGATATCTTCCGTACAAGCCTTAAGAAAGATAAATTGGAAGTAAAGGTTGAAAAGCTGAAAAATGCGGGTGTTGCAGCAATGGTTACTTTGTCTGAGGAAAGCCGCCGTATGCAGGATATGATGAAAATGTATAATATGTATGGCATGGATCCGTCCATGTTTGGCGGTCAGGAAACCCTAATCCTGAATGCAAACCATCCGCTGGTACAGTATGTGGCAGAGCATACAGATGGCGAGAATACATCCATGATCTGTGAACAGCTGTATGATCTGGCAATGATGAGCCATAAACAGCTTTCACCAGAAGAAATGACAAAATTTGTTAAGAGAAGCAATGATATTCTGCTGAAACTGGCAGAAGCTTAATAAAGCCGGAAGAAGGTCGCTGTCTGGTACAAGATATATTATATCTGTACCAGATACAGCGATTTTTTTTATCTCAGTCGAGAAGACTCCCGCTTCTTTCAGGTGGTGAGTAACAGCAAACTCGACTTGAAAAAAATCATAAAAAATATATATATTTTTCTGAAGTTGTTGTGTATAATATTAATGGGTTATTGTTGTAATTCAGATGATTCTTTCAGATAGAATCCAGAAAAGTGTAAGAAAAGCCGTATTGTATCACTGTGTGAACCAAGGTAAGAAGTAAAGGAAACATTGTTTTACAGGAGGAGAGTTATGAGAAAGGTTTACGGCTTGATTAGAACACTTGGAGCTACTTCAAAGTATAAAGGTTATTATTTTGTTGCAGAAGCAGTGAAATTGTCAATGGGATTCGCAGAAAAGCCTGTACGGATCACGAAAGATGTATATCCCTGTCTGGCACGGAAATTTAAGTCCACACCTGTAAATGTGGAGCATGATATACGTACCGTTATTAATATATGTTGGGAGAACAACCGTGAAAAGATACAGGAAATTGCAGGTTACACTTTAGAGTATAAACCTACAAACAGTGAGTTTGTCGATATGTTGGCATATTATCTGAAAGAGCAGATCTGACAAAGCACATGTGAAAGATGACAAAGGATGAAGAAGAGCTGAAACAGGAGTCGGAATGGCGAAACTGACTCCGGAGATTACATCTCTTCAAATATGATTTGATGCTGGGAAAAAAAGTCCAGTACCATACCGTCCCATAACTGTTCCAGACGTTTGTCTGGAATAAATGTGTTGAAAGCTGTCCCTGTTGTACATAGCAGGATTTTGTTTTTGAACTGAAGATTCAGATAAAGTCCACTGATGGCAGAAGGGGCAGCAGAAAGGCTGGCCTGAGCCGCAAGAGCCTGTGTCTGAGTTTTAGACAGCTGAAGAACGATCTTGAAAGAAAGAGGCGTGCGTTTGCCACGGATCACGGACCAGCAGAAAGGTCTTGTTTCTTTCCAAAGGGAGTAGGTGCGCCCACTTTTCTGGAGTATCTGAAGCTGGTCACTGTCCAGAAAATCTGTATGCAGTTTCCCATCAATAGAAAATGTATTATAAGTTGTAATCTCAGCCTGGTTCAACCAGAATGAATCAAATACTTCTCTTATAAATAGTTTGTTCGTAAAATCTCGAAGATCTGTTATTTTTAAAGCAATCATTGAAAATCCTCTGTTTCATAATATGTAAGATACCTATTCCCACATCATTATAAACGAAAATAAAAAAAAAGGATAGAGTTTTCTAAAAAGACTTTTCAAATACAATATGATATGCTAATATAGATGTGGTATTCAATACTACATATTATGGAAAAGAGGACGATATAATTGAGCTATAAGATTGTGATAGATAGTTGCGGAGAACTTTTAGATGAATGGAAGCAGGATACCAGATTTGAATCTGTCCCTCTTACTTTGACTGTTGGAAATGAGAATATCATAGATGATAGTACTTTTGACCAGGCGGATTTTCTGAAAAAGGTGGCTGATTGTCCGGAATGTCCAAAGTCAGCCTGCCCATCACCGGAACGATACAGGAAGGCTTTCGACTGTGATGCGGATCATGTGTATTGCGTTACTTTATCAGCTGAGCTGAGCGGATCCTATAACAGTGCAATGCTGGGAAGAAGTCTGGTGGAAGAAAAACATCCAGGCAAGAAGATTCATATATTTAATTCTTGTTCTGCATCGGTTGGAGAAACCCTGATCGCATTAAAAATCCAGGAATGTGAAGAAAAGGGGATGGACTATAAGCAAACGATCGATACGGTAGAACATTATATTTCACAGCAGAATACTTTTTTTGTACTTGAGAATCTTGAAACTCTTCGTAAGAACGGGCGTCTTAGCAGGGTGAAGGCATTGGTTGCATCAGCACTGAAGATCAAACCTGTGATGGGTGCTACTCAGGAAGGTACCATATGTCAGCTTGACCAGGCAAGAGGTATGAATAAGGCTCTTGTGAAGATGGTAGAACACATTCAGGAAGTAACCACAGACAGTGTAAATCGCACATTGGCTATTTCTCATTGCAACTGTGCACAGCGTGCCCAGATGCTGAAGGAGGCTCTTGAGGAAAAAATGAACCTTAAGAAGATCCTGGTTCTGGATACTGCGGGAGTCAGCAGTATGTATGCCAATGATGGCGGGATTATTGTTGTTGTATAAGGTTTGAGGCTTTTCTTTTCTTTAAGAATGTGCTATAATATGCAGAAATAATATTTTGCAGTGAGCATATAAAGGAGATAGATTATGAGCCAGAAAAAAGTGGATGCTTACAAAGCTGAAAAAGCGAACCGTGAAAAAATCATGAAAAAAGAAAAAAGGGTTCTTCGTCTTGAGAAGCTGATTGCCCTTGCGTTTTGTATAGTTGCAGTTGTATGGATCGGATTTTCTGTATACAGCAAGGTAAATGAAGGCAAAGAAGAAGTAGTGGTAAATACTGAGATGGATACTTCCGCTCTGGATGATTACCTTTCCGGGATCGCTACTGACGCTGCTGATGCAGAATGATAATTGCCTGCTGATCGGATAGCAGCAATACCAGCAGAGCTTTGATACAGGCTGTAATGCGAATAAAGTTTTAATTGTGAAAGTACTGAACAATTACGAAATTATAAAGGATAGTGGATATGACAGAGATTTCTGCCGATTCCACTATCCTTTTTGGCTTTTATGCAATATATTTTTTGTATCCCGGACAACAAAAAGTCTCCGGAAATCCGGAGACTTTTGCTGCTATCAGAAAATATTAAAATTCTCTTTCTGCTGTTGGTCAGTACTCAATAGTATACAGGGTACAAAATTAATTATAATTTTGTAACGTTAGCAGCCTGCATTCCACGAGCTCCCTCGGTAAGATCATAAGTTACAGCCTGACCCTCTTCAAGAGATTTGAAGCCTTCACCGTTGATTGCGGAAAAATGTACAAATACATCAGCACCGTCTTCACCTGTGATGAATCCGTAACCTTTTTCAGCGTTGAACCATTTTACAGTTCCCTTGTTCATCTTGTTACCTCCATAAAAATAAAAAGTTAAAAGCAGTTCTGGCGAAAAAAATCACCAGATTTTACAGACTATATCATGTAATCATATAATCTCTAAAAACTAGTGATGATTTTACATTAATAATCCCTGACATGGTTTGATTATATATCCGGTTTTTCTAAATGTCAAGGATTAATAAGAAAAAGGGCTTTATTAAATGGTATTTTTCGTGTATTATGCAAAATTAATGATCGAAAAGCCTGTAAAAATAGGGATATTCATGATGCGAAAAGCTTCGTCAAAATGGTTTTACGAATTATTTACGAATTATATGCTCCGAATGCGTATTTTGCCAATTGAAATAGCCAGATGATAATAGTATAATATTAATAAAAATATTCAAGGAGGAATATGAAATGAAGAAAAGAATGATGTTTGCAGCTGCTGTTTTATCTATCGGTTTAATGGCCACTCCGATCAGTGCCGAAGACGTAACTGCAGGATTGGATTTAGACTCTATGAGTGTAGAAGACTTGGTGTTACTTAGAGACGCTGTCAATCAGAAGATTGGTGAAAAGGGTGGAGATAATATTTTACCAGAGGGAACATATGAGGTTGGGGTAGATATAAAACCGGGACATTATAAAGCATACTGTTGTCCGGGATATGATTTGGCTAATTTTAATGTTTATGAATCAAAAGAAGCATGTCAGGCAACTGATAATCCGATTCAGGATTCTGTAGGTATCGACGACCAGGATGCAGCTATGATAAATTTAGATGAGGGAGAATGGCTGACTGTTACGTGGGGTTCCGCCATAATTGAAGAAGTCAACGCTTCCTGGGCACCGGAAGAATAAAAATCAAATATTCCAAAGGACTTACATTCGTGTAGGTCCTTTTTTAATGCCTAAAATTATTACCAATATTTACCGGTTGAATATCATTTTTCTTCTTTTTATCATTATTTGCAGATAATATCTAAAATTATTTGCAGGAGGAACACAATATGGTAAATATTGGAAAAATATGCAACAACTGTAACTGTGAGTTGAAAAAGTACGATAAGGTATATCGTACCATTCGTGTGAAAGGCGGAGTTAAGATGAAAGTCAAAATCCAAAGGTATCAATGTCCAAAATGTAAACATATTTATCGAGAATTACCAGAGGATTTATACCCGCATAAACAATATGAATCAGAAATAATAGACGGTGTCGTAGAAGGACTGATTGATTCATCCACGCTAGGATTCGAGGATTACCCATGCGAAATGACGATGAAACGATGGCGAAAAGAGCATGAAGAATCTGAAGATGAATAATGGAAAAAATTACCACCGTAGTTGTTTTTTAATATTTCGATGTTCGTAATAGAATGAGCCTTGAAGGGAGGTACAAAAGAAATGATTATGAAACAGCTGAATCAAAATGAAAGGGGTGGTAAGGTTGGGAACTAGGATACGACCGGAAATTTCCAAGAAAAATCCTTATTGGCTAGAGAAGCACAGATACTATGAGTTGAAGCATTTCTGCCAGCAGTATCCAGAATGGCAAAAGATTTATGGAAATATTAATGGTTTATCTGCTTTTCCGAGAGATATGTCGATGGGGTCAAAATGGAAAAACATATCCAATCCGACGGAAAGAATTGCTATTATGCGAACTTATTATATGGATCGAATGGATATGGTGAAAGTCACGGCAGAGAAAACTGATCCAATCCTGGCTAAGTATATTTCTTTCGGCGTAATTAATGGATGGTCTTATGACGTGCTCAAAGCTAGATTAAATATTCCGTGTTGTAAGGATATTTACTACGAGATGTATAGAAAATTCTTTTGGCTGTTGGACAAGGAGCGGGAATGATTCGCACAAAAAACATTTGCTATTATGACTAAAAAAAAGGAGGTCGTAATTATGAATTACGAGTTGTTAGTTGATGACGTGAGAACGGCATCTAAAGAAGAATTGAAGAAACTTTTTTTTAAGGTCTGCGAGGCATCGAACGAGCGTTTTAAGAAGATCAACGATGATTTTCTGGAACGTATGGATCAGCTGGTTCGTGACTACAGAGCAGAAAATTTGGTGCTTCAAGAAGAGACTGATCATAGGTTTAAGAAGATCAACGAAGACTACGAGAAACGTTTAAATGCGGTACTTGCGGATCGGGAGAAAGAAACTTTGATCCTTCTGAAAGATCAGCAGTTCTTTGCTAATCTACTAATTAATGCGTTGAAAGAATACGACAAATAATAAGTCAGCCTTGAGGGAAACCGCATTATGCGGAATCCCTCTTTGGTTTTCTTTAGCGGTTTAATACAGTTCCTATTATTTTTGCCATTTTTGAATGTGCAGACTGGCGATCTGCAATAGCCTCTTCGAGAGTCTTATCTCCATACACATCTCTTACCTGGTCTTCGGTCCATATATCACCGAACTCTTCCATTTTCTCAATAAAGGTATTGATTTCAATCTGATTCATAATGCTTTTACCATCCTTCCTTATTTGGTGAGACAAATCATAACACCATAAAGTGTGTTTTGCAAGGGATATTTTTAATCTAGGTTAGCTTTTGGCTCGCATAAATTACATCTCCTGTTATAGAGATAAATAAAACTAATTTAAGGAGGATTTCAAAATGATTAATTTAAAAGCGATGCTAAATGCAGCAAACAGTAAATACTCAGCGTTGTTGGATACGCTGTACGGACAGAAAGCCGAGTCGGAGTCTAATGGAGATTACGATAAGGCCATACGTCTTGTACATAGTATGTACAACGACCAGGTAGAACTGTTAGCTCAATTGAGTGAGGCTGAAAAAGAAAATGAGAGAAAGGAGATGGAAGGCTTACAAATAGTTAGTTTTGTCAACAGAGATTGAGTCCTGGTCAAGGACTCTTTCTTTTTTTTTCTTCGTAAACAGTACGGAGGTTACGATTAAGGAAGCTATATTTATATAATAAAAATTTTTTATAAAGGAGGAAACAAAACATGTATTATCTTATTTTCTTAGGAGGAGTAATCCTTGGAACCATCCTCACAAACGCACTTTTCTACATGAAGTGCGGAAGAGGATATTTTACAGTAATTCCTTATGATGAAGACGACACCGGGTTTTATAAGGTGAATATTCGTATTCCATCAGATCAGGATTTGCTAAAAAAAGACAAGATCATCCTTGCAAAAGAAAATTCGCAGGATTAACAGTCTCTATTGTGGAACTATTGACTGAATTGAAAAGGAGGATTTCAAAATGGAAGAAGAAAAGACTTTGAAAGAAAAGCTGGAGGAGCAGTGGGTAAGAGAACTTACAGTGTTGGATGCGATGGACATCAATGACGAATGCTATGACATTCAGATGTCGAGGGTCGAGAATCTTGAGAAACTTATGGCTGATTTGGATAAGGCCGAAATGGAAGCTTCTACAAAAATGGAGCAACTGGAATCGGACAAGTCTGAACAGAAACGTAAGGGTAAACTTGAGATATTCAAAACCTCGGCACCGATCGTCGCGGCAGTCGTTATGGGGTTCGTGTCTATGGTGTGGGAGAAAACTGACACAATTACCTCTACAGCTGGGAAGTTGAGCCTTAGAGATTCGATTAGATTCAGATAGGTTCAGGACTAGGGGCTCGTTACATACGGGTCCTTTTAGTTTTGCTTTGAAGAGGATTTTATGAGATACCATTACGACAAGCCAGATCATTACACATCTATGTATGGACAGATTTATATTTGCAATCATCCGGTGTATAGCAGATGCACTTTGTATAAAATTGGCGACGATGGTCTGGCTGTTATTCAGCAAAGGTATGATACAAGGTCAAAATGTACATGGTGGACAGAAATAGATCCGTGGTTGGTGGATACTTTATATTTACATTCCGGATTCAAGAAGTTTTTTGATGAAAGATCTGGCGAATGCGAAGAAGGGTTATATCCAACAGTGAGTATCCGACAGATTATGTGGGCTTTGAAGATGAAACCAATTCCAAGAGAACGCTGGGAAACCTGTTTTGACCGTAGGGATATTTAGCGTGAAATACAGCTGCTATTATGAAAAAAAAAAGTTTATGGAGGATCTATCATGAAGAAAAATACATTAATGACACCGGAGACGATCAAAGAAATTGAGAGTTTAATTCCGGATCACGGAGAAGCACTTATACGATGGGGAGCTCAGTTACACCGAGACGGCATTGTAAAAGGAGGTATTGGCGCCGTAATTGGAATGGCAATAGGCTTGATCGCGGTGTCTGTAAAAGATTCATGGAAAAAAATCGATAACAACGAGGAGGAGGAGGAGTCCTAACAAGGGCTCTTTCTTTTTCGCTAAAATTACAACTCCTTTAATGAAAACAAACACGTTTAAATAAAGGAGGATTTTGTTATGTTGAAGAGAATGGTAATTATGATGGTAGCTGTTATTACAGTGGTTTTCGGAGCAATTGAGGTTAGCGCCGATGCTAGTGATATGACAGAGGCGAAATTGTTACTAATCGATGAGACAAAAAATGAGATCGAGAGATCTAATCGTGTTATTGAAGAGAAGGAACTGGATGATTCAAAGTATTATTCAGAACTGGGAGATATTGAGGAACGTTTTGACGGACTCGAAATCGACATTGAGCAGAAACTGGTTGTCAACGGTGATCTGTATATAATCGAATATGTATGCTCATACGACTACGATAATGTGGCGTATGATGTAGACAAAGTTTGGTTATACAGTGAACGGGATGATAAGTGGTTTTCTGACGATGACGATTTTGTGGATGTCGTCAACGCCAGATATCCCGAGATCTGGTAATATTTGGGAACTTCGGTTCCCTTTTCTTTTTCTTTTCGCATATTTTACATCTTCTTTAATGGAACAATAAAAAAGGAAAGGAGGTATAAAGATGATACTACTTATGACACTATTGATAGCGTTACTAATTGCAGCGGTTATTATCATCGCCGGTTTAGGTTTAGCCGGTGGGGTAACAATCGTGCTGTTTAGTGACGTAATCGTGTGTGTCGGATTGATAGTATTAGTCATCCGACACTTCATGAAAAAGTAGTTCTAAGCGGAGCCAACGTTGGCTCTTGCTTTTCGCATATTTTACAATTGCTTTAATGAAAACAATATTGAAGAAGGAGGTACAAAAAATGGCAGTAACGATTGCATTTCTTGCAGGGCTGTTAGTCTATTCATTATTGAAGTATTTTGAGTAGGCGACGGTTTTAGCAGATAGTATGTCGAGAGAGGTCAGAAATGGCCTCTTTCTTTTATTTTGTTTATTCGCAAAAATTACACTTACTATAATGGAACAATAGTGGTCTAAAAATAAAACGAATTAGGAGGATAAGGACTATGTTAAAAGAGACAAAAGAATTATGTGGAGTAATCGATGAGATTATGGACGTACTGAAAGGTGAATTTGATTTTGATACCGTTTGTGCTATGAACGATACAGATCTCAAATTTCTTCAGTTATCTGTCAAACTTATCGAGGCAACCAAGAATTTCTATATGGCTCAGGGACAGGAATTATGCAACATTTCGACAAGGTTAGATCAGCTGTTACCAGCCCGGGAGGCATCAAGCCCGGATGAAATTTGATGCAAAAAGGAGGGGTCGAACATCGACTCTTCCATTTTATTCGCTAAATTTACAATTCCTATAATGAGAGAAACAGACAGCTCAGCAGGTACGAGCGGTCAGACTTCGGTCTGAATGGTCGTGGGTTCGATTCCCACTCTGTTTCTTTTGCTTTTTATATTTTCACACGAAAAGGAGGATATTTATGAAAATTGCTGCAAAACGAAAGTCGGCTACTTTATTGACGATCTTCGGAGTGGTGGGATTGGTTGCTACTGCTGTATCTAGTGCCAGAGCAGCGCCAAAAGCTATCAAACTTCTCGAAGAAAAAGGGCTGAATAAAGAAACGTCTTTACTCGAGAAAGTGAAAATCGCAGCACCTGTTTATATTCCAACAGTTGCGATTGGCGTTTCGTCAGCTTTATGCATTTTCGGATCCAATATATTAAATAAGCGAGCGCAGGCTGGATTAATTGGTGCATACACGCTGATTGAGCAGACGCATCGTAGTTACCGGAGAAAAGTGCGGGAATTATATGGAGACGAAGCTGATCAAAAAATCGTAGAAGAATTAGCTATCGAACGAGCTGATAAAATATATGTTTCCGGTGCATATATAGGTCAGACTTGTGATTTATCGCTTGATGAATCTACGGGAAATCTTGTATTGTTCTACGATAACTATTCAAAACGATATTTTGAATCTACGGTGGAACAGGTCATTAATGCAGAATACCATCTCAACAGAAATTATATTTTACGAGGGTATTCGGTTTTGAATGAACTATACGATTTCCTTGGCTTAGAGCCAGTGGAGTTCGGAAATGACATGGGTTGGGCACCTACTGATGAGGGTGAGTATTGGATTGATTTCAATCATCGTAGAAGCACTCTTCCGAATGGGAAAGAGTTTTATATTTTGGAAATGCCATTTGGACCAAGATTAAACTATGACGATTATGATTGTTAAGGAGGATTATATTTATGAAAAACAGTAAGACTTTATTTACAGTGGTGAAATGGGCAGCGTGGATTGGAGCGGCTGTTTGTGGTCTTCTTGCAGATTGGGCTACAGACAAAGAATGTAAAGCAGAGTTTAATGACAGGATTGAAGAAATTGTATCCGAGGAGGAAGAATGATGGGAAAGGTAAATATTGGATCAATCTTTAGAAACTTTAGGAGAAAAGCGGCTAAACATAGTCCAGCGATTCTCACTGGTTTCGGTATTGCCGGCATGATCACAACAACAGTATTGGCAGTGAAGGCGACACCAAAAGCTTTATCTTTGCTTGATGAGGAGCGATACAGACAGAAAAGAGAGCTCGTCGACGAGGGTGTTGATGTAAAAGATCTCGAAGGGTTTAAATTAAAACCGGTTGATACTGTTAAGGTGGCATGGAAATGTTATATTCCAGCCGTAGTTTCTGGTTTCGCATCCACAGCTTGTCTGATAGGAGCAAATTCAGTACATACGAGACGGAATACAGCGTTGCTCACCGCTTATAATTTGGTTCAAACCACTTTCTCCGAATACAAAGATAAGGTAGTTGAAGAGATTGGCGAGAAAAAAGAGAAGACTGTCCGGAATAAAATCAATCAGGAACGAATCAAAAATGATCCACCGGTATCAAAGACTGTGATTGTATCCGGTAAAGGAGAACAGTTATGTAGGGATGGAGTGTCTGGAAGATACTTCTATTCCGACATTGATACAATCAAACGAGCGATAAATGCTATCAATCGTGAGATGACTTACGAAATGTATGTGTCATTGAGTGATTTTTATGACCAGATTAATCTACCGCATACGGACGTGAGTGATTATCTTGGATGGAATCTCGACGATGGTTTGGTGGATATTGATTTTGGGACATGCTTAGCTGATGATGAAGAGCATACAGGAGTACCATGCATCACTTTGGATTATTTAGTTGCGCCAAGGTACGATTATTCAAAGTTGATGTAATTCGCAAAAATTACATGGTGTTTAATGGGAAATACTAAAACATTCCAAAGGAGGATGAAAAAATGGAAAACGAAAAGATTATTGACATGGTAGAAGATGGAGAAATCGTGGAAACAAAATTCTCAAAGGTAAAGAGTTACATCAAAGGCAATTGGAAGAAGATCGCGGTAGCGGTCGGGGCAGTTGCAGTAGGTGCAATTGGATACACGTTTGGCAAGAATTCTGAAACGATTGTTTACGATCTTCCGCCAGTCGACGAATCCGATGACGTTGAAAATGCATCAACGCCTGAAGAATGAGATTATTTCTAAGAGAGGGATGCCTTTAACAAGGTGTCTCTCTTTTTTCTTTTCTAAGGGGTGATTGGATGACTAGATATGTATATGACGGACCGGTTATGGAGTTTGATACTTTACTTACCGACCGTTGGCATGGAGAGACAGTCGCAAAAACGAAAACCAAGGCAATGAGTAATTTAGCTTATCAGTTCAAGAAAAATCACGGTCGTCTTGCGACTGCAAAAATTACTTTGCCGGGGCAGATTAAAGAAGCATGTTAGGAGGAAGCTAATGGACGATTATACGCCAAATTCAAATCGCTTTAAAGAGCAGCAGAAAGAAAACGCTACACTTCCGGAGAAAAAAATCCAGCAGATCACTACTGGGAAAGTGCGAGTGAAAAAGAAATCAGAGATGAGTAAGTTTAAGGACGTTTTTATCTCTGAGGATGTATCTAACGTGAAGAGTTATATTTTCATGGATGTACTCGTACCAGCAGTGAAGAAAGCTATATCAGATATCGTGAGAGATGGTATCGATATGATTTTGTACGGAGATACCAAACGAGGCAATCGTAGCTCAAACGCATCTTATGTATCATATCGTGATTACTCTCGTGATCGCAGAGATGATTGCCGTAGTGGCAGTCGGAATAGATCCGGATATAGTTACGACGATATTATTCTCGAGACTCGTGGAGAAGCCGAGGATGTACTCACTCGTATGGACGAACTGATTGAGACTTACGGTGTTGTCAGTGTGGCTGACATGTACGATCTGGTAGGCAAGACCTGTAATTATACGGACAATAAATACGGATGGAAGAATATTCGCACAGCAGAACCGATCAGAGTTCGTGACGGATATATGCTTAAACTTCCAAAAGCCGGGCCAATTGATTAAGGAGGCAATATGGAATCTGTAGATTCTTATGTAAGTAATATTTTAAAAACTGAATATAGTGAAAAATTTGATGACATTAGGAGAAAGCTTGTCCTGCAGAGTTTCTTCAAGTATGGGAAAGCTTCTCAGAATTTTAAGGGCGGATACGTCGATGCAATCGGATCCTTAAAAAAATGTATCGCAAAATTTGAGGAAACTGGAAATCTCGAATATCTTGCCGATGCAGCAAATTACTGCATGTTTAGATATATGTTTCCGCAGGGAACTGAATATTTCAAGCACACTGATTCCGACGGCTCAGCTGGGATCGTTGGAATGTCCGTAAAAGAAATCGAAGAATTTAAAAAGGAGAACAAATAATAATGAAAAAATTTGATATTTTGACAAAGGCAAGCAGAAAACTTAACAAAACAACTTTCAGACTTCAGAAGCATAGCCCAGAGATCCTGGCTGTTGTTGGCGTAGTTGGAACAGTTGCAAGTATGATTATGGCTTGTAAGGCTACTACGAAGCTTAGCGAAATTCTCGATGAATCAAAAGATGCGGTCGATGCAATTCATAATGTTATCGAGCATCCGGATATTGTAAGCGATGAATATACCGAGGCTGACAGTAAAAATGATCTGGTTATTGTATACGCACAGACGGCAGTTAAGCTTGTTAAGCTGTATGCTCCATCTGTGATTCTTGGTGGCCTGAGTATTACTGCCATGCTCACATCTAATAATATTCTTAGAAAACGCAACATTGCTCTGGCTGCAGCATATACGGCGGTTGACAAAAGCTTTAAAGAATATCGTGGACGAGTAGTAGAGCGATTCGGGAAAGATTTAGATCACGAACTTAGATATAACGTAAAGGCGAAAGAAATCGAGGAGAAGATTACTGACGAAAAAGGCAAAGAAAAGACTGTGAAAAATACGGTTGATGTCATCGACGACGCTGGATTATTGGGAAGCCCTTATGCGAAGTTTTATGATGATGGATGCCTTGGTTGGACAAAGGATCCAGAATTAAATTTGATGTTTCTTCGTCGTCAGCAGGATGCAGCAAACGAAATCCTTAAAGATAAGGGACATATGTTTCTAAATGAGGTTTATGACATGCTTGGAATCCATAGAACATCAGCAGGTCAAATTGTCGGTTGGATCTACGATGAGAAAAATCCGATTGGTGATAACTATATTGACTTCGGTATTTATGATGTTAATAAGCCAAAGAATCGTGACTTTGTAAATGGAATTGAGAGGTCTATTCTTCTCGACTTCAATGTTGACGGAGTTATTTATAACTTGATATGAGGAATGGACGGAATTGGTACAGGTAATCTGTATAGAGATATATATGATTACCCTGAACTTTATTCATTATTAGAATTAGGAGGATATTTAGGATGTCAAATGATTTGGTAGGAACAATCATCGGAATTATCGGAGCTGCAGTCGGCCTTATTGGAATCGGGTATGGAATGTCCAAACGTGATAAAATGAATGACATTGCGAAGAAAATCGATAAATCTATCGATGATATTTCCGATGACCTTGACGTTTCTATTCCGGACGCCATTATCAACAAAGCTGTTGAAAAAGCAGCCGATAGAGAAGTTGAACGGAGAGTTAAAATCGCTGTGGCTTCCATCGAAAAAGACATGGAAAACAAAGTGACAAATGCAGTTAAGTCTCAGTTCAATGACATTAACCATAAAGTTAGCAAGAAGATTGCCATTCAGGTATCTAATCTTGATATGGGTGATCTCGAAAGACAGATTAGAAAAGATGCCAAAAAGAAAATTGCTGAGAAGTTTGACGACAAACTTGATGATATTTTAGAGGAATTCAACGATAACTTAGAAAATATTTCTAAAATATATTCAAGCATTGGCAATCGGGTGACGTCGTCAAATAATGATCGAGATATTAAAATCCGATTAGTTTAAGGAGGGTGCTATGACTGGGCGAGAGTTAATTATATTTATTATGGAGAATCATCTGGAAGACACGATTATATTTGACAGTGACGTTCTCCCTTGTCTCATGACGATCGATGAAGCAGCCATTGCATTAAACACGGGACGAAACACAGTCAAAGCCTTGTATGAAATTGGTCGTCTTCCGGGAGTTAAGATCGGAGACGAAACGTATATCGTCAAGTGTGATAATAAAAAGGAGAAAACATGCTGAAAAATTTATTGATATTTGCTGCGGGGGCCGTTATTGGCTCCGTGGCAACATGGAAACTTACGAAGGATAAATACAAAGCAATTGCTGATGAAGAAATCGAGTCAGTTAAAGAAACGTTTGCAAAGCGGAAGAAAAAAGAAGATATTGAAACTCCGGAACCAAAGTTTTCAGACGCAGATCTGAAAAAACTAAAGCAAACGATAACAACGAATGGATATAGAAATTATTCAAATATTGCAAAGGAGGAAGAACCTATTATGGCAAAACCTTATGTTATTTCACCAGAAGAATTCGGTGAGGCAGATTACCCAACCGAGAGCTTAACTTATTATGCTGATGGCATACTTACAGACGATCGCAACAATATTATTGAAGACGTAGAGCGAATGGTTGGTATGGAATCTTTAAATCATTTCGGAGAATATGAGGATGATTCTGTATTTGTAAGAAATGATGAACTTAGAACCGATTACGAAATTCTTTTAGATAATCAGCGGTTTTATGATACCGACGGAACGGAGGATTAATGAATGATCGTGATTTAATTGAAAATGATTATTTCAATTGGTTGAAAAACAAAGTGGCAAAAGATAAATTCTCATCCAAGATTTCATTCGACAAATTATTATTTCGCCTGCATTGTGTTCCATTCAAATGGACAATCGAACGTGATGAAAATCGAGCTAATGATGGAATTGCTTTACGATGGCGGTATGCGTGCGATGATGAAAATCGAAGTTACAAGGAAAGAATGCGTATAGACGATTTACTTTCCAGCAATCCATGTTCAATTCTCGAAATGATGATCGCTTTAGCAATCAGATGCGAAGAGCAAATTATGGACAACCCGAAATATGGAGATAGGACCGGACAATGGTTTTGGGGAATGATCATAAGTCTCGGACTTGGAAATATGGATAATCGTAACTTCGACATCAAGTATGTGAATGATATTCTGGAGAATTTTATTCATCACAGATATGATCCAACAGGTAAGGGCGGTTTATTTACCGTCCGAGACACTCGTTATGATATGCGTAGAATGGAAATTTGGAGGCAGCTTTGTTTATATTTGGACAACATAGGCTGATGAAAGGAGAATCAAAATGTAATGATTGATTTTATGAGGATCTCGACGCGGTCAAAGAAACAGGGCGTTGTCGAAATCTATCCAAATTTCATAATGACCAGATCATCAGATCTTATGATCAGAGGTGGTGATTTCTATGCGATTTGGATTGAAGAACGTGGGTTATGGTCAACCGACGAACAAGACGTTATCGACATGATTGACCGCGAGCTTCATGATTTTACAGATAACTATGCGAAAACACACATGGATACGTCATTTCATACTTTATATATGTGGGATGCCACGTCTGGTATGATTGACGATTGGCACAAATACTGTCAAAAGCAGTTGCGTGACAATTATCATCCACTTGATGAGGAATTGATATTTTCCAATGTGGTGACAAAGAAGACAGATTACGCTAGCAAAAAACTGTCATATCCTTTGGAGAAAGGAGACATATCATCATACGATAAGCTTCTTTCAACTTTATATTCTCCAGAAGAGAGACATAAGATCGAATGGGCTATTGGGGCTGTTGTGACTGGCGATTCAAAAAACATTCAAAAGTTCATGGTCCTTTATGGTGCTGCTGGAACAGGCAAATCAACGGTCTTAAATATTATACAAGCATTATTTGAGGGTTACTATGCGACTTTCGATGCCAAAGGGCTGGGTCAAAGTAGTAACTCTTTTGCGTTGGAATCTTTTAAGACTAATCCACTTGTCGCCATTCAGCATGATGGAGATTTATCAAGGATTGATGATAATACAAGATTAAACAGCTTGGTTTCTCACGAGCTTATGACAGTAAATGAGAAATTCAAATCGGCATATTCGACCAGATTTAATGCTTTCTTATTTGTCGGAACGAATAAACCAGTGAAGATTACGGACGGTAAGTCGGGTCTGATACGAAGGCTTATTGATGTATCTCCATCCGGAAATAAACTCACTCAGCGAGAATACAAAAACGCTATCGAACACATAAAATTTGAGCTTGGAGCTATTGCGTATCATTGTAGGGAAGTATATTTAGACGATCCTGGTAGGTACGACAATTACGTTCCGGTTATCATGCTTGGAGCATCTAACGATTTTTACAATTTTGTGATCGATAGTTTCAGCGTATTCAAGACAAATGATGGTACAAGTCTGAAGGCAGCCTGGGAAATGTACAAAGTTTATTGCGAAGAAGCCAAAGTCCTTTATCCATTTTCTCAACGCACATTTAAGGAAGAATTAAAAAACTACTTCCGTGAATTCGTTGAGAAGATAGATGGAGATTCGAGGATAAAGAATGAATACAAAGGTTTTCGCATTGATATTTTTGAAAAAGATATGAAAGGGATGAAAAACGAAAGTGATAAAACCAAGAATCAATGGCTTGTACTTGGAGAGTATGAATCGATATTCGACAAAGAGTCCGGGGAGTGTCCTGCACAATACGCAAAAGCAGACGAAACTCCGTCCAAACCCTGGGACAAAGTCACAACCAAACTCAAAGACATTGATACATCGAAACTTCATTATGTCAAGGTTCCAGAGAATCATATAGTCATTGATTTTGACTTAAAAGATGAATCTGGTAACAAATCACTTGAAAGAAATCTTGAGGCGGCGAGTAAATGGCCTCCAACTTATGCCGAGGTGAGCAAAGGTGGAGCCGGAATACATCTTCATTATTTATATTCTGGAGATTCATCAAAGCTTAGCAGAGTATATGAGGACGGTATTGAGATCAAAGTCTTTTCAGGCAAAAGCTCTCTGAGGAGAAAATTGACTTTGTGCACCGCCTTAGCAATCGCTACCCTCAGTTCTGGATTACCTTTGAAAGGAGAAAAAATGATAAGTTCGGATATTGTCCAAACCGAGAAGGGTATAAGGACAACGATCAAGAAATGTATCAGTAAGGATGTGCATCCTGGAACAAAACCCAACGTGGATTTCATATACAAGATATTGAATGATGCGTATGAATCCGGGATACACTATGATGTTTCGGACATGAAGAATGCAATATACGCATTTGCGGCAAGCAGCACCAACCAGGCTGATTATTGTATCAAATTGGTTGGAAAAATGAAATTCAAATCAGAAGAGAATATATCATCAATAGAAAGTTCGGAGAGTCCTTTAGTCTTCTTTGACTGTGAGGTTTTTCCGAACTTATTTCTTGTAAACTGGAAAGTTCAAGGTGAAGGAAATCCTATTGTCAGGATGATTAATCCAAGACCACAGGACATTGAAGAGCTTATTCGCTTCCGATTAGTCGGATTCAACTGTAGACGATATGATAACCATATGCTTTACGCATGTCTTATGGGATATAACAACGAACAGTTGTACAACCTATCTCAGAAGATTGTAAACACTAAAAAAGGAGACAGTCTCAAAGTTTTATTTGGAGAGGCTTACAATCTTTCTTATACGGATGTTTACGATTTTGCGTCTGCTGGAAACAAAAAGAGTTTGAAAAAACTTGAGATTGAAATGTCGTCAAAAGCGAATGATCCTACATCCAAGATGGATGACAGTCTCAGGAGAATGCTGAAATCCATAAAACACCATGAGCTTGGTCTGCCGTGGGATCAACCAGTTCCAAAAGAATTGTGGCAGAAAGTAGCTGAGTATTGTGACGATGACGTTATCGCAACTGAGGCGGCGTTCAATTACCTTGAATCCGATTGGATAGCCAGACAGATTCTTGCCGACCTTGCGGGTTTAACAGTCAACGACACCACTAACACACTTACTACCAAATTTATATTTGGTAACAACAAAAAGCCACAAGATCAGTTTCATTATCGGAATCTGGCTGCACCTGTCACTGAGATGGACGAGGATACGTACCAATTCTTATCTGAGGCATGTCCAGTAATGATGAGTCAGACCCATGGTGATGCTGGTTCATATCTTCCATATTTTCCAGGATACAAATATGAAAATGGCATATCTATCTATCGAGGCGAAGAAGTTGGAGAGGGTGGTTATGTATATGCCGAACCCGGTATGTATGGAAATGTGGCTCTTCTTGATGTTTCTTCAATGCACCCACACAGCACAATTGCAGAATGCTTGTTCGGGATAAAGTACACGAGAGCATATCGAGATATTGTTGAGGGACGAGTGTCAATCAAGCATGAGGCTTGGGACGAAGTAAATCATATGCTTGATGGTAAACTCACACCTTATATTCAGAAAGTAATTGATGGAGAAATGAGTTCTAAGGATCTTGCAAATGCATTGAAAACAGCCATTAACTCAGTATATGGTCTTACGTCAGCTAACTTCGATAATCCATTCCGTGATATTCGGAACAAGGATAATATCGTTGCGAAACGTGGTGCATTATTCATGATCGATCTGAAATATGAGGTACAGAAGAGAGGGTTTAAAGTTGCCCACATCAAGACAGACTCGATTAAAATTCCAGATGCGACGCCTGAGATTATCAAGTTCGTTATGGATTTTGGACAGAAGTATGGATATACATTTGAACATGAGGCTACATACGATCGTATGTGCTTAGTGAACAACGCTGTTTATATTGCAAAGTATAAAGATCCAGCTGGATGTGAAGCACTGTATGGTTATATTCCAGGTGATAACAAAAAGCATTCTGACGATCCATGGACAGCTACTGGTAAACAGTTTGCGGTTCCGTATGTATTCAAGACCCTTTTCAGCAGAGAGCCCGTTAGCATCAATGATATGAAAGAGACATTCTCTGTAAAATCCGCTTTATATTTAGACATGAATGAAACATTGCCAGATGTAAGCGCGTATGAAAAGGAAATGGATAAGTTAGAGAGCGATTACAAGAAAGGAAAGATATCCGATACGATATTTGAACCAAAAGCACTGGAATTGAGGAATAAGATTGTAGAGGGGCATGATTACAAATTCGTAGGAAAGGTCGGTGAATTTTGCCCAATCAAACCTGGCAATGGTGGAGGTATTCTGGTTCGAGAGCAGAACGGAAAATATTATGCTGCCACTGGTACGACTGGATTCAGGTGGCTTGAGTCTGAAATCGCAGCAACGTCAGGAAACGAAGAGTTTATTGATCGGTCATATTACGACAAGCTTGTGGACGATGCTGTTGATGCAATCTCTCAATATGGAGATTTTGAATGGTTTGTTTCAGATGACCCGTATGTATCACCACCACGGTTTGACGATTTTATGAATATCCCGGAGGGGTACGATGAAGAAATGCCGTTTATGTAATGGCAATTAATTTATATTTTAATGAAAAGGAGATAACATTATGAAACTTACATTTGCACCAAAAGGAATTTTACAGATTGACGACGCTAGAATCGCATATAGAAACTTTAGAGGAGAGGCAGGAAAGTATAATCGGGAGGGGGATCGCAACTTCTCTCTCATTATTCCAAATGAAGAAATGGCTGATGCTCTTGCTGAGAAAGGGTGGAATGTTAAAATCAAACCACCGAGAGATGAAGAGGATAGTGCGTTTATCACTCTTCCAATAAAAGTTAATTTTAATGACAAAGGTCCTCGTGTATATTTAAAAACCGGCGATCGTGTGAACAGACTGGATGAGGAATCGGTCGGTATGCTTGACGATATTGATATTTCCAGCGTAAGTATGGATGTAAGTCCGTATCACTGGGAGGTAAATGGGAAGACAGGAACCACAGCATATTTGCGGTCTATCGAGGTTGTTCAGGAGATTGATCGCTTTGCGGAGAGATATGCAGAAGAAGAGATTCCGGAGGAGTAAACATGGTGACAATGACAATAGAACACGAATTAAGACCGTGCTATGTGGTCGTTAAAAGAAATAAAAAAGAAAAAGGATTATTTCATGGATGGAATTTTGTAAGTAATGTTGTTGGACCTTCATTAATGATCGGTGGACATCCAGGCGGAGTCATTTCATATTGTACAGGACTTGTTGAACTTGAAGATGGTAGAGTTGTCGAGGTATTACCAACAAATTTAATTTTTGTAAAAGGGAGGTTTAATGATTACATTTGGGATGATGAGGAGTAATCGCATAAATTACAGCTCCTTTAATGGTACAAACCAATTATTTATATTTTAAAGGAGGAATAAGATGAATAATCAAATGGTGGTTTATACGGCAACAAAAGTGTTTAGAACAGCATTTAAAGGAGCTTTTGCAGCGGGCATGGGGTTTACTATCGGTAAAACTTTTGGCGGTTTTTGTACTGCCATCCTGGATGAAGGAGTATATAAAAGCGTCTTAAAGTTTTTGGCAGAAAAAGGTAATAAGCACGCACAAAACATCTGTAATGAGACAAAGATAAAGTATGCTAGTAAACAACCAGATGTTTCATCAGAAACAAGTAACAAAATTGGATTTACTGTAAATAATTAGTAGAAGGAGGGCTTCGAGGAAACTCGTTGCTCTCTTTCTTTTATGTTTATGAAAGTGGGTGCGATTGGTATGACGAATTGTGAAGCAGCTGATATTCTTAAATTTATGTTAAATCAATTTGTTTTTCCCAGGGGATGCGGTAAAACCCTGACACTTGCAATGTATCACGAAGCTATATTAAAGGCTATTTCTGTTTTGGAGGAAAAGAAGAGATGAGGCAGTTAGTTATATTTACCGATGAAGATTTGGACAATATGTTGAATCATCACGGAGTGATTCATATGAAAGCCAACAATGGGGAGGATTTTGAATTTATGTCTGAAAAACAGTATGAACGAATGCATCCTAAAGATCCAAAATGCCCATATAGCGATGTATTAAGGAAAAATAGTGATATTTGTGGGCTCATGGAATTCTGCAACGGTTGCGAATGGTGGAAAGATTTTATACAAAGATAAAAGAAGTTGTTAATCATGGAAGAGTTAGGTGTGATTTGAAAAAGGAGGGCATATGGATTTTAAAAGCTGGCTATATAAACGGGCAGTTGCTTATATTGGAAAATGCAATAAGAGATGGGAAGGCGAGGATGTTAGTTCCCATCTAAAAAACCTTAGGAGATTGACGTATCGGGATTACGACGGAAAGGCATATCTGAGTTATGGTGCTGATGCAGAATGGCAAAACTTTTCAAGGCATGAGGTACTCGATTACGCTATACAGAAATTAGCTATGTATGAAGATCGAAAGGAATTAATGCCCACTAAAAGGAGACGATTAACAATGGAAGACTGGTCTAAGAAAGAACCGAAATTCCGTTATATGTTATTGGACAGATTAAGACAAGATTGTGATTTCTACTTGCGAGTTGGAGGGTCAGCTAATTGCCTTTGGGCGGATAGTGAGAAAGAGCAGATTCAAACCATGATTTATATTTGGAATAGTTTCCCAGATGGCGATAAACCTGAATGGCTAACTATGGAACAGATTAAAGAGTTCGCTCAGAAGATGGGCGTTGATATTTGAAAGGAGAAAATATGAAGTATAAAACAAAACCAGTAGAAATTGAAGCTATTCAGTGGACTGGGTTAAATCTCGAAGAGATAAAGGCTTTTGTTGGAGAGTCGTTAATCTATAATATCATCGATACAGCATGGGAAGTTGGAAAAGGTAGACCTCATGTGCTTATGAAGATAAAAACATTAGAGGGCGACATGACTGCATCTGACGGAGATTATATCATCAAAGGCCTCAGAGGCGAATTCTATCCATGCAAGCCAGATGTCTTTGAAAAGAAATATGAATTAATAAACTAAACAACTAATGGATTGAAATATCCGTAGAGGAATATGAAAAAAGGAGAGCTGCTAGTGAGAGCTGACATTCACACATCAGTAAAACACGAAGAGTATACTCGACGTGATCCTAAAATTCAATGGCGTTTTGATATTCGGACAGCCAAAGAACTTTGTTATCCAAAAGAAGTAATCAAACGACTTGAGAATGAGCCGAGCCAATACAAACGACAAAATATTTTAACGGACGCTAGAAGAAGATTGCGTTGAGGAGGAATTGAATATGTCACAGCATGATGAATACGATAGAAACATTTTAAGAGCTCTACAGAAAATCGGAAAGCACCTTGAGAGCATTGATAAAAAACTTTCCATTCCAATTCTAAGAACTCTACAGAAAATCGAAAAACACTCTGAGAGCATGGATAAAGAACTTTCCATTTCACCAGAAAAGGTAGATTACGATGACAAAGAAAAATGCGTTGAGGAGGAATAAAAATATATGGATTTTGGACAGGCACTTAAAAAAGTAAAAAATGGAGAAAAAATTTTCCGTCATGGATGGAACGGTAAAGGAATGTTTGTAGTGTATCAGAAAGGATATCCGTCCGGCATTCCATGTAATCAGCAAACAGCTAAAGCTTGGGGACTTAATGAAGGAGATCTGTTTAAATGCGAACCATATCTGCAGATCAAAATGACTAATGGTAGCCATGCAATGTGGGTACCGAGTATCAATGATATTCTCGCTGAGGATTGGGAATATATTCACTGATTAGAGGAGTGATATTTATGAGTGACGGAACAAAAATTGTTATAGCCGGAATCATGGCTTATACGATATATAGAGTCGCGGGAAAGTGTACGGACGCTAGGATTGCAATTGCTGCAATGAAATGCGGAGTCACTATGAAATTGGAAGAAAAGGAGAAATGATTATGAAAGTTTATTGTTATTCATGTGCAAATAAAGACTGTAAGGAAACGTGCAGAACTTGTGTTAATGGTATCATTCACATGACAACAGACGGAGCTGAATATAGTTTGCCTTCGAATTACTCATGCGTTTATAAGCCTGTGCCAAAAGAATTACGGCAGAAGGTAGCGGAGTATTGTGACAACGATGTCCTGGCAACTAAAGTTGCGTTCAACAAATTATTCGGAACGGGCCTTACGGTATCACCACACCAGAAGGTCATGTCCAAAATCAAAAACGTTATCTTCAATGATCCGGCTACAATTGTATTTTGGAATGATGGCACTAAGACCGTTGTAAAATGCGGTAAGGATGACACATTTGATCCGGAGAAAGGTCTGGCTATGGCGATTTCTAAATACTTCTTTGATAATGCCGGATATTTCAATGATGTATTTAAGAAATGGATTCCAAAGAAAGGAGAAAGCGATGGAAAAGACCAGTGATTCATTAATTATAGGTTTTGATTCATCGGCGGGTAAGGACGGCACAGTTTTAATCGTGGGGCGTAAAAAACCCCGCGAAGCCGTCTATATTATAAATGCTTTCGATGGAGAAGAAGCTATTGAACTTTATAAAAAGTTGATTACACCAAAGGCGAAAAATGAGTAAAGATTTTCTCAGGGATTATCAGATGGACGCTGTGGATAAAATGTGTAATGGCTGTATCTTAAACGGAGGGGTCGGCTCTGGTAAATCCAGGACCGGCCTTTATTACTACTTCAAAGAGAATGGCGGTAGTTTTGTCAATCAGGATTTTGTGCCGATGAAGAATCCTAAAGACCTTTATATTATCACCACGGCTATGAAACGAGACTCTCACGAATGGGATGGTGAGCTTGCTAATTACCGCATGTCCACAGATCCTAATAAGAATGAATTATATCCTAGACAGACGGTCGTAATAGATTCCTGGAATAACATAAAGAAGTATGCCGACGTGACGGGTGCTTTCTTTATATTTGATGAGGATAGAGTCTGTGGCTCGGGAGCATGGGTAAAAGCATTCTTAAAAATTGCTCGGGGGAATAATTGGATAATTCTTTCCGCTACTCCTGGCGATTGTTGGGCTGATTATATTCCGGTGTTTGTGGCAAATGGTTTCTACAAAAACAAGACTGAGTTTTGTAGGGAGCACGTTGTATATTCTCGTTTCACGAAATGGCCACAAATTGAGAAGTATCTTAATACCGGTAGACTGATCCGATTACGGAATAAGATACTTATCGACATGGATTTTGTCAGGCATACGGTAGCACATCACATGGATGTATATACGAAATATGATATTTCAAAATATAAGGAAATTATCAGAAATCGTTGGAATCCATATATGAATGAACCAATCCAGCAGGCTTCACAGCTTTGTTATATTTTGAGGCGTGTGGTGAACGAGGATGAATCCAGAATCGTAGCACTGATGGAGATACTGGAGAATACACCTCGGGCTATTATATTTTACAACTTCGACTATGAACGAGAAATGCTTCTACATCTGTTTAGCGATGATGAGTATGTTGGATATGAGATTGCAGAATGGTCTGGACACGCACATATGCCTGTGCCGGATACAAAACGTTGGATTTACTTAGTTCAATATACGGCTGGTTGCGAGGGATGGAATTGCATCAAGACCGATACAATTATATTCTTCTCACAGAATTACAGCTATAAAGTTACTGAGCAGGCTTGTGGCAGAATAGACAGACTTAATAGTCCGTTTAAAGATTTATATTACTACCACCTCAAATCCAGGAGTGGAATTGACCTGGCTATAAGTAAGGCACTTGATAAAAAGAAGAAATTCAATGAAAGGAAGTTTGTAGGATGGACATGATGACAACACCTATGCTTGTGATTCTGGGATGGGCTTTAGGAATGATTGCTATGATATATTTTAAATCGCATAAATAACATCCACTATTATGAGAAAATCATAAGGAGGATGAAACATGTTAGACTATGAATATCTATTCTCCACCAATTTGCATACAAAATTAAAGGAGCGGATCCAAGGAGGAATTTTCGTTAAAGTTAATTGGGACGATGTTCTGGTTGTTAAGATCAAAAGACATGATGAAAACAACTTTGAATATTCGTTTCCAAACTTTAGCAGTAAAATCCTTAATGGGTTCACTACCGATTACGCAGCGTATGAGGTGGAAAGTGAATATCGGAGATTTGTTTTAAAACAATTCTTCAGATGATATTTTCGAGCAAGAGACTTAGCGAACAATACGTTGAGTCTTTTGCTTTTTCTTTTGATAAGGAGAAAAAACTTATGGAATACGAATACAAAGAGGTTTACTTTCACGAGTATTGTAAGACTTGTAAATATAGAGATGTACCGGACGTAAAGGATCCATGTAACGAATGTTTGGATCATCCGGCAAATCTGCACTCACACAAACCTGTTATGTGGGAAGAAGCGGATTGATATTTTAATTTGTTGGTAAGTGGTGGCACACTTTCCATATATGTAAAAGCTACTGTGTTCGCTGAGTTTAAACATTGATTATGGATGTATTATTGTTCCTCGGACTGTTTGACCTATATGCTAGAGAACCGCACTGGAATGTGGTATCTCTATCATATTTGGCACTGATGTAATGCATAAAGCAATAACAGACTCCGGCAACAATGATAGAAAGATTTAATGTTTTGGACGATGGTATATAAGGAATAAAACGATTCTGAGTGACGACGGGGTCGTTGGTTAAATTATTATTCATGGGCAAATACCTCCTTTGAAATAATACAGTAGCTTTTACGTTTGAATATTATCGCAATGCGTGTGAAAATGCAACACTTTTTCAGGAGGAAAACATATGAAACGCAAAACCTTTGAGGATGGACTTCAGAGTAATTTGAAACTCGATCCCGCTAAGCGATACGAGATTATTCATCAATCAGTTAAAAGTGATCCATGGAAATTGAAATGTATGATTTGCGTGGAAGAGCTTGCTGAATTGCAGCAGCGTATTAGCAAACAGGTTAGAGAATTTGACGATAAGGTTGGTCTTATGGAAGAAATGGCGGATGTTTATATTTGCCTGAGCTTCCTTGAGCAGATATTCAACATCAAACCTGATGAAATGCAGAAAGCAATTGACGTGAAATTATTAAGAGAAAAAGGGAGATTGGAAGATGAGTTTTCAGTATGATCAGTATTTAGAGCAGCACAGAGGGAATGTTCGTAGAGCATACGAATGGATATGCGAAAATTTACCCGAACTTTCGAATGGTGATTTATCAGCAAATTTCCAAATTCAATTCGAGCACGACGCATCGAAAAATAATTCTGATGAATACGACGCTTACGATGCATATTTTTATGGAAACAATCGTTCTTATCGGGTCATGAAGGATTACCAGGTAGCTTGGTTGTTACATCTTCACCGTAATCCACATCATTGGCAGTATTGGGTATTGATCAATGATGATCCTAAAGAAGGCGAAGTCATTCTTGAAATGCCATACTATTATATTCTTGAGATGATTTGTGATTGGTGGTCATTCAGTTGGTCACAGGGAAAATTAGACGAGATATTTAACTGGTACGATGAGCATTCTAAGTATATGAAGCTGGCGCCTAAAACGAGAAAGACTGTTGAGAATATATTATCGCGTATCAAAGAAAAATTGGACGAGATCGAGCATGAAACTAGATAATTATACTCGCTATTTTCACAAACCCTTTAATGAAACCTAATGACAAAGTCCAAAAATGAAAGGAGAATAATTATGGGCTATTTGGAGGAAAAAAGTAAATTGAAACAACGTATAAAAGAAACCGAGAAACAGCTTAACGAGCTTCACGAACTTGAAATGTGGATGGAGTATAAAAGCGATATCCCGTTTTACTTGTTGAGCGAAAATGCTGAATACATGAGAATCATGGAAGAGCAGAAAAAACTTAACAATGAAATATCGGGATACAAGAAAACTCTGTCCGATCTTGAAGAGAAGCGGAAGGCTGAGCATTCGGTTGATCCGTATGTTCCAATGGATTTGGTTGACCTTGAAATAACTATAAAGGTCAAAGGAAATATTGGCGGTCATTTGATTTAGGAGCAGAAGACTCAGCGTAGAAATTACGTTGGGTCTTTTTGTTTTTATATTTAAGGAGGATATTTTAAATGTTCAAAATCGTAGATGACACTATGTTAAGATGTCAGATGTGTCCAAACTTTATTCCCATAATGGACACGACAGTTTGTTATACCGATGACAAAGCATTAAAGACTTACGTTAAGGTAAGGTGTGAGCATCATGAATTGTGTAGGAGTATTGAAAAATATTTACTGGAGGACTGTAAATATGGAAGAGAATAAGCTTGATACTCTCGATGAGATGATCGGTAAAATATACTCGGATGTTGTGGAGACATATGAAGAATTTATATTTCAGACTGTGAATAACTGGCTGTCAAAAAATTACATGACGGTTGTCAGCAAGAAAGAATTAATAGGTGCTGTAACCTTATACAGGACTATTAATGAATACGGTCTTGATATTGATCAATTAATGATCTCTGCCAACGCATATGTCGATGGTTATTCGGCAGGTCGTAAAATTGGACGTCAAGAAGTTATTAAAAAAATGACTGATATATTTAAGGAGGATACCTGCAAATGATCTTATACGTAGTTCATGGAAATACCTATTACGACGGATACGGATATATTGAAAATATATTCGGTATCTATACGAAAAAGGATGAGGCGGAATCCGCTAAAGATCTAATAATCAAAGAACTTTATGAAAAAGAAATTGCAAGGGGCTGGATGTCCGTCGTTGAGGATGTATCTGATATTGAAGTGGAAATCCGGGAGATCGAAGCTAACAAAATTGTAAATATCGAATTGGGAGGGTATTGCGAATGATTAAATTAGAAAATGTGGTTCTGGCGAGCCCGGAGCAGATGGAGTTTATTATTCAAGGTATGAGAAATCCGATGAATAGCTGGGAGAAGAGTGATAGTGAAACTTGGATTGATGCTTTTAATAATGGTGGATATTCTATGCCAACGGCAACTGCAGTAGATGAAAACATTCCAATGTTTAAATTAGGTTCAAATGACCACTCTCTCATGCAGCGGCTCTCCAACGCAGGTACGGAACATCGAAAGTATATGAGAATGATGCCGGTGTATGTGAGAATTACGGCACCATTGTATTGGTAGTTCTTTCTGCCAATGAAACACTTTGCCTAGTTATCGCTAGGGGTCACATTTTGTGGCTAACGGGGAACCACCCATTGGAATCCCGTGGGAAACATTTCAAAAATATATTTAGCGAAAAAAGCATCTCCTATAATGAAAGGAGTGATTTATATGAGTAACAAACCAATATACGACACTTTGGATTGTATGAGACTTATAAAAAAGAAATATCCGTGGATACCTATATGTATTATACGAAGAGTTCTTTTTGCAGAGGAATTATACATGCACAAGATCGGAATAATTGATTGGTTGCCAGATTTAAATGCTTGGCATTATAAGAAGAAATAAAGATTAAAGGCTCAGAGTAAAATCTGAGTCTTTCTCTTTTATATTTTTGAAATGAACCTGTAGAGGCTATCCCCTATGCCTTCTGGGCGGGGGAGTAGGGCTACTATTGATACGTAGCTGGGTTTTAGGAAACGAAGCCCATGAAAATCGAAATGGTGTCCTATTGTTTTATATTTGTGTGTTAGCGAAAAATGCATATCCTTTAATGAAAGGATGGTGATATTTATGGCAAGAAAATATATTGTTAAAGCGACTAAGTACGGAAGAGACTGGAAGAAAATAGGAGAGGGCATTGAATTTTTAGAAGATAATAAAAAATATCGACTAGAATTTCATGCTGATGGATTAATCCAGGCTATCCGAGCAAAAATAGCGTTTAAACAAAATAAAAGATTTAAATATTACACTTATTGAGAGAGAGAGGGGGGCTCAGCATTATTGCTGAGTCTTTTCTCTTTTATATTTGTGTGCGAAAAATATGGTGGATTTATATTTTACAGAAAGGGAGTGATAAGATGGTTAATGCATATTTAAGGGCAGACCTTTAAATAACTGTTTAAAACACACAAAAAAAAAACAATAGTAAAAGATAGTCCATTAATGGGAAAGAATTTGATACTTACAAAGTTGGTACTGTTGCAAACTCTTGCAGTACGATGCACAAGATTGCGGAGAAAGAATTTACGCTGGAGGATTTTAGTTGTGAGCATTTAACTAAAGAAAACGATGTACACCATATTGATATGGTAGCCTGGCTCCAGAAACAAATTGATTTTTTGAATGTATGGAGAAGAACCTATCTTGACGTAAAAGACTCTAAAGTTAGTGCATCCTCTGCTAAAAAATACTGGTGGCAGATGATTCAGCTTCTCCCGAGCAGTTATAACCAGACCCGTAATGTTATGATGAATTATGAGGTGCTGGCGAATATTTACAAACAGCGGCATAGTCATAAGCTGGACGAGTGGAGAGAGTTCTGTAAATGGATTGAGAGTCTTCCGTATAGTGAGGTGATTATTGGATTCAAAGAATACGACACTGTTGAGTATGCTAAGGAGCATCCGGATTTTGCAGATCGCATTAAAGATGCTGTGGACAAAATGACAAAAAGTGTCCATTGCGAAAACAAATCAGAAGAGGACGAAAATAATGTTTGAGTTGATAATGAGATGGGTATTGATATTTGGTTTTTGTATGGAATTTCTAAATGCATATGGTTATGCCAAATCGAAAGACCATGACCGTGTAATCATAGCCTGCACTCTTATGATAGTCATTGTGCTTGGTATTATACGGATGGATTTATTGTAAGATATTTAATTAATCGCGAAATAAACTTGGCCTATAATGAAAGAGTAGTGTATAATGTTTATATATTAGCTCTTATCATAAAAGAAAGGGCTTGCTCGAAAAGGAGGCAGGTAAATGGAAAGTGACATGAGAGAATTTGTTGCATTCAGTAGGAAACTTTTAAGGAGTCTTAAAGAGATTCGTGAGTTGCTGAGTAAAGGAGATAAAGAAACTGCTTTACGAAAACTCGATGAATTGATTGATGACACTCAGAAGGATATTGAAGCGTAACGGAAACCTATTTCACCGGAAAGGACCTGTGGTCTAAAGACTGCAGGCTCTTTCTTTTTTTTTATGAAAAGGAGGATTAACGATGAAAAACGTATTCGACAATTACGAAGCTGCTAGACCGTATATAAGAAGATTTATATTTGACCCTGATTTACGACCGGAATTTTTGAAGAATAGACTGGCGATATCCAGACATGGTAAATTGTGTGCGATCTATATAATTTATATTCCGCATCCAGAAGATGATACCACTTCATTGCAATGCATCAGTGAACGTATGTTGAAGAGATGGGATATTTCTTTAGACACATTAATTAAGGACGTATGCGATTCCGAACTTGAACAGGTTCATATTTTCAACGGAATTTCTTTTGGTGAAAATTTATATTACTACAGTAAAAAGTTTGACGATTGGGATATACTGTGCCTGACAAATACGGATAAGCAGTTTGGAGCGAGCTTGATATTAAATAAAGCGATTCGCCAGGGAATTGGGGAGATTGTTGGTGGACATTTTATTGTGCTTCCGTCATCGGTCCACGAGGTAATGATCATAAGAGATGCAAATGAAGATCTTGATTATTTTTATGACATGCTTGCGGAGTTCAATGCAAACCCAATGATTGTTAAGCCCGAAAGATGTTTTATGTAATACACCTTTTTGGTGTAGTAAAGATGGTGAAATGATGATGGATTTAAAACTTGCAAAAGAAGATATTGAGGAGGATTAATTATGGATTTTTCAGATTTCTGTTTATATGCAGCATTGTGTGTATTGAGATTTATTCTTGTATACGGTTTTGCGATGAGTATTCTAAATCGTATCTGCGAATGTGTAGAGCATTGTGCGGACGCCAAAGCGTTTGGTGCAGCCGTAATAAAAGATAAAATCAATAAAATCGAAGCATCCGGCGGAACTGTAATTAAAGAGGATTGTTGATATTTTTACTTGTGGGTCATGGCATTATGCTGTGGCCCCTTTTATTTTTGTTTTATCTTGATCGGAGGTATTGGCGATGGGACGGGCAGAATTACGCAGGGCTGAAAGAGAGAAGAGAAAATCTGAGACAGTTACATATAACTTAACAAGGGCACAATTAGACGCTTTTGTCCAGGAACAGATTGGATATAGGATAAAAGAAGCTAAAGAAGAGGCTACGTCTGAAGCTATTAATCAAGCAATAGCTTTGCTACTTACATTGCCATTGGAAGTATTGATGGATCATTATTGGCCGAAATCGTATGCGAAACGATTGCCGGGGTTTGTGGATAAGGTGATTGAGTATTATGAGATGTGGCAGGACGGAAAACTTGATATGGATAAAATGAAAGAAGATTTATGGCAGTACGGCGGAGTACGTTTAGAGCCGGAGAAAGTGGAGGGTTGAGATATGGCAGCAGCAATGAAGTGCGATAGATGTGGAAAATATTATGACGATAATGAGGCAACAAGGCAGGGAATAACAAATATCAGTGATAGTACAATAATCGCAATAAAGTATGTATATCGTAATATATCTGTTAGACGATTTGATTTATGCGATGATTGCGTACGAAAACTGAAGGATTTCATGATGATGAAAGAGGGTTGAGATATGGGTAAGCATAGAAATAAGAATAAAGAAGGATACGATGATCCGACCGCAAACTTTGCTGTATACAGAGCAGATAAAGATATTGCTTATAAAAGATTCAAGAAGACAATGAAGGATCTTCGTGATATTTGTGCGATGAACGGATTTGCGTTGGAGGGACGAGTGGTTCTCCGGGATAAAACCAACGGTCGTGTTTGGAGATAACATGCAGAAAAAGAGAGGTAGACCGAAGAAGATTGATAGTAAAACTGATGGATATCGGCTGAGAATGAGTAAAGAAGAACGCTATTTGCTTGAGAAAATATGCCAAAATGAGGGCTTATCGAAAGCAGATGTGTTCCGAGCACTCATAAAAATTGGGTACGATATGTCAAAAAATGGGTCATTTATTGGATATCCAGAAAATCGAAATGACGATTATGGAATTATTGGATATCCAGAAAATAGGGACGATTTTGAAGATGACCTTTAATTATTGGATATCCAAAAATAAAAGTGTGAATTATTGGATATCCAAAAAATCGGGTAAAAACGCCTATTTTGGCGATTTTTGGGCTATTTTGAGGTAAAAATTGATATTTTGTGTGATACGGATGTACACCCCCTTATTGTTAATACGCGAAAAAATATATAATTATATATATTAATAATGGTAGGGTGTACACCTGTGTCACATCTACAAGAACGGAGATAAAATGCAAATGAAAGATGTTATAAGCGAAGTTGAGTTTATTGATATTTTTGCGGATAATTTAAGAGACATTATGAAAGATGCAAAAATTGGTCAAAGAGAGTTGGCAGAAGAAGCACATCTTACAAGAGAAACAATTAACCGATATTTAAACAAGAAAACGATGCCGTCATTACGAGCACTGATAAATATCTGTTATGTTCTCAATTGCGATTTGTACGATATTTTACCAGCTTGCAACATGATTAAGTAGATGTTTATATTTTCAAAAATTATGTGGGCGCTTGGTTTACAGGCGCTCTTTCTTTTGTGGAGGAATAGCAAATATGTCCAATAATTTTTGTACAAAAAGAAATGGGGTTCCAGTTGTGATATTTGAAACGGGAGAAGAATTTAATTCCATACAGGCATGTGCTGATTATATTAATGCTGATCCAAAATGGGTCGGTAAAGTGGCAAGAGGTGAACCAGGTTACAATACATGTCATGGATACCATATAGTTGCGATCGATAGACTTCCAGAGTTTCGAGCATCTATTGATATTTTAGGACGACCGGGAACATCTGTAAAAATTTTAGAATCTGGAGAAGAGTTCCGATCAGCAAGAGAGTGTGCGAGGTCTATAAATGGAGATCATAAAAGTGTGTTGAATGCCGCACGAAAAAAGAGACGGTATAAAGAAAGACATTTCAGGATTATTTCATGATATTTTTAGAATTCCCCAAAAGATTACGGGCGAAAATTACATAGACTGTTATAGGGGAAGAGACAGAACGGTTTTAAAAACTGATTCTGTCTTCTTTTTATATTTGGAACGTACCAGAATGCTTTTCGAACTTCTGGCTTTCTCGGATCTTTAGCTCAGTTGGTTAGAGCGACCGGCTCATAACCGGTAGGTCGTTGGATCGTACCCAACAGGATCCATCTCTATGACAGGAGGATGTTATGAAAGAGAACAAGTTTCAGTCTGATCTGAAAAAAGAAATCAAGAAGAGGTTTCCTGGATGCATAGTTACCAAACTTGACTCCTCTGATATTCAGGGGATTCCAGATCTACTGGTATTATACAAAAACAAATGGGCAGCACTCGAAGTTAAAAAAGATGCAAGTGCCAGTAAAAGACCAAACCAGGAATATTATGTTGCACGCATGAATGAAATGTCATTTTCAAAATTTATATTTCCAGAGAATAAGGAGGATGTGTTAAATGAACTTCAACAAGCATTCGATACTTGAAGGAACTCACGCCCCATTCGGAGCGAGTCAGTCAAGTTGGCTGAGGTATTCAGATGACAAGGCTTTGGATGTATACAAGAATCTGCAGGCAAAGATGATGGGAACGAGACTTCATGCTTGGGCTAAAGAAACTATTGATTTAGGTATAAAGCAACCTAGATCAAAGAAAACGTTGTATGCATATGTGAATGATGCAATCGGGTTCAAGATGGACACCGAGGTTGTTTTATATTATTCAGACAACTTCTTCGGAACTGCTGATAGTATTTCATTCCGAGATAACTTTTTAAGAATACATGATTTGAAAACTGGGAAGACGCCAGTCCACATGGAGCAGCTTGAAATATATGCTGCTCTTTTTTGTTTGGAGTATAAAGTTCGTCCAGGCGATATTGATATGGAATTGAGAATTTATCAAAACGACGAAGTGATTGTTTTTAATCCTACTGCCGAAGACATTTTACCGATCATGGATAAGATTGTTCATTTAGATAAACTGTTGAAATCGTTGAATGAGGAGGTATAAAAATGAGTTCAATAATCGAAGAAATGGAATCGTACTTAGGCTGTGGCGAAGACGAATACTTAGCTCATTATGGAATGCCTCGTCGAAGTGGGAGATATCCATGGGGTTCTGGAAAAGAACCGTTTCAATCGAGTCTTGATTTTCTTGGTCGTGTAGAGGAAATGCGTAAGAAAGGTTTCAAATACACTGATGAAGATGGAAAGACATGGACAGGAGATAATGCTATTGCAAAATCTTTAGGATACAATTCTACAGATTTTAGAACAGTATATGCAATCGCCAAAGATGAGCGTCGATCATACGATGTGGCAAGAGCTCAGTCTTTAAAGAAAGACGGATTGAATACCAGCCAGATTGGTAGAAAGATGGGGATCAACGAGTCGACTGTTAGATCTTATCTGAATCCAAATTCAGAATCTAGGATGAAGCAGGCCAGAGGTACCGCTAATTATTTAAAAGAGCAGGTCGACAAAAAGAAAATGGTCGACGTTGGTGTTGGTGTCGAGAGAGAGTTAAACATTTCAAAAGAAAAACTTGATCAGGCGTTATTTATATTGCAGGCAGAAGGTGGATATAAAGTTTACGGTGGTAGATTTTCTCAGGCGACGAACAAGGGGCAAATGACAACGCAGCGTGTATTATGCGTTCCCGGCACTCAGCATAATGAGATATATGACCTCGATAGAGTCAAAACGCTAAAAGATTATATTTCGAGAGATGATGGAGCAACTTTCGAGAAAAAATTTCATTATCCAGAAAGTTTGGATTCCAAAAGACTTCAGATTCGATATGCAGAGGATGGCGGTATAAACAAGGATGGTCTTGTTGAATTGAGGAGAAATGTTCCAGATCTTTCTCTTGGAGAATCGTCCTATTCTCAGGTTCGTATCATGGTTGATGGAAAGCGATACATCAAAGGTATGGCTGTTTATTCGGATAATATGCCTGATGGTGTCGATGTTATATTTAACACCAACAAAAGCAAAGATGTTTCTAAGATGGATGTTCTCAAGAAAATTAAAGACGATCCAAACAATCCATTTGGCTCAGCCATTAAAGATTCTGAGCAGGGTGGACAATATTGGTATAACGACCCTAAGACTGGTCAGAAAAAGCTTGGTTTAATAAACAAACGTGCCGATGAGGGTGATTGGTCTGATTGGAAAGATGCTCTTCCGTCACAGTTCTTATCAAAGCAATCCGTATCTATGGCCCAAAAGCAACTTAATATCGCAAAAGCGGATAAGCAGTTGGAATTTGATGAGATCATGGCTTTAACCAACCCCACTGTTAAGAAATACTACCTGAACAAGTTCGCTGAGAGTTGTGATTCGGCGGCTGTACATTTACAGGCAGCTGCGTTACCTGGGCAGAAATACCACGTTATCATACCAATGAACTCGTTGAGCGATAAGGAAGTGTATGCACCGAACTATGAGAACGGAACAAAGCTGGCGTTAATCAGGTATCCACATGGCGGAACTTTTGAGATACCAATACTTACAGTTAATAATAAAAACCGAGAAGGACATGAAATCTTGGGCAATATTCCAAGAGATGCTGTCGGTATAAATCATAAAGTTGCCGAAAGATTATCGGGTGCCGATTTCGATGGAGACACTGTAATGTGTATTCCTACCCACGATAAAGAAGGTAAAGTCAAGATCACTTCTACCCCACCACTTAAAGGTCTGGAGGGATTTGATCCCAAGATGGAATATGGTGGAACAGTCAAGATAGGACGAGACGGCAAAGAACATTACTATCGTAACGGAAGAGAGTATCAGTTAATGAAAAAGACTGATACGGAAATGGGTAAAATTTCAAATCTGATTACAGATATGACGCTTCTTGGAGCTGACGAGAATGAATTAGCTCGTGCTGTTAGGCACAGTATGGTGGTTATTGATGCTGAAAAGCATAAATTGGATTACAAAGACAGTGAAAAGGTAAACAACATTGCTGCTCTGAAAGTTAAGTATCAGGGTAAAAAAACAGGCGGAGCATCGACCATTATTTCCAGAGCAAAGGGGCAATACGAGGTAGATAAACGACAGGGATCCCCACGGATAAATCTAAAAGGGCGCCCAGATTACGATCCGTCTCGACCAGAGGGAGCGTTACTGTGGAAGACCGCCGATAAGTTGGAATACGTAAAGAAAATACGCAATCCAGAAACTGGTAAATGGGAAGAACAAACAAAGCTTAACAAAAAAACTGGCGAATTGGAACCAGTGATTGGATATAGAACGCAGAAGAGTACAAAAATGGCCGAAACTGACGACGCCTATAAACTTGTATCCAAACAAAGACATCCCATGGAACTGGTATATGCAGACTATGCAAACTCAATGAAAGCTATGGCTAACCGGGCTAGAGTCGAATTATCCAAAGCAGGAAAGATCGCATATGACAAGAATGCAAAACAGATCTACAAAGATGAAGTAGATAGCCTGGAGAAAAAGCTTAATAAAGCTGAGATTAATGCGGTTAGAGAGAGAGCTGCACAGAGAATGGCTAATGTATCAACGAAGAAAAAGATCGAAGCAGCAGAGGCTAACGGTGAAACTCTTAAAAAGAAAGATGTTAAGAAAGCTAGTCAGCAGGCTCTAACCAGAGCACGTGAGGAAGTTGGGTCTTCATCAAGAAGAGAAAGAAACATTCCTATTACTGACAAAGAATGGGCTGCCATCCAGGCCGGAGCAATCAGTGAGGCCAAGCTTATTAGGATACTGAACAACAGTGATCCAGACATTCTTAGAGAGAAAGCAATGCCGAAGACTACGAAAGAACTTTCGAGTTCAAAGCAGAGCAGAATCAAAGCAATGTCTAGCACATACACAATGCAACAGATTGCAGACAAACTTGGCGTATCAACATCTACAGTTTCTAAGTATTTGAAAGGAGGAAAATGATTATGGCATCAGACTGCAGACTAACAACTATCGACAATCCATATGATCCTTTTGATCAGTTTCCTCAATGGTTTCTATTTGATGTAGAAAACGGATACAACACGTGTTCCAGACTTGACAGAGTATCTCACTATACTGACGACATGAGCGAGAAAGAAGTTGACGAAGAACATGAAAGAGCTGTTGATGCAATGATTCGATATGATTTTCTCAATATTTATAAAAAAGTATACAGAAAAGATAAAGAATCAAAAGAAAGAGCCCACTCGTAGGGTATAGAAATGTTTAAAACATAGGGGGGGGTCGTGAAAAATACACCCCCTCCTTGCATCGCGGCGGTCTTTATATTTTCCCCGGAGGGAATTTTCTGAAAAACATTTCGACTTGTATTTTCCCCCAACGTATTCTTTCCACACTTACACGAGTTCACGAGACTGGATGGCGAAATGAAATCCTCCTTTTCGCGTGCATATATAGAATGTAAGTCACTTCATTTTACTGCCCTCCTGTCAGAATATCCGGTTTCGTGAATTCTTTTAAGTGTGGAAACTACGTCTAAACATAATCAAAAGGAGATGAGAACATGGCTAAAAGTAAGACGACGGAGCCCACAACGAAACGGCGTCCGGCGTTGACGCCAGAAGCAAGGGAAAAACAATTAATTGCATTGGCGGTGGATTTAGCCGAAAAGCAACTTATCGAGGGAACTGCCTCATCGCAAGTAATATCTCATTTTCTGAAGCTTGGTTCATCAAAAGAGACACTTGAAAAAGAAAAACTTGAAGAAGAAAACAAACTTCTCCGTGCCAAAACCAAGGCTCTTGAATCGGGTGATGAAAAGAAGCAGTTATACAAAGATGCGATTAATGCAATGTTGAGATATGCAGGGGTTGACCGAGATGAATGAAATAATTAGGACATATTCAGAATTAATTCGTCTTCCAACATTTCTTGAAAGATACGAGTATTTGAAACTTGACGGTTTGGTTGGGAAGGATACCTTCGGTTTCGATCGGTATCTCAATCAGATATTTTACAAATCTAAAGAATGGCTGTCGATTCGTGATCATGTAATCGTCAGAGATAACGGATGCGATCTTGGAATTCGTGATCGTGAAATTCACGGGCGAATTCTAATCCATCATATAAATCCTCTGTCTAAAGAAGATATTCTATCCAGAAGCGATCTGCTACTAAATCCAGAGTATTTAATTTCTACTACAAAATCCACACATGATGCAATACATTACGGAAAAATTTCAAAAGAAGATGTTGAGTTAATCGTGAGAACTAAGGGGGATACATGCCCTTGGAAAAAATAGCACGATGAAAGGAATTTATTATGACAAGCATATTGAATTCAATCAAAAAGATGATCGGTATTCCAGAAGATTATCAGCATTTCGATGCCGACATTATTATGCACATAAATTCTGTTCTGATGATACTTACTCAACTTGGCGTTGGACCGGATGACGGTTTTGTGATAACCGGGGCTAATGAACAATGGTCCGATTACATTACTGATTCCAAAAAACTTGAGGCTGTGAAATCTTACATATACTTGAAAGTCAGGTTACTGTTCGATCCACCTACGAGTTCAACCATAGTTGACAGTTTCAACAGACAGATTAACGAACTTGAATGGCGCCTTAACGTGCAGGCGGAATCCAAATAAAGGTGGTGAGAATATGGTAAACAGTTTGTATCTAAGCCATCATGGTGTAAAAGGTCAAAAATGGGGAATTCGACGATTCCAGTATAAAGACGGTAGCTTAACGCCTGCTGGACAAAGAAGAGCGGCGAAGATGCGTACAGCATACACTCAATTGACCGGGAAGAAATTACGAAGTCATCCGGAAAGTTTAAAGAAAAGCAGCGACAAAAGTAAGTCAGGCGGAAAAACAAGTGACGCCGATGATCAGATCACGAAACTGAAGAAACAGAAAGAACTCCTTACAGCAAAGAAAGACGTTCTGGAGTTACAGAATAAAATTAGCGAACTTACCCCAAAGAAAGTTTCAGCCGGAAAGAAATTTATTGAGAAGTTCGGCCCGACCATAGCCAAAAATGTATGGGAGGGAGCTCTCAAGAATAATGTCAACAAATGGATTGAGAATAAATTGGGGTTGAAAGTTCCTGAGTCGGAATCAAATAAACTTGCCAATAAAGCAAAGGATATGCAGAATCGTTATAATTCACTAAAGTATGAAAACCTGATCAAAGAAGAATTAAATAAACGAAAGAAAAATCAGGGAAACACCAGTGACAAGACGAACAGTGACAAGACGAACGGTGAAAAATCTCCCAATAGCGGATCAAACAAATCCAGCAAACAAAATGAACAG
Organism: Blautia glucerasea; assembly: GCF_013304385.1. Classification (GTDB taxonomy): domain Bacteria; phylum Bacillota; class Clostridia; order Lachnospirales; family Lachnospiraceae; genus Blautia_A; species Blautia_A ammoniilytica. The sequence continues at coordinate 153,154 of NZ_JAAITU010000001.1, forward strand.
AAATCGGAATCGAGAGGCGGTCAATCGTCTAAGACATCTGACGGCACTAAGTCTTCAAAAACGGAGGAGTCAAAGACTGAAAGATACACCGGAACGGTTGAAGGTAAAGGTACGTCTCATGTCGATCCACGTAAATATTATACGGTGGATGCCGATTATCGTGATGTGAAATCTTCCAATACTAGCAGCGGCGAGAGATTCATAAGCGGATTACTCGAAAGCGGAGCCGGTATACTTAGACTGGAAGATAAAAGGATGGGTTAATCATGGCATTATCGAACACGGCCACCCCGATATATTATGGTCGTTTTAGGGAGGCTGTACTTCGTGGAGAAATACCCGTATGCGAAGAAATATCTTTGGAAATGAATCGAATAGATGCACTAATTGCAAATCCTGGTGTTTGGTATGACGATCAAGCAATCCAGGGTTTTATTGATTATTGCGAAAATGAACTTACTTTAACCAATGGTGAAGATCTTCATTTATTAGATTCGTTTAAGCTTTGGGCTGAGCAGATCTTCGGTTGGTATTATTTCGTCGAACGAAGTATTTATGAACCATCCGCCGATGGTAGGGGTGGGCATTACGTTAAGAAAACCATCAAGAAACGACTAATTCACAAACAGTATCTAATAGTTGCTCGAGGAGCAGCTAAGTCAATGTATGCTTCCTGTATACAAAATTACTTTCTAAATGTTGACACATCTACAACTAATCAAGTTACAACGGCGCCGACTATGGCTCAGGCAGAAGAAGTTATGTCACCTATACGTACTTCCATAACCAGAGCGAGAGGACCGTTATTTCAATTTCTCACAGAAGGATCTTTACAAAACACCACAGGTTCAGAAGCAAACAGAGTAAAACTCGCATCCACGAAGAAAGGCATTCAGAACTTTCTCACTGGATCATTACTTGAAGTTCGTCCGATGACAATCGATAAGCTCCAGGGATTGCGAGTTAAAGTAGCCACAGTAGACGAATGGCTTTCTGGAGACATCCGGGAAGATGTTATCGGTGCTCTGGAGCAGGGTGCTGCCAAAGAACAAGGATCCGGAACCGATAACGATTATCTGATCGTGGCGATTAGCTCTGAAGGAACTGTGCGAAATGGAAGTGGCGATACAATCAAAATGGAGTTGATGAAAATCTTAAAAGGCGAGTATAGCGCCCCGCATACTTCCATTTTTTGGTATCGTCTGGATTCAATCGATGAAGTCGGAAAGCCGGAGATGTGGTTAAAGGCTAATCCGAATCTTGATAAAACTGTCACGTATGAGACTTACCAAGATTCTGTAGAAAGAGCCGAGCAGGCTCCAGCAGCAAGGAATGATATTCTTGCAAAACGATTTGGAATTCCAATGGAGGGCTATACCTATTACTTCACATACGAAGAAACACTACCTCATAAAAAAAGAGAATATTGGCAGTTGCCATGCTCAATGGGCGGGGATTTATCTCAAGGAGATGATTTCTGCTCATTTGTATTTTTATTCCCTTTATCCGGAGGTGCTTTTGGTATAAAGACCCGAAATTACATCACTGAACTTACCCTTAACAAACTTCCAACTGCTATGCGGATGAAGTATGAAGATTTTTTGAAAGAGGGAAGTCTCATTGTTATGCCGGGTACGGTGCTCGACATGATGGAGGTTTATGAAGACCTTGACAATTTCATTTCTGAAGTTGGATACGACGTGCGTTCTTTTGGTTTCGACCCTTATAACGCCAGAGAATTTGTTGAGCGATGGGAACGAGAGAATGGGCCATTTGGAGTCGAAAAAGTAATACAGGGAGCTAAGACAGAGTCAGTTCCATTAGGAGAGTTGAAGAAGTTATCCGAAGAAAGAATGCTTCTGTTTGATGAAGAGCTTATGACTTTTACGATGGGAAACTGCATCGTCATGGAAGATACAAATGGTAATAGGAAACTTTTAAAGAAGCGATATGAAGCAAAGATCGATGCTGTTGCGGCTATGATGGATGCTTTTATAGCGTTCAAGCTTAATCGAGAAGCTTTTGAGTAAGCAGAAAGGTGAACGAACATGAATCAAAATGAACTCATGCATTATGGCGTTCTAGGTATGAAATGGGGTGTACATAGAGCAAGTAAAGCCGCGCTAAAAGCCAAAACACCCGAACGATATGCTTCAGCGATAAGATCGTTGGATAACCATAGAACAAAAAGTGTTAAAAAACTTAACAGACTTGAGAAAAAAGCTCCAAAGTTGGATCGAAAATACAACAAAGCTATCGAAAAGACAGATGTAAAAAGTGCACGGTTAAATGCAAAGTCTGCCAAATATGAGCGAAAAGCCAATAAGAGGTTTTTCACAACAGATAGTGCTATAGCACGTAATTCGTCAAAAGCTGCTAAGTATTACAGTAAAGCGGCATCATTAGAATCGAAGAGTGCCAAAGCTAAATCTAAATACGCCAAGAATAAAAGATTGCGTGAAGTATATAGCCAAGGTATTAGTGACATAGATACTGCCAAATTAAATGCCGGAAAAAGATATGTTGAATTATTTGCGAAAGAGGCGATTGCTTAAATGATTAAACGACATGTCGGAGAGGAAAACAGAAAATGGGATTAAACCTAGGAGCCAGGCTGAAACATGCCTATAACGCATTTACAAACCGTGATCCGACAGGATATTACATATCGATCGGACCTGGATATAGTTCTAGGCCTGACCGCCCAAGGATGAGTCATGGGAATGAAAAATCTATAGTAACGTCAATTGTCAATCGTATTGCATTGGATGTGGCAAGTGTTGAAATCCGTCACTGCCGACTGGATGACGACGGACGTTATATTGAAGAAATCAATTCGGGTCTGAATAAATGCCTAAAGCTGGAAGCCAATATTGATCAGACATCCAGGGCGTTTATCCAGGACCTTGTTATTTCTGCCTTCGATGAAGGGGCAGTGGCAATCGTACCAGTGGACACGACCCTGAATCCAGAAGTAACAGATTCCTGGGATGTACAGTCTATGAGGGCTGGAAAGATATTGGAGTGGTATCCGGAGAAAGTTCTTATCCGGGTGTACAACGATCGAACCGGGGAGAAGGAAGACATCTTACTGCCAAAGAAGCAGGTTGGTATTTTTGAGAATCCTTTGTATACAGTATTCAACGAGCCTAACTCCACCATGAAAAGACTGGTGAGGAAATTGAGTTTGCTGGAGGTGACAGACGAACGAACGGCATCCGGAAAATTGGATTTGATCATTCAGCTTCCATATGTGGTGAAAACGCAAACTCGCAGGGAGCAGGCGGAGAATCGAAGAAAAGACCTGGAAGACCAGCTTGCGGGAAGTAAGTATGGAGTCGCCTATATCGACGGAACTGAGCGAGTCACACAGCTAAACCGTTCAGTAGAAAACAACCTGATGAAACAGATCGAATATCTGACCAACATGCTTTACAGCCAGTTGGGCATCACCCAGTCAGTGCTTGATGGCACGGCTGATGAGAAAACGATGCTTAATTACACCAACCGCACGGTTGAGGCCTTTGTCTCAGCGATTGTCGATGAAATGAAGCGGAAGTTTCTTTCCAAAACGGCAAGATCCCAGGGACAGTCAATTGAGTATTTCAGGGATCCGTTCAGGCTAGTTCCGATTGATAACATTGCGGAGATAGCGGACAAGCTTACCCGAAATGAGATTATGACCTCAAATGAGATAAGACAAAAGATTGGAATGAAACCATCTAAAGATCCGAAGGCAGACGAGTTGCGTAACAGAAACATCAGTCAGTCGAAGGAAGAAGTGAAGGTGGATGAAGAGATGATCAAAAACAAAGAAGGAGGAAACGGTCAAAATGGAAAAATCCAAATTTGATTTTGGAGGCTATGCCACGAGAAACGACCTGCTGTGTACCGATGGCAGGACTATCCGGCAGAATGCTTTCAAAGGTAATGACGGTGCCGAAGTTCCGATTGTATGGAACCACGAGCATAACGATGTGAATGCCGTCCTGGGACATGCGATCTTAGAAAACCGGGATGACGGTGTGTATGCCTACGGAGTATTCAATGATGCACCGCAGGGTATAACCGCAAAGAAATTAGTAGACAACGGAGATGTGCGTGCTTTATCGATTTGGGCTAATGACCTCAAACAGATTGGTAACGATGTGATCCACGGAAGCATCAAGGAATTAAGCCTTGTTCTTGCAGGGGCAAATCCTGGTGCTTACGTGGATTTTGTTATGGCACACGGTGACGGGGAAGAGGATACCCTCTATGCGTCATATGACGAAAACCTCACAATTTTCCACTCAGCTGATCAGGCTGAAGAAAAAAAACAGGAGGAGAAAAAGATGGAAGATAATGACAAAAAAGATGGTGAAAAAACTATTCAGGACGTCCTCGACACATTTAACGAGGATCAGACGAAAGTTCTTAACTATATCGTTTCTAAGGCATTGGCCGAAAACGGTGAAGAAGATGATGAAAGTGAAAAGAAGGGAGATAACGAAGATATGAAGCACAACGTATTTGAAAGAGACGACGCTCAGCAGGGTAACATCCTTTCTCATTCTGATGAGATGGGGATTATCGAACTTGCAAAACAGGGAAGTGTTGGAAGCCTGCAGCAGGCTATGAGACTGTATGCAGAAGAACAGTCAGGCACATTAGCACATGGCGTATTCGACAATGAGGTCGAAGCTCTGTTCCCAGAGTACGAGCTTCTCGAGAAAGGCGAACCGAATACTCTCGAGAGAGATCAGTCTTGGATCGACGCTGCAATCGCAAAAGCTCACAAAGCACCGTATTCCAGATTACGTACAAGGAATGCAGACGCACGTATTGCAGAGCTCAAGGCGAAGGGCTATCAGTCAAAAGGCGATTACAAAAAAGAGGGAGCACAGATCAAGCTGCTTAGCAGAACAACTGATCCACAGACCGTCTATATCAAAGACACGATGCATCGGGATGACATTACTGATATCACCGACTTCGATGTAGTGGCTTATCAGTGGAGAATGATGCGTCACGTTCTTAATGAAGAACTTGCTATGGCAATGATGGTCGGTGATGGACGTGAGGACGGAGATCCAGACAAAATCCACGAAGAGCATATCAGACCTATCTGGACTGACGATGAGCTTTACACAATTCATGCCGACGTGGATATTGAAGCAGCTAAGACAAAGTTACAGGGCACAAATACCGGGGCTAACTTCGGCGATTCTTATATATATGCGGAAGCTATTATCGAATCCGCACTGTATGCAAGAGAGCAGTTCAAAGGTTCTGGAGTTCCGGACATGTACTGCACACCACATCTTCTCAATGTGATGCTTCTTGCAAGAGATCTCAATGGTCGCCGTATTTACACTTCCAAAGCAGATCTTGCTGCCGCCCTTAATGTTGGTGAAATCCATACTGCAGAGCAGTTTGAGGGACTGGTTAGAACCGATAAAGCAGGAAAGAAACATAAGCTTCTCGCACTGTTTGTAAATCTTAACGATTATACAATTGGTGCTACTCGTGGCGGTGAGATCACTAAATTTGAGGATTTCGATATGGACTTCAACAGATACAAATATATGCTGGAGACTCGTCTGTCCGGAACCCTTACTAAAGTATATTCTGCGATTGCTCTGGAAGAGCCGCAGGCGTGATTGAAGGAGGTTGAACAATATGGATAAAATTTTTATGAGAGCTGACGACACAAATGTGGCAGCAAGAAAAATCTATGTGAAAAGCGGAGATGCTTATGCCTATGCCGATAAGGCATGTAAGACAAAGATTAAAGCAGATGTCTTGATGGATGTTTTCGTAAAGGGAGCAATCATCATCGATGGAACTTCCCAGTATAAACCAGTAAGTGCAGATCTCACATCCGCCGGTGTAGCATCTGTTACATACATTAAATCAGTAAAAGGATCCGGAAGCACTGCTACTGCAACTCCGACTGTACTTCAGTCCGAGGAGTATACTGCCTAATAAGGATGATGAAACATGAGTAAATGGTTCGGAAAGATTGGTTACAATAGTAGTCATGAAGAAGAAGCCGGCGTATGGGTCGATTCCATCACCGAGCGAGAATATTATGGCGACGTGATCAGCGACAGATGGAGGAGACAAAATTCCGGAGAGGTTAATGATAACATAAATCTCTCAAACACCATCAGTATTGTAGCCGATCTGTACGCCTACCAAAATTGCAAGGACATGGTTTACGTCGAAATAAGGGGTACTAAGTGGAAAGTCTCGGACATTGATATGAGTCAATATCCGAGGCTTATTTTGTCTATAGGAGGGGTTTGGAATGAAAACACGTCTGGAACTTCAGAGTAAGCTGGAAGAACTGCTTGGTTTCAGGCATGTTTACTACCAGCCTCCTGAATCGGTCAAAATGGAATATCCGGCAATACGATATTCCAAATCTATGATCAGGAGTCAAGAAGCTAACAACGGTACCTATATCGAAAACGAACGGTATGAAATTACCGTGATCGACAAAAAACCAGACAACCCGGTTATTAAAAAGTTACTGGCGCTCCCACATTGTGGATATGAGCGTCAATACCGGGCTGATAATTTAAACCACGATGTATTAACAATTTATTTGTAAGGAGGAATTCCATATGGGCGAAGACAATAAGAAGAAAATTAAATGGGATCAGGTTGGAGAAAAATTATATGAGATTGGTGTTGACAGGGGCGTATTATACACCCAGGAAGGTGGCGTATATGGCGCAGGTGTTCCGTGGAATGGTTTAACTCAGGTGACTGAGAGTCCATCCGGAGCAGAAGCTACAAAATTGTATGCTAACAACAATCCTTACCTTACACTGCTTTCAAAAGAAGAGTGGGGCGGAACTATTGAAGCGTATACATATCCGGACGAATTTGTTGCATGTGACGGATCTGCTGAGATCATAAAAGGTGTTTCCATCGGCCAGCAGAAACGTAAGAGTTTCGGATTTACTTATCGTTCATTAATTGGAAACGATACAGACGGAGAATCTCACGGATATAAAATTCACCTCGTATACGGATGTATGGCGTCTCCTAGTGAGAAAACACGTGCGACTATCAATAATGATGTAGGTGTAGATCCGATGAGTTGGGAGATTTCCACAACGCCGGTAGCTGTTACAGATCATGATCCAACATCTACGATGGAGATCGATTCTACAAAAGTAACGGCCAAGCAGCTGGCTAAGATCGAAGAGATTCTTTATGGTAAAGACCCATCCAGCGAATCAGCAAATGATGGCGTTGCTCCGAGAATGCCATTACCGGATGAACTCATCACAATTCTCAACACAGTTACAGAATAATTACGCAGTCAAAAAAATATGCAGAAAGCCCATTCCTTAACTGGTTTGGGCTTTCTTTAAAGTGAAAAGGAGAAAAAATTATGTTAAAGAAAACAATTAATTACACAGATTACGATGGAAATCCACGTACAGAAGATCATTATTTCAATATTTCAAAAGCCGAACTTACCGATATGGCGATGACTTATCCGGATGGATTGGAAAACACTTTAAAAAGTATTATTAAAACGAACGATACAAAACGTATGTATTTATTCTTCAAAGATTTGATTCTGAAAGCCTACGGTGTGAAGTCACCAGACGGAAGAAGATTCATTAAGTCAGATGAAATTACAAAAGAATTCACACAGACAGAAGCTTTCAGTGTACTGATTGATGAGCTGATCAATGGGCAGCTTTACAACGATTTTATTTACGGAATTCTTCCTACAAATGGAATCGACAAAGAGGCAGCAATTAAAGAGGCTGAGAAGATTGTTGGAATTCCAATCGCCAATGATGCTGTCACTCCACAAAACTGATTTAGAAAAGATCGGAGGATACAGCGATGTTGCAATTAGTTATCCCAGCTGTCGTTGACAACTATTGGGATGAAGATAAAGAGGAGTTTATCGATGTAACTAAGGCAAAAGCGGCAACCATTCATCTTGAACATTCGCTAGTATCTTTGTCAAAATGGGAATCCATATGGCATAAATCATTTTTCTCGAAAGAAGAAAAGACGCCGGAAGAGATCATGAGCTACATAAAGTGCATGACACTCGATAAAAACGTGGATTCCCAAATATATGATCGCATCACCAAGGAAAACATTACGGAAATCATGGATTATATTAACAACCCCATGACAGCTACTACGTTTCCAAAAGAAAAGAAACAGAGCATAAACAATGAGCGAATCACAAATGAGCTGATTTATTACTGGATGGTTTCCTTAAACATACCGGTTGAGTTCGAGAAGTGGCATATCAATAGACTGCTTACTTTAATAAGAGTATGCGAAGTGAAAAATGCGCCATCGAAGAAGAGAAGTAAAGCCGATATTATGCGTAGCAATGCGGCAACGAACGCTGCCAGAAGAAAGATGTGGAATACGAGAGGGTAACGAGATGCTTAAAGGAATTGATGTAAGTTACCACCAGGGAAAGGTGGATTTCAAAAAAGTAAAACAATCGGGCATTGATTTTGTTGTTCTGAGATCCAGTTATCGCAAGACAGCGGATACAAAATTCTTTGAATATGTTAAAGCCTGTCGTGAAGCTGGTCTTAAAATTTTAGGCGTATATCATTTTATCTACGCCTTAAATGAAGATCAGGCGTTGGAAGAGGCAAAGTTCTGTCTGGCGCAGATCCGTAAGGCTGGGCTATCCAGAGATGTAATGGTGTTCGCGGATTTTGAGTACGATTCCGTAGCTAAAGCTAAGAAAGCAGGCGTTGTGCTCAGAGCAGAGCAATGCAACAAATTCACAACAATTTTTTGTGAGTACATGAAAGAAAAAGGATACACTGCAGGGATCTATGCAAATATCGATTTCTATAAGAACTGGTATGCGACGAATGTTATTAAACGGTGGCCAGTATGGCTGGCTGATTATTCAGGCGGTCCGGATTTCGATTGTATTATGCAGCAATTCACAAGTTCTGGAAAGGTGAATGGTATTTCCGGAAATGTGGATATGAACTATTACTATGGAAGGAGTCCGGAAACTGTGAGTAAAACAAGATCGAGACAGGCAGTTGTTGATTTAATCACTTCCTGGGAAGGAAGAAACGAAGCGGATGGAAGTCATAAGTACATTATAGACATTTACAATTCGTACACTGGCAAGTTACCTAGAGGCGTAAAGATGCAGTACGATTGGGCTTGGTGTGCATGTAGTTGGTCTGCAATAGCGATTAAGCTTGGATATACGGATATTATGCCAATTGAGATAAGTTGCAACGAATTGATTAAGGCTGCAAAAGAAATGGGATGTTGGGTTGAAAACGATGCCTACGTCGCAAATCCTGGAGATGGCATTGTATATGATTGGCAAGACAGTGGCATTGGCGATAACACCGGAGTGCCCGATCACATTGGAACCATCATCGAAGTATACAAAGATGCCGGATATTACGTTGTGATGGAAGGAAACTATAAAGATTCTGTCAAGAAACGGACCATTTCCTTCAATGGTAAGTATATTAGAGGTTTCATCACGCCTAAATACACCGATGACTCTATTGTTCAGCCACAGCAAACTTCCAAGAAAGACGTGAATACAATTGCTAGGGAAGTAATCTCTGGTAAGTGGGGCACTGGTTCTGCTCGTAGGACTGCTTTGGAAGCGGCTGGATATGATTACACCAAGGTTCAAAAACGTGTCAATGAAATTCTTAACAGTACCGCTTCTTCGACAAAGAAAGAAGTGACAGCTACCTGCTTAGCCAAGTGGTTTAATGCGGAAGTAGCTGGGACATACACAGTAAAGGCGTCTGGCGGTCTTTATTGCAGGAATGATGCCGGAACAAACAAGAAAGCGCTAGTTCTTATACCAAACGGAACAAAGGTTCGGTGCTACGGATACTACAGCAAATTTAATGGGGTTCGGTGGTTATATGTGCAGTTTACATTAAACGGTATTAAATACACTGGATTCTGTTCAAATGTGTATCTGAAAAAATAGGAGAAAAGCTTATGATAAGTTTCAGACAAAAGGGCGATTTCTCGAAGCTTTCCCGATACATCGAAAAAGCTAGAGAGGCCGCAAAGATCGGCATACTTGATAAGTACGGCCGTGAAGGAGTGGCAGCCCTGGCGTCTGCTACTCCTGTCAAGACTGGTAAAACAGCTAGTTCTTGGGTGTATGAGATAAAACGTCAAAATGGATCCGTTTCAATAGTATTCAAGAATACAAACATAGTGAACGGTGTTCCAATCGCCATCATATTACAGTATGGACATGGAACAGGAACCGGAGGCTGGGTCGAAGGAAGAGATTACATCAATCCTGCGATTCAGCCTATTTTTGACGAAATTGCAAATAAGGCTTGGCGGGAGGTGACTAAAGCATGAGTAATGTTGTCGACGAAAGAGTTGTGGAGATGCGGTTTGACAACCAGCAGTTTGAGAAGAACGCTAAGGAAAGTATGTCAACCATCGACAAACTAAAAGACAAGCTCAAATTTGACAATGTCGCTAAAGGAATGGGAGCTGTTGATGATGCTATAAAAAAGGTCGACTTTTCCAAAATGTCAAACGGGGTTGAAACCGTTCAGGCTAAATTTTCGGCATTAGAAGTAATGGGCGTTACTGCTATAGCAAATATAACCAATGACGCCGTTAATGCTGGAAAAAGAATTGTATCGGCATTAACCATTGATCCGATTAGCTCTGGTTTCAAAGAATATGAAACACAGATTAATGCTGTACAAACAATTCTAGCCAATACATCAAACAAAGGAACCACCCTTGATCAGGTTAATCAGGCATTGGATGAGTTGAATCATTATGCTGACTTGACTATTTACAATTTTACAGAGATGACCAGAAACATTGGTACGTTTACCGCAGCTGGCGTTGATTTGAACACATCTGTGTCAGCCATTCAGGGTATTGCTAACGTTGCAGCCATTTCAGGTTCAACGTCACAACAGGCATCCGTAGCGATGTATCAGCTTTCACAGGCATTGGCCGCTGGAAGTGTAAAGCTTCAAGACTGGAACTCAGTTGTAAATGCCGGTATGGGTGGTGAAATCTTTCAGAACGCTTTGCGTGAAACGTCCGAATTACTTGGCACGGGTGCCGAAGAAGCAATTAAAGCCGAGGGATCATTCAGAGAGTCATTGTCAAAGGGATGGCTTACCGCCGAAGTATTGACCGAAACGCTCAAGAAGTTTACCACATCCGGAGCAAATGAGTATGTGGCAAAATACACCGGTTTGTCTAAAGAAGCGGTCAGTGCAGCTCTTGATGAAGCGAAAGCACAGTATGGTGAAGCCGATGCTATTAATGAAGCATCGAAAGCTTTGGCTGAGAAAACCGGTAAGAATGAAGAAGAAATCAAATCCATCTTGAACATGGCGAAAACGTCAGAAGATGCTGCTACTAAAGTTAAGACATTCTCTCAGTTGTGGGATACCTTAAAAGAAGCGGCCCAATCAGGTTGGACACAGACTTGGGAAATTCTTATCGGAGACTTTGAAGAATCGAAAGAACTACTCACATCTATTTCTGATGCCGTAAGTAATGTTATCAACAAGATGTCTGAGCGAAGGAATAATATACTCGAAAGTGCGATGACGTCTAGCTGGGACAAGCTTATTCATAAAATTAACGAAGCTGGGGCTACAACTGAAACTTTCGAGGATAAGTTAAAGCAGACGCTCGAAAAACATGGAAAAAATGTTGACGACTTAACGAAAGAATATGGTTCTCTTCAGAAAGCATTCCAGTCTGGCGCGGTATCTTCGGATTTGCTAAAAGAAGCGATTGATGGACTAAGCGGATCTTTAACTGATTTAAGTGGCATTAAGGATACTTTGAAATTTGGATCAACAGGTGACGATGTTAAGAAAGCACAGCAGGCTTTGCTCGACCTGGGGTACACATTAGATAATTTTGGTGTTGATGGAATTATCGGAAGTGAGACAACAGCCGCGATTAAAGCATTCCAGGAAGCAAATGGATTAACCGTTGACGGAATCATCGGACCCGATACACTTTCTGCATTACAAGGAGCATCCTCATCTTCGTTTGAACTGAAGGAAAATGTTGACGACCTAATAGCAGGTGTGGATAAGCTTGGTGGAAGAGAAGCATTAATCGAATCGTTCAAAAACATTATCAAAGCAATTGGTGAAATTCTTGCACCGATAAAGGGTGCGTGGGAAGAGATATTTCCACCGAAAACAACCGAAGAGGCTGCTAATCAGCTTAAATCACTAATCGACAAGTTTCATGATTTTACTGAGACTTTACATATAAGTGATGAAACTGCCGGAGAAATTAAAGATACCTTTAAAGGATTATTTGCCATTTTGGATATTATTCGGTCAATTATTTCCGGAGGAGTTAAAGCAGCATTCAGTGGGCTGAAGACAGTTTCTGGAGCACTCAAAATTGATATACTGGGGATCACTGCAAGTGTCGGAAGAGCAATTTCAGCATTCCGGGACTTTTTATTTAGCAATAATCTGATAACCTCCGGTTTTAAATTGTTGGGTGAGGGCATTAAAACTGTCGTAAAAGCGTTCCAGGATCTATATAACTGGTTCATACAGATACCGCAGGTACAGAGCTTCTTTGAGAATTTAAAGAATATAGATTTAACGGAAGTCGGCACAAACATCATCGCAGGATTAAAAAATGGTCTTAGCGGAGGAATCTCTGCTATTCCAGGAATGATGATCAATCTCGGCACGAGTATAATTAATGCGATAAAAGATGTATTAGGTATACACTCGCCAAGTACCGAAATGGAGAGCGTTGGAGAGTTCATTATCGAGGGTTTGGTGAACGGACTTCATAATGGATTTTCGAAAGTTGTCGAAGTCATCAAGGATTTAGCGACTAAAGTAAAAAAGACTTTCAATGATGTTGACTTTGAAAAAGTATTTGAAGTCGGTATGAGCATAGGCTCAATGACCATCATCAACAAAATAGCCAAAGCAATTAAGAATTTTTCAGAGCCATTTGAGGGGTTAAACGATATTTTTTCAGGTACTGGAGATGTTCTGGAATCTGTCAGCAAAACTATCAAGAAATCCACAAAATCTGTGAATAAAATTCTTAAATCGGTTAGTGGGCTGATTAAAGATCTTGGTAAGTCATTAACCAGACTTTCAAAGAGCTTTTCAAAAGTTCTAAAGGCTTCTGCATTTGAGAAGAAAGCTAACGGTATAAAGAAATTGGCCGTATCTTTACTGATTCTCGTTGGAGCATTGTATATTCTTGCTCAAATCGACACTGACACATTGTGGAATTCCGTCCTCGTATTAGGCGCATTGGCAGGCATTCTCGTTGGTTTAGCGTTGGCGATGAATAAGGTTGAGGGTGCGTCAGCATCATTGAGCCTTAAAGACAAAGGAATAAATATAGAAGGTCTTAAAGCTGGATTAGTCGGAATTGGTATGGCGCTGCTTTTGGTGGCTGCAACGGTTAAGCTAATGGGCTCTATGGATCCTGAAGAAGCGATACGTGGATTCATCGGACTTGCCGGTATTATTGCAGCAATTTCAGCAGTGTTTATAGCGTACGGCTTAGCTGTGCGTGGGAAAGCCGCAAAGAATATTGACAAAGCCGGAAAAATGATCAAGAAGATGGCATGGACAATGTTACTTATCATTGGCGTGATAAAGTTGGTGGGCTTTCTTAAAGCTGAAGAAATCATTAAAGGTGCTGCTTTCATGGCCGGCTTCATCGTTTTCGTCGGTCTTTTAAGCCTTGTTACGAGAAAGTCCGGGAAACATATCGATAAGTTAGGTGGCATGTTGGTCAAAATGGTTATCGCAATGGCCTTATTAGTTGGTGTTGTAAAACTAATTGGCAAGCTAAGCTTAGGCGAGATGGGGAAAGGTGCACTTTTCGCAGCTGGTTTTCTCCTGTTTGTCGTAGCCTTGAAGAAAGCTGTGACTACCACGAATAGTGGAGAAATGGCCAAGCTTGGCGGCTTACTTCTCTCCATGTCCGTAGCTATGGCATTGATGGTTGGCGTTGTAGCACTCGTCAATCTCATGTCTGTAGGCGAGCTTATCAAGGGCGCAGCCGCGATTGTCGTGTTCGGTGCACTGATGATCGCAATGGTCAAATCGGTAAAAGATATAGGTCCGGACGCTCCGAAGATGGCGGCAACACTGATCGCAATGTCTACTGCAATCGGAATTATGGCAGGTATAGCCGTACTCCTCAGCATGGTAAAAACAGAGGATTTAATTAAGGGTATCGCTGCCGTTGGTGCGTTGAGTGCTATTCTTGCGCTGATGATAGTTGCCACGAGGGGAGCGCAGAAATGCGTTGGTAATATCGTAGCGATGACTGTCGCTATCGGCGTCATGGTCGGTGCTCTGGCAATATTGTCGCTTATTGAGCCAACTCGTCTGGCTGGAGCAGTAGCAGCCCTTGGAATCATGATGGGTATGTTTGCTCTCATGACAAAAGCATCCGGTTCTACGAATGGCTCCATTAAATCGGTTGCGAGTATGCTTCTTGTGGTAGTTGGACTCGCAGCTGTCATTTATGCGCTTGATAAGCTGGATTGTAAAACTACTTTAAAGACTGTTGTTTCATTATCAGTCTTAATGCTGGCGTTGGCCAAAGTTACAAAGATTGTAGCAAAAGCCGGAAACGTAAGCAAATCAGCGATGGTGTCAATGGCCGTCATGGCAGGCATCATGCTTGGCGTTGGAGTTGTTCTTGGGATACTCAATAAGTTTGACCTCAACACTTCTCTTGAAACTGCGATTGCGTTATCTACAGTGATGATTGCTCTGTCTACAGCAGCACTTATCGCAAGTAAGATAGGGGCAATTGGATCTGCTTCGGTGACTGGTGCGGGGAAGATGATTCTCATGATTGCGGGAATAGGTACGCTTCTCACAGCTGTCGCTGGATTGATTGGACTTATTCCAGGAGCGGAGGAGTTCTTGGATAAGGGAGTCACAATTTTAGCAAAAATCGGAACCGGCCTTGGCGAGTTCTTCGGCAGTATCATCAGTGGTTTTGCAACCGGTCTTACGAACGATCTTCCGAAGTTAAGTGAAAATCTTACTAAGTTCGTCAACGGTTTCAAAGACATAGACAGCTCCGCTTTAGCTGGAGTGAAGACTTTAGCAGACGTTATTCTTGAGGTCGCTGGTGCTGAGATTTTAGGAGGCATCTCAAGATTCCTTAATTTTGGCATGAGTCCAATGGAGTCTTTTGCTAATGAGATTGGCATATTTGTGGATGCTATGAGTGAAGTTTCCGATAAACTTAGCGGAAATAATATTAATGTTGCTGCTTTAACCGGCATTGCAATGATTGGTCAAATATTCGCTAGTTTGCAGAAAAATATCGATCCGAGCGGTGGGCTGAAACAGCTAATCACTGGGTCAAGAGATTTGGGCGACTTCGGCGAACAGATTAAGAAATACGCGAGACAGATCAATATTGCAGCAAAAGCTGTATCTAAAATTTCTGCTGACGGACTTACTAACCTTGGTGCCATTGCTACCATAGGTACTGCATTTGCGGATTTACAGGGTAGTATACAGTACACCGATGGGTTAGTTACCAAATTAGCGGAAAAAGATCTTGGTTCTTTTGGTGTGCAGATAGCAAAATATGCGTTGAATATGACTATCGCAGCCGCAGCTACATCTATTATTTCTGCTGACGGACTTACTAACCTTGAGGCCATTGCTACTATAGGTACTGCGTTTTCGGATTTGCAAGGGAGTATACAGTACACGGATGGATTAGTTACAAAATTAGCGGAAAAAGATCTTGGTTCTTTTGGCGGACAAATTTCTAAATATGCTTTTAATATGGCAGCAGCTGCTTTGGGTGTTGCTCTCATACCTGACAACGGATTAAATAATTTAACAACCATCGCCGATCTTGGTACAGCATTCTCGGATTTGCAAGGGAGTATACAGTACACGGATGGGTTAGTTACTGCACTTAAAGAGAAGAAGGATCTTGGTTCGTTCGGTAAACAGGTTGCTGAATATGCTAAAAGCATAAAAGACGCTTCGGATGAACTTGGTAAAGAAAAGATCAACGAAGATGCTATACAGTCAGCAGCTAACGCGGGAACATTTCTCTCAGACCTTCAAAAAGCTCTTCCAAAGGAAGACTGGTTCGATGGATCTATTGATCTGGGTACGTTTGGTAATCGTATAGAATCATTCGGTCAAGCCATCGGCACTCTCGATGATTTTTCAAAATCTGCCAACATGGAGAATATGCAAAAATCCGTGGAACTTGGCGAAAAGATGGCTAAGCTAGCACAGAGTTTAACTGGTATCACCGTAGCTGAAACGGATCAGTGGCAGTTTATCAGGGATTTTGGGCAGGCAATAAGTGACTATAATGATAAAATATCCGGAATAAATATCGGTGATTTATACACGTCATCTCAAACGGCTGTAAACCTAAAGACTATTCTGGATGGGCTTGGTAATTTCGACTCTGGCGCAGTGGACAATTTCAAAATCGACCCAATTGGTCAGAAGCTCAAAACATATTCGGAAAACGTTTCTGGTATTGATGCACAGAAAACGACAGCGTCAATCGCTATAGCGGTAAAGCTTGCAACATTCATCAATGGATTATCGTCCATCGATACAAGTGGGGTTGGTAGATTTACTGATTCCGTATCATCTCTTGGCGATGCTCAAGTGGATAAATTCACAAACGCCTTTAACGATAAAGGAAGCGAGGCAACCAAAGCCGGAAGCTCACTCGTGACTTCTCTCAGTAAAGGAATATCGTCCAAGTCCCCAAGTCTTACACGTTCTGCATCAAACATCATCACCGCAATTCTGCGAACTATCTCAGGCAAAACTCAGAATTTCAGAACAGTGGGAAGTACATTAATGAATACTTTCGCTAATGGTTTGACGGCTCGTAGACCACAGGCTGTGGATTCAATGTCAAGAAGTGCTAACGCTGCGATGAAAGCGGTACGAGATAATTTTGATGGTTTTAAAAGCGCCGGTATTTATCTCGGCGATGGTTTCGTACAGGGAATCAATGCTAGACAGAAACTGGCGTATGACGCAGGTTATGCTCTTGGTCTAAAAGCAAAACAGGGCGAAGCCAAAGCGACCGCAACCCATTCACCATCGAGAGAAATGATTAAAGCCGGTAAATACTTTGGCGATGGTCTGGTTATTGGTATCAATTCGAGAGAAAACGCTGCCGAGAAAGCTGGCGGTTCACTTGGAACTGTCGCTACTAAAGGCGTTTCTAACGCTATTAGCAGAGTTAGTGAATTGATCAGTTCCGGTATGGATTCGACACCTACAATTCGTCCTGTTATGGATTTAGGTAATGTCCAGACCGGTATCGACGCAATTAGCGGAATGTTCAACAATACATCGTTTGATGCATCGGCAAACATTGGCGCCATCGGTTCAATGATGGATGACAGACGTCAAAATGGAGTAAACGACGATGTTGTGAATGCAATCGAACGACTAAATAAAGGTCTTAGTGGTCTTAATAGACCATCTTATAACATCAATGGGGTTACGTATGATAACGGCAGCGAGATTTCCGAAGCTGTCGAAACACTCGTACGTGCCGCACGGATAGAAAGGAGGCGATAGGATTGGCTAAAGCAGTACCAATAATAAAGACAATTGACATACAAGCGAATACCAGTAGGACTGTGTTCATTCAGTGGACTTGGGCGAAGAATAAAGATACGAAAGAGTATACCGTTACCTGGCAGTACGGCACCGGACAGAATGTGTGGTTCGACGGATCTTCAAGTACGGTTAAACCGGTTGGCAACAACAAAGCGGTTCAGGTCAATACCTACACTGCCCCAGATAATGCATTGTATGTCCGGGTACGGGTAAAGGCCACGGCAAATACCACAAAGAAGACTGTGTCGACCGGAACCAAAGGTAAGACAAAAACAACCACGGTACCCAAATTTACAGCGGTTTCCTCAGGATGGAAAACCCTGTCTTTTAACACCGTTAAGCCAGAGCAGGCTGATATACCAACTGTAACGGTAAACGAATTTAACAAATGTCAGTTGGACATCACCCTTACCAACCTGGACCCATTGTGGACTGCCCAATACGTACAGTTCAAGGTTGTAATCGACGATTCACCTCTAGCTGATAACAAGGAATCAAATACAATACCGATCACATGGGTTAATGGGAAAGGTAACGTAACTTGGACTTATACAATGAGTCCTGGGCATCGATATAAAGTTTGCTGTCGTGGTAAACGGAAAGCTCAGAGTAACGATGATTCCGACTATGGTTATTGGTCGGATTACACAGACAATTTCTATGCGCCTCCAGAAGTTCCGCTACAGATGCCTTTACTGGTTGCAAAATCAAAGACGTCGTTACAAATCCAATGGACCGGCGTATCTAATTGCACCGGGTATGACATTCAGTATGCTACAAAGAGGGAGTATCTGGAAAACAATTCAAACGAAGTGCAAAGTGTATCGTCCGAAGGGACTGACACAACATATATCTTAACTGGTTTGGAATCTGGTCAGGAATATTTTGTAAGGGTTCGGGCGAAGAATAGCGCTGGCGAATCCGGTTGGTCTTACATTGCGTCGAGGATTCTTGGAAGAGATCCTGCCGCTCCAACAACATGGTCCTCCTCAACTACCGGTATGGTTGGGGAGGATATTTTATTGTATTGGGTGCACAACGCTCAGGATGGATCAAGTCAAACGAAAGCCGAACTCGAATTGACTATTAATGGAGCGGTGCAGCCGACAATAACTGTACCGAACAATCGTGGCGAAGATGACAAAGATAAGACAAGTGTTTACACGCTTTCCACTAACACATATAGCGAGGGTGTTAAGATCAATTGGCGAGTTAGAACTGCCGGTATTACTAATGAATATGGCGAGTGGTCAGTATCGAGAGAAATCAACATATATGCAAAGCCAACGATGATCTTAACATTGTATGACAGTCAAAATACCGGAATTAACACGATTACGGAATTGCCTTTCCACGTAAAAGCAGTGACAGGTCCTAATACACAAGCTCCGATTGGATATTACATTTCCATCAAGGCAAAGACATCTTACGTTATCTCAGACTATGCTGGAAACGATAAGATTGTTTCCGAGGGTGATGAAGTTTATGGGAAATATTTCGACATAACATCTGTTCTCGACGTTTTGATCTCTGCAGGAGATGTGAATCTGGAAAACGGAGAAGAGTATACGCTATCAGTCACTGCTTCTTTAAATTCTGGGCTGACTGTTGAATCGTCAGTGTCTATAACAATAAATTGGTCTGATAACGGTGAGTATATTCCAGAAGCTAGTGAATTGACATATCTTCAGGATGAGTATGCAATGCTTATCCATGCGTATTGCACGAACGAAGACGATACTCCGGTGGAAGGGGTTATGTTATCGGTATACCGAGTTGAACCTAACGGGAATTTGATTGAAATAGGCTCGAACCTTCAAAATGGAACAACAGTTCTCGATCCTCATCCGTCTTTGAATTATGCAAGTTATCGTATAGTGGCAATTAATTCAACAACAGGTATTGTTGGTTATGTTGACATGTTTCCGTACGAAATAGGAGAAGATGCTGCAATTATTCAATGGAATGAGAAGTGGCCCGTATCAGTGGAATACGACGAGCAGGGAGATTTGACGATTTATGAAGATTTTCAGCAAGCGGACACATTGGTGCTTCCGTATAACCTGGATGTTTCGGAAAAGTCAAGCCCGGATGTTTCCTTGGTGAAGTACATTGGACGTAAGTACCCCGTTAGTTATTACGGTACTCAGCTTGGAGATTCTCAGTCCTGGAAACTGGATATTGTGCGAGATGACATCAACACGTTGAACATGCTTAGAAGATTGAAAGATTATCAGGGTGATGTATATGTTCGAGAACCATCCGGAAGCGGGTGCTGGGCAAACATCACCGTTTCATTTAGTCAGACCCATTGCGAAACAACAATTCCGGTAACAATCGAAATCACACGAGTAGAAGGAGGTAAGTAATATGCCTGATTGGACAAAACCAATGTCGCAAACCTTTGAATACTACGTGGTCGATCCCGGAACTTGGAAAGATAAGACACGTCTAACAACCATCAAGACTTGTACGATCGAAAGAGACTCAAGTGCTGACACGCTCGGGTCTGCAAGCATCGAACTAACGGACAATAACAATGAGTTTTCAAACATCGTTGGAAGGAATCGGGAATGTTATGTCCGGGTATACCTTGTGACCGGTCAAAATGGAATTTCTGAGAAGTTCCCGTTAGGGACATTTCTCATCCAAAGCACCTCTACAAGCTTTGATGGGATGGTTAAAACGACACCTATCGAAGCGTATACGCCATTGCTCGAGATGAAAGATGTACCACCACCAATCGGATATTCAATTCTGAAAGGCGCAAACATCATGACAAATGCTTACCGCATTGTGAGAGAGCAGACTCGAGCACCGGTGGTGGAGCCGACATGTTCCGAAACGTTGTATTCGGATTTCGTTGCCGAGGAGAGTGATACGTGGCTTTCCTATACAAAAGATCTCGTCGCAAATGCAAAATATGAATTAGGTCTTGATGAATTGAGCCGTATCTTGTTCTTACCAGTTCAGGATACGGCTTCTTTACAGCCTGTCACAACATTCGATGATGATAATAGCTCAATTCTATATCCTGAAATCAGTACAAGTCATGATTTATATGGAATCCCGAATGTGGTGGAAGTTGTGTACTCGAAACACAACGAGAACTTCTCAGCTCGTGTAGTAAACGATGATCCCAATAGCCCGATATCTGTCCAGAACCGTGGCCGGGAAATTGTTTATCGAGAGACAAATACAGATTTCGCAGGAACGCCTACCAATCTTCAGATACAAAAATATGCAGAAGGACTTTTGAAGAGTAAATCATCTGTGGAATTTACGGTTTCATATTCGCATGGTTATTGTCCTGTGAGGGTTGGCGATTGTGTCCGATTGAACTATGAACGGGCTGGCATCGTTAATGTGAAAGCCAAGGTTATAAGCCAATCTATATCATGTACCCCTGGATGCAAAGTAACGGAAAAAGCAGTTTATACGGAACGATTTTGGGGGTGATGAGATATGGGCTTACCAGTGGATTTAATATCCGAATTTGTTAAGATAACAAACGATAAAACCGAAAAGAGGCAGGAAAGTACATTATATGGCACCGTCAAAATTGTAGGAGATCAGGTCTTCGTTAAGTTTGATGGTGCCGATGTTCTTACTCCGGCTGTCACAACGGTTACAGCAAAAGACGGAGAAAGAGTCTCCATCCTTTTAAAGAATCATACGGCTTTAATCACTGGCAATATGACAGCACCCTCAGCGAGAAATGAGGACGTTGTTGAACTTACTGCAGCGATTGGTGTTTTTGACGTTTTGATAGCGAACAAAGCAAGTATCAGTGATCTTGAAGTAGAGAGAGGTCGCATTGATACTTTGGTTTCAGAAAATGTCACGATTAAAAATCAGCTGACGGCAAACGCTGCTAGTATTGGCGAACTCAAGGCTGATAACGCCACCATTAAAGAAACCTTAACGGCTCAAAATGGTGATATTGAAAATCTGAAAACCAAAAAACTGGATGCTGAAACTGCTGAAATTACATATGCAAAAGCGGAAGATTTTAAAGCTTCAAATGCTGAGCTATACAATTTAAAAACAGCATATGGTAATTTTGAAAATTTGACATCTGAAAAGTTTACGGCATACGACGCTAGCATATCGAAATTGAATACCAATGTTGCTGAGATAATCGAACTTCAGGCCGGATACGCAACCATCGGTACAGTGAATGCGCTCGAGGGTAGGATTAAAACGATAGAATCGAATTATCTGAAGACCGGCGATTTAGAGGCAGGATACGCTAAGATTGATTTTTCAAACGTTAGCGTGGAATGGATTGAAGACGGTAAGATTAAAAAAGGTGCTATCGGGTCAGCTGCGATACATGACGGTGCGATAACAAACGCAAAAATTGCTGATGCAACAATCGAAGCGGCGAAGATTAATTCAGTTAATGCCGACAACATTACAGTTGGTACGCTCAAAACTGAACGTCTTCTCATTGCTGACGGAGATGGCGGATATTCTATCGTTAAAGCAATCAACATGGCAAATGGTGTAGCAGAGGCAGATGCGAACGGCACGAAGTTCGAAGCTGCGTCCATCGAAGTGGTTGACTTGTCAGCTTTCCGGGCAAAAATAGCAGGGTTTGAAATGAGTAATTCTGCTATTTATATCGGGAAAGAATCCATCAATGACGCACATAGCGGAATTTATATTTCAACGACTGGGTTTGGTATGGGCGACGCCTCACTAACCGGTTCTAACGAATCGCCATTGCAGGCATACCCCGACGGAAGCTTTAAACTTGTTGGAAAAAATGGAAGTTTTGACTTTAATGGTGTTCTTGGAAACTTGGAGATTAATGCATCAAAGATTTTACTTAAATCTAAAGCCGTGGCTACAGAAGATTCAGTTACAGATGTAAGTAATAGGGTGAAAACCGCAGAGAGCCAGATTGAGCAGAATGCAAACGAGATCGTACTTCGGGTGAAAAGATCTGAGTTCGACGATTTGTCTAGTTCGATTGAGCAAATTAACTCGTTTATTTCAGACATTCAAGGATGGCAGTACCGATGGGATAAAATCCTTAACCGTTCAAGCGCATCTCCTGAAACTCACACGGATTATATTTCATTCGTGAACGGCGATATTATTCTTGGTGAATCGTCAAGTAAGCTGAAACTCAAATTGTCAAATGATTCAATCCAGTTTAAAGGTGGTGACAGCAATTTTGAGATAACGCCGGATGCAGACACCACGGCATGGATTACCGGGAGAAAACTCAATATTGGAGCCGGCGAGATACATAAGTTATTGAAAATAGGACGTTTGCAGTTCGTTCCGAGACGAAATGGGAATATGTCATTAATTTTGGCTTGAAAGGAGGGGTGATAACATGGCGTATAAATTGGTGTTTGATAATAATAGAAGCTATGAAACAGATAAATCGTATACCTTTGAAGTTGAATCGTTCGGCGACGTAACGGGACTTACATATACGATTACCTGTATGATTCCTTCTTCAGTTAATCATGGAGTTTTTCAATTTAAGAAAACTATTGTGGAAAATTCAACCACAACAGGTGTTATAAAATGGACATTATCCAGTGACGATTTCGGTCCATTTATAACAAATTCGTTCACGTGTTCCGCATGCTTTGGAATAGTTACACGTGATGTAAAAGGTGCGATCATCGAACCTAAATTGTCATATTTCACACTTAAAATGAATCCGAAAATATACCCAAAGATTTCGAACGTCAAAATGGAATTGACAGATGCATTTCAAGGCAAAAGCTTATCAAATGTTACAGAACATGTGATTTCGTTTGACGTTGCCGGAACATATGGGGCATCACAAAACATAACCGTAGAAGTTGACAGAAAAGTATATTCTAAAAGAATTGAGTCATCGTTATGTGGAGGTAATGAGACAGTTTCATTCGACCTTGGAACGCTAACGTCCTCACAGAATAATGGAGAATTGAAATCCATAAGTGTAAAGGCTGTTGATTCGCGAGGAAATACACATGAGGCCAATGAAACAGTTACGGTGTACAAATACGAGTATCCTATTCCGGCATCTGACTGCCACGTGGCATGGGGTGAGGGTGACGATATTGATAAACCATATTTGACTTTCGGATGTACCTTTCAGGAAAATGTAGCTGGCGTGGCAAATAGCATGGTGTCGATCAATGTATATTTGAATGATTTGACTACCGTGTTGGTTGACGTGTTTGGACACACATCACCGAACGTTATTCCAGGGACTTATGATATAGGGGAATCATATGTTTTCCGTGTCGAATTTACTGATAAGGTGGGGACGACAGTCGGTTATTACGATTTGATGCGGCAACTTGTGGTCATGGATACGTCCGCTGACGGAAACATGGTTAGCTTTTTTCAAGCAGCATCAAATTCAGCTAATGGTACGAAATTTGGTATATTTGCGGATAAAACACAGATCGGGGATAATGACAAAAGACATGTCATTTTAGATTCAGATGGCGTAAAATTTTATGCCAATACTGATACCGATTCGAGATTAGCTGCAAGTATTAGCGTTGGGTACAATGACGACGGTACCGCAAAAACACCTCTATTATCGGCGTATACTTTCGGAAAACGAAAAACAAACACCGTCGAAAGAAGTTTCTCTTTTGTTGAGGGAGATGGGAATGAAGCTAGCGGGTACGCATCTCATGCCGGAGGACAAGGGTCTATTGCTCATGGTATGCTTTCGTACGCCTTTGGTGATGGAGTTGTATCATATCAAAATGGTCATTTCGCAGTCGGAAGTTATAATGTAAGCGATAAAAATGACACAACCGGAGCTAAGAAAATATTTTCAGTTGGCAACGGCGCAAACAATGATACTCGAAGTGATGCTTTTGTAGTGAAGAATAGCGGTGATGTTGTTGTTCAAAAGGATTTGTCCGCAGCAACAGCGTCAATTAGTGGTGCCATAACTGCGAATACCGTATATACCGACAATTGGTTTCGATCAAAAGGATCTACTGGATGGTATAGTGAAGACCATGGCGGCGGTTGGTACATGATAGACGACCAGTGGATTCGAGCTTATAATAATAAAAATATTGTCACCGGCGGAATTATTCAGTCAGGGTTCGAATTTAGCGCGTGCAGAACTACTGATTGGAGATTCGGATGTGGAACCGGAACGGGGGATACAAATCAATTCGGATTTTATGATACAACAAATGGATTGCATTGTACGATTGTCAGTTCCGATCATTCATTCAGACTTAATGGCGAATATTGGTGCAATCGTGGCGGGGCTAGTTGGGCATTTGGAAGTATAACGGGAACAGGTGATGCACATCTATTCAGCTTTTATGATGTCAATACAAACCTAGTTCCATTATCGATAGCTGGTGCTACAGGAGATATATATGTTGGACAAAATAGGAGTGGTGCCAATGTTGGTATTGTAATCGGACCAATGGCTGCCGGAAATAGAGCATATCTCTATAGCAGCGCCGATTATCCCGGGGCTCTTTGGATCCAGACAAGGTATAACGGAAACTGGGTGTGGTATAGCTTGGCGCAAGCATGTTCTAAAGCGTTGTCTGATATTCGTTTGAAAACTGACATAAAAGAACCAGAAGTTGCTAACGCCATGGATGTGATAAACACTATGCAGCTCCACTCTTTTACAAGAAAAGATTCTCATGAAAAATATAGAATTGGTTTCATCGCCGATGAATTGGAGCAGATTGATCCCACGCTTACCGATGGCGGAGGAGAGGTTGACGGACATCCATACTACAAATCAGTAAATGAATTACAAGTGACTGCATACGTAGTAAAAGCATTGCAAGAATTAAACGAGGAATTAAATAAGGTCAAAATGGAACTTTCAAGTATAAGGAGGGCTAAATAAAGATGAAAAAAGTAGTTGCTAAAAAACCAGTAACAGTTGCTAAACCAACTCTTGTTGCGAGAAAAGAATTTGCAGATAATCTCATTAAACTTATTAATGATTCAGGTCTACCATTGGTTGTCATACAGCCAATCATGGACGACGTAGCCGAAAATGTTCGTAACACATTAACTCAGCAGTATCTGAATGAAAAAGCTACATATGAAAAAGCACTTGAAGAATCTAAAAAAGAGGCGGATGCTGAATCCGCAGAAAGCGAGGCGTAAATATGGATTTCACTAAAATTTTAACAGATCATTATGCAGTTGTGGTTGTGTTGGCTTGTCTTATTTTGGGATATTTGATCAAGCACACCACTTTCTTGAAAAAGATCCCGAACAATGATATTCCGGCGATCTTGGCTGTTGTCGGAGCAGTCCTCAATTGTGTGGTTAATGGACCGGGCATTGAGATGGTTGTCTATGGAGCATTTATGGGACTGGCTTCAACTGGTTTACACCAGGCATTTAAATCATTTATAGAAGGAAAATCCACCGAGGAGGATGCTGCCGATGGGGTTCACGATATCGAGTGATCAGCTGATTTGGTTTTGTACACTTGTTGCGGGGCTATGGGGCTTATGGAAAATCATAAAAGAGGTCCGAAAACCGAATCAGGATTTGAAAGATGTTGTCGCAAAGCATGAACGATTGTTAGCAAATGATGATCAACGCATGAAAGAGTTCGAGAACTCAAACCGGATGATTTTACAATGCTTGCTAGTGATTATTAATCATGATATTACCGGCAACGGAATTGATCGTATGAAAGAGGCTCGAGACGAGCTTCAGGATTATTTAATAAATAAATAGAAAGATGTGCCCGGGGTATTCAAATACGAGTGCTCCGGGTATTTTCTGCGATACAAACATCGCCTTTTTGTTTTCCGTATCCAGGTTACAGAAATATTCCTTATTATGAACCTCAGAATGGAGGTGTATTAAATGCAGGATAAAGTATTGTTATCTATATCTGAGGCTTCGGAACTTTTCGGGATTGGTCAACATCGATTACGAAAAATAGTCGTTGATGATTATAACTGCGTGTATCATTTGACTGTTGGGCGAGTCATTAAAATCAAGAGAAAGCCTTTTGAAGAGTTTATAAATAACGCTGAGCAGGTATAATATCGACAAAGTTTTCCGAGTGTGTTATTATATTTATGCATTCGGAGTCACTTATTGTTTAATAAGGAGGATTTCGATAATGGCAAACAAAACTATGAGTGAGAAACACAAGCCCGCAAGAAAATCTCTTCGGGTGAATGAGTATTACAATCCTAAAACAAAACGGTATGAATATCGGTATACAGATACTTTCGGAAAGAAGAGAGTGATTAGTTCATATCGTTTGGAGGCGATGGACCAAGTACCAAAAGGAAAGAGGGTGGGGAAGAGTTTAAGAGAAAAAGAGGCCGAGATACAATCGTTATTAGAGAACGATATTAATATAGATGGTTCTAAGTTGACTCTTATTGAGCTTCTGAATGAGTATCTCGAAACTCTATATAATAGAAAAGAACTGAGATATAATACAAAACGATCCTACGATCACGTAGTCAAATCATTAGAACAGCATAAACTTGGTCATATGGAGATTGGAAGCGTAAAGCCAGTTCATTGCGAAAAATGGCTAACCGATATGAAGAAAAAATATCGAGGATCAACCTTGCATATACAAATAACTCTAATAAAACGAGCGTTCGAGTATGCCGTTGATTATGACTATGTGGTTAAAAATCCTTTTAGACGAATTTATACAGATACAAGCGATAGCAAAGTAATGGGAGCACTGTCCATAGAAGATATGAATCGTTTTCTCGATTTTTGCAAAAACGATCCTCGCAGCGCACATTGTTACGAGATACTTTATATTTTGTTTTGGACTGGGCTCAGAGTATCCGAATTGTGTGGATTAACTTTAGATAATATAGACATGGAGAGGCACTTGATAAGAGTGGAGAAACAGCTTCAGTTCATTAATCGTGTACATGTGGTTTTAAACACTAAAACTACGAATGGGATACGTACTATTCCAATGACTGATGGTGTCTACGAATGTTTTAAAAAAGTGCTTGATAAGCGATATGTGAATGGTGGTATTGAGCCGGTTTGTTACGATCAAAATGGCAATGCTTACGATGGGTTTGTTTTTCTTGGTGCGAGGAAGCATAACACTATTGTTCGTTCATCCGTTTCAGAATATTTAGAAAATTGCATTAGACGATACAATGCTGCAAACCCAGACAAACCAATTCGTAAATTTGAAGCACATACGTGTAGGCACACTTTTGCGACTAACATGCAAGATTTGCCTCCGAAAACTTTACAATCTATTTTGGGACATAGTGATATTCGTATGACAATGAATCGTTATGTGAGTGCAAAAAACGAAGAACAGCAATTAATCGAGGTTAATGCGATTGCGAATAGCTTGGCGTAATGAGAGCTGTTTTACGAATTAAATACGAATTATCGGCAAAACGAGAAGTAATGAGAAGTAATAAAAAGTAATGAAAAGTAATTTCAAAACGATCAAATAATTGTACATATTGCATGAAAATATTGAGTTTTATGAAGAAAAAAGACCAAATGGACATTTTCGTGTATTATGTAACTTAGAGTATTTTGGAATAACTCTGTGAATGGAATGAAAACAGGCAACTCAGAAGGGAGAGATCTGAATGGGTGTTTTGATCCGTGGCGGTCGTGTGATCGACGCAGCGACAAATACCGATAAAGTGATGGATTTATACCTGGACGATGGTGTGATCCAGGAGATTGGCGAGAACTTGCAAAAAGCTGATGCAGGGGATCGGGTCATTGATGCGGATGGGCTGGTGGTAATGCCAGGTATAGTTGATCTTCATGTACATTTCCGGGATCCAGGCCAGGAGTATAAAGAAACGATTGAGACAGGATCCAGGGCTGCAGCCAGAGGCGGAGTGACTACTGTGGTGACAATGCCCAATACCACACCGGTGATCGATGAGCCGGATCGAGTAAGGTATGTACAAAATAAAGCTGCACAGCTTTCACAGATCCATGTGCTGCAGGCTGGAGCCATGACCAGAGGAGAACAGGGCAAAGAGCTTTCTGATATTAAAGGAATGGCAGATGCAGGAGTACCGGCTCTTTCCGAAGATGGTAAATCTGTAATGGATGCAAAGCTTTGCAAAGAAGCCATGACAATAGCAGCAAGATGTGACCTGCCGGTGCTGGATCACTGTGAAGATATTGACCTGCGTGGGAACGGGTGTATGAATGATGACGAGAATGCAAGAAGACTTCGGCTTCCAGGCATTAGCAATGCAGTAGAAGATGTGATCGCTGCAAGGGATATTATCTTGGCATGCGAGACAGGAGCCAGGCTGCATCTCTGCCACTGTTCCACCAAGGGGACAGCTTTTATGATGAAGGCACTGTCAGAGGCTGGGATCACCAATGTAACCGCAGAGGTGTGCCCTCATCATCTGATCCTGACATCTGATGATATTCCATCTGATGATTCTAATTATAAGATGAATCCACCCCTTCGCAAGAAGGAGGATGTGGAGGCTTTACGTGAAGGATTGAAGGAAGGATATATCCAGGCCATCAGTACAGATCATGCACCTCACAGCCAGGAGGATAAGAATGGATCTATGAGAAGTGCGGCATTTGGCATTGTAGGTTTGGAGACAAGTCTGCCACTGATTTATACACATCTTGTGGAAACAGGAGTGCTTACATTGGGCCAGCTTGTGGAAAAGATGTGCCTGAATCCGGCAAAAATCCTTGGTTTGGACTGTGGCACGATCCAGAAAGGACATCCTGCGGATGTGATCCTTGTGGATATAGAGCATCCTTATAAGATAGACAAAAATAAATTTGCTTCAAAAGGCAGGAATACACCTTTTGATGGATGGGAAGTAAAGGGCAGGGTTCTTTACACCCTGTGTGATGGAAAGATTATTTACCAGGAGGAAGATCATGATTGACAAGCTGATTACCAAAATCAAGAAAACAGGAGCACCAATTGTAGTAGGACTGGATCCTATGCTGAATTATATTCCGGAGCAGATCAAAAAAGATGCTTACCAGGAATTCGGAGAGACTTTGGAAGGGGCTGCAGAGGCAATCTGGCAGTATAATAAAGGAATCGTAGATGAGGTTTATGATCTGATCCCTGCAGTGAAGCCACAGATCGCTATGTATGAGCAGTTTGGTATTCCGGGACTTGTAGCATACAAAAGAACCATTGATTATTGCAAATCTAAAGGGCTTGTGGTGATCGGCGATATTAAAAGAGGAGATATCGGATCCACATCTACTGCCTATGCAGTAGGACATCTGGGCAAAGTACAGGTTGGAAGAAAGTCCTATGCAGGTTTTGACGAAGATTTTGCTACTGTAAATCCATATCTTGGAACAGATGGTGTAAAGCCTTTTGTGGATGTATGCAAGGAAGAGAAAAAAGGTATTTTTGTTCTTGTGAAAACATCCAATCCTTCCAGCGGAGAATTTCAGGACCGTCTCATTGATAAGCGCCCCTTGTACGAGTGGGTTGGCGAAAAGGTGGATCAGTGGGGCAAGGATGCTGTTGGTAAAGAGGGGTACAGCTATGTTGGAGCTGTCGTAGGAGCAACCTATCCGGAGATGGGCAAGGTTCTTAGGAAGCTGATGCCGAAAACTTTTATCCTGGTACCTGGATATGGTGCACAAGGCGGTAAAGGCAAGGATCTGGTTCACTTCTTTAACAAAGACGGACTTGGCGCTATTGTGAACTCTTCCAGAGGAATCATTGCTGCTTACAAGCAGGAGAAATATGCATCTTTTGGTGAAGAGGGATATGCACAGGCTTCCCGTCAGGCTGTGAAGGATATGATCCTGGATATTAGTACAGCACTTGAGGGAAGATAGGGGAAAGCATATGAGTAAAAAGACAAAAGAAATCTGTACAGTAGTCAGCCAGGAATGCATAGGCACAGATATATACAGCTTGTGGATCCAGACAGAAGAGATTGCTTCGGAAGCAGTACCAGGGCAGTTTGTATCCCTGTATTGTAAAGATCAGAGTAAGCTTCTGCCAAGACCGATCAGTCTGTGTCAGATCGACAGGGAAAAGGGCAGGCTAAGACTTGTTTACAGAGTAACAGGACAAGGTACTGGTACAGAAGAGTTTTCCAGATTACAGCCAGGAGATACCATTCCTGTACTTGGGCCTCTCGGTAATGGTTTTCCCCTTGGGGAAGCAAAAGGGAAAAAAGTTCTGCTTATGGGCGGTGGTATCGGGATCCCACCTATGCTTCAGACTGCAAAAGAGACAGAGGCAGATGTGACAGCTGTACTGGGATACAGGGATCAGCTGTTTCTTGATAAAGAGTTTCAAGATTATGGAAAGGTTTACGTGGCTACAGAGGATGGCTCTGCCGGTACCAAAGGAAATGTTCTGGATACTGTCAGAGAAGAGCAGCTTGCAGCAGATGTGATCTTTGCTTGTGGACCAAAGCCTATGCTTCGAGCTATTAAAGCGTACGCGCTGGAGCATCAGATTCCCTGCTGGATTTCCATGGAAGAACGTATGGCCTGTGGTGTAGGAGCATGTCTTGGCTGTGTATGCCAGTCTACAGAAGTGGATGACCATTCCCATGTGCATAATAAGCGGGTATGCAAAGATGGACCTGTATTTCTCAGTACGGAGGTAGAATTATGATCAATACAAAAGTGACTCTGGCTGGGGTGGAACTTAAAAATCCTGTAATGACTGCCTCCGGAACATTCGGATCCGGCAGTGAATACAGTGAGTTTGTGGATCTGAACAAGCTTGGGGCAGTGGTGACCAAGGGAGTGGCAAATGTGCCCTGGCCAGGGAATCCGGTGCCGAGGGTAACAGAGACTTGTGGCGGCATGCTGAATGCCATAGGCCTTCAGAATCCGGGAATTGATGTTTTCTGTGAGCGGGATATCCCATTCCTTAAGAATTATGATACAAAGATTATTGTAAATGTATGTGGCAGGTCTGTGGAAGATTACTGCCAAGTAGTGGAACGGCTGGCCAGTGAGCCGGTGGATATGTTGGAAATCAATGTTTCCTGCCCCAATGTGAAGGAAGGCGGCATTGCTTTCGGGCAGGATCCAAAGGCTTTGGAAGCTATTACAAAAGAAGTGAAGAAATATGCTGCCCAGCCTGTGATCATGAAGCTGAGTCCTAACGTAACAGATATTACGGTAATGGCAAAAGCGGCAGAAGCAGGGGGCGCAGATGTAATATCCCTGATCAATACACTGACAGGCATGAAGATCGATATTAACCGGCGTACATTTGCCCTGGCTAATAAGACCGGCGGTATGTCTGGCCCTGCAGTAAAGCCTGTGGCTGTACGTATGGTATATCAGGCAGCCCATGCAGTAAAGATCCCAGTGATCGGTATGGGAGGGATTGCCACAGCAGAGGATGCCATTGAGTTTCTGATGGCAGGTGCAACTGCCGTATCGGTAGGTACTGCTAATTTCTTTAACCCTTATGCTACGATCCAGATCGCAGAAGGGATACAGGCATTTATGGAAAAACAGAAGATCCATGATCTTGGTGAGATCATTGGATGTGTGGAATAATATGGAGGAATCAGATTGCTATGGAAAGATATAAACAGGAATTTATTGAATTTATGATTGATTGCAATGTGCTGAAATTCGGAGATTTTGTTACAAAATCAGGAAGAAAGACCCCTTTCTTTGTAAATACCGGATTTTATAGAACAGGCGCACAGCTTCGCAAGCTGGGAGAGTATTATGCAAAAGCCATCCATAACAAGTTCGGACTGGATTTTGATGTACTGTTCGGACCTGCTTATAAGGGGATTCCCCTTACAGTAGCAGCTACTATGGCTATTAGCGAAGAATACGGGAAGGATATCCGTTATTGTTCAAACCGTAAAGAGGTAAAGGATCATGGAGATAAAGGAATCCTTCTTGGCAGTCCGATCCAGGATGGGGACAAGGTGGTGATCATTGAGGATGTTACTACTGCAGGCACATCTATCCAGGAAACACTTCCTATTATCAAGGCACAGGGCGATGTAAATCCCATCGGTCTGGTTGTATCTGTAGACCGCATGGAACGTGGTCAGGGAACAAAAAGCGCTTTAAAGGAGATCCAGGAGAAATATGGACTTGAAACAACTGCCATTGTTACCATGGCAGAGGTGGTAGAGCATCTGTACAATAAAGAATATAAAGGAAAAGTGATCATTGATGATACATTGAAAGCTTCCATTGACGCATATTATCAGCAGTATGGCGCAGAATAAAAGGAGGTTTTGACCATGAATGAAAAAATATATAAGACTATGTCTGCTACAGGGGTTTCCAGTCTGATTCTTGGTATTATTACTGCAATAGCGGGGGTTGTTACCGGAGTTCTGATGATCATTAATGGCGCAAGGCTTCTGAAAAGAAAATCAGAAATCCTGCTGTAATACAAATTTCAGGCAGGACTTTTAGGCAGGGGATAATATTGAAAAATGAAACAAAGCGTATGATCAGACAAGGCGGGGTCATTTTATTTGGAGTATATGTGATCCTGCTGATATACTTCCTGTTCTTTTCTGAGTCTTACGGCAGAGTTGCAGACGCAGAACGGATATACCGGTATAATCTTATACCGTTTGTGGAAATTCGCAGATTCTGGGTTTATCGCAGGCAACTGGGTACTTTTGCATTGTTTACCAATATATTTGGAAATGTGATCGGTTTTATCCCTTATGGATTTATCCTTCCTGTGATCACAAACCGTATGAGAAGCGGTTTTCTTATTATTTTTTCGGGATTTTCCATAAGTCTGACAGTGGAACTGATCCAGCTGGTGACAAAAGTGGGCTGCTTTGATGTGGATGATCTTATTCTGAACACACTTGGATCAGCGGTAGGCTATGGGTGCTTCCTGATCTGCAATCATATCAGGAGAAAATACTATGGCAAGAAGATATAGATATTCATTTACAAAGAAAAAGGAAGCTGGAAAAGGGAAGGTCTCTGTTACTATGGCAGTGATCTCCCTGATCCTGTTTTGTGGGGCAGTGACTGCAGCTTTTCTTCTGGAAGGTCAGTATGGATTTGTAACTGGCGGAGTATGTTTATTTGCAGCACTTTTGTCTATTTATGGATTTATCATGGGACTGCTCAGCTTTTCAGAGGCTGGCAAAGGCCATAAGACAAGCATTATCGGATCCATCACAAACGGGATTATTATGATTCTCTGGCTTGGGATTTATCTGACAGGAGTATAATGATCAGTATGGATGACAGATTAAAAGAACAGATAGATTTTATTCTTGAGATTGATAAAATGAAGGAGATCCTGCGGCAGAATTATCTGGCAGACGGATCAGCAAGAGAGAATGACGCCGATCATTCCTGGCATCTGGCTATGATGGCGCTTATCCTCAGTGAATACTCCAATGAAAAAGTGGATGTGACACGAGTGGTGCCTATGGTTCTGACCCATGATCTGGTAGAGATCGATGCAGGAGATACTTATGCATATGATGAGGCTGGGGCTCTTACCAAGGAAAAAAGAGAAAAAGCAGCAGCTGACCGGATCTTCGGTATTCTTCCTAAGGAACAGGGCACATGGATGAGAGGGCTGTGGGATGAATTTGAAGCCTGCAATACACCGGAATCCAAATTTGCCCATGTGCTGGATAACAGTCTGCCTTTATTTTTAAATCATGCAGCCGGTGGGATCAGCTGGAAGGAACATAAAGTAAAAAGAAGCCAGATCTATAAAAGAAACCGTATTACAGGAGATGGATCAGCAAAGATCTGGGAATATATGCAGGAACTGATCCAGGAGAATATTAATAAAGGAAATATCATAGACGATAGGAGTTAAAAGTTGGACGAGTGGATGATAGAAAGATATGAGTTGGCCAAAATGAGAGTTTCTCAGATACCGGGAGAACAGGCTGTGGCACAGCCATATCTGGATTTTTTTCAGAAGGCAGCAGATTTTCTTATAAAGACCATACAGATCATGGATGATAAAGGAGATGGCCTTTCTTTTGAAGCATTAAAAGAAAGAAACCAGATGCTATATCAGGATATTTCAGGTGATAATTATAATGTAAGCTATGGAAACCCGTCCTATGCAAAGAAAATGCTGGGAGAATATGGCAGGGATTTCACTTTTCTTTATGGAGAATTAAGAGGAGCTATTGTTTATGCCCATGAGAAGGATCTTTGGGAGATGACAGTGGCTCTGGAATTATTCCTGGAAGTATATTCCGCTTTTGACCAGGAAGAAATACCGGAAGAAAAAGTGGTTCGAAGGATTTTGTATTCCTATGTAAATGATTACTGCCAGGATATGATGGAGCACCATGTACGCAGTTCCCTGGATCCGGAAATGGATTTTGCAGTAAAGATCATCATGGAAGCAGACCTTTCAGATTTGTCTTATCTTTACAGATTCGGAGAATATATTTCCGAAAACGAGCTGGGCAGTGCCAGATTTTTGAATACCCTTCCTCAGGAAGAGATCGATGCAATGGCAAGAACTTATACAGAAGGATACAGGATCGGTTTTATTAATGGAAGAAAAGATATTACCAAAAAGAAAACCGTAAATATCCGGTACAATCTTGGATTTGAAAGAATGGTACGTTCTGCAATTTTACAGTTCCGCAAGATGGGGTTGGAGCCTGTGATCTATCGTCACACGCCTCATGTTGCCTGTAAAAGAGGCAGCAGCCGGATCGGATATACCGGCGGGGTCATTAATCCTCAGTATGATTATGATCACAGACAGGATTATGCGCTGTTTCTTGATGGGGAGTACCTTCAGAAAAGGCTGCGGGCACTCCAGAATGCATATGAACAGTATAAGGATCTGGCAGCAGTGCACGGAGGTCCAGCAGTGATCGAGACCTTTGGAGAAGCACCTTTTTCACCGGAAAGCAAGCCGGAAGCATGGAGTCTTAGTGAGGCACAGCATAAGCTGGATCTGGAATTGACCAATGAGTCCGGGCAGATCGTAAACCGCTATATCCACGGAGACGAACGCAGCTTTACGATCATTGCCTATCCGGTACCAGAGATCGGTACTGATTATTCTGACATTTTCAGAGAGATTGTAAAGATCAATACTCTGGACTATCAGGCTTACCAGAAGGTGCAGCAGAAGATCATAGACACTCTGGATACCTGTGAGTGGGTGGAGATTAAGGGGAAGGGAGACAATGAGACAGATCTCCTGATCCATCTTCATAAACTGACAGATCCAAAAACACAGACCAACTTTGAAAATTGTGTGGCTGATGTGAATATTCCTGTAGGTGAAGTATTTACTTCTCCTGTGCTTGCAGGAACCGGTGGGATCCTTCATGTGACTAAGGTTTATCTGAATGGACTGCAGTTCCGTGATCTGAAGCTGGTCTTTGATTGTGGCCAGGTGATCGATTATACCTGCAGTAATTTTGAGAATGAAGAAGACAACAGAAAATATATAGAGGACAACATCCTGTTTCATCATCCGAAGCTTGCTATGGGTGAGTTTGCTATTGGTACTAATACCACTGCTTACGTAGCTGCCAGAAAATACGGGATTGAGGACAAGCTTCCTATTCTGATCGCAGAGAAAATGGGACCTCATTTTGCAGTGGGGGATACCTGTTATAGCTGGGCAGAGGATACACCGGTGTATAATCCGGATGGAAAAGAGATTATAGCAAGGGATAATGAAATTTCAGAAATGCGTAAAGATGATGTATCACTGGCATATTATGGTTGTCACACAGATATTACCATCCCTTATGAGGAACTGGGCAGTATCCGGGTGATCCAGGATGATGGTGATATGGTTTCCATTATTGAAGACGGCCGTTTTGTTCTGGAAGGAACAGAAATGCTGAATGAGCCATTTTGCTGACAAATACAAAGAATCCCTTTTCCTGGTTGACAGAAAAAGGGATTCTTAGTAGAATTTACGGTTAGAAAGGCTGAGAGGAGAAGAACATGTCAAAAGTAGGAATTGTAATGGGTAGTGATTCAGATATGCCTGTCATGAAAAAGGCAGCTGATATTCTGGAAAAACTGGGAATTGATTATGAGATGAGGATCATTTCCGCACACAGAGAACCGGATGTGTTTTTTGATTATGCAAAATCCGCAGAGGAGAAAGGGTTTAAGGTCATTATTGCAGGAGCAGGAATGGCAGCCCATCTTCCGGGAATGTGTGCTGCAATATTCCCTATGCCGGTCATTGGTATTCCGATGCATACCACATCTCTTGGAGGCAGGGATTCCCTGTACTCTATCGTACAGATGCCTTCCGGCATCCCGGTGGCTACTGTTGCCATTAACGGCGGCGCAAATGCGGGCCTTCTGGCTGCGAAGATCCTTGCTACGTCAGATCCGCAGCTTTTAGACAAACTGAAAGCATACAGCCAGGAGTTAAAGAGTCAGGTAGAAGCAAAGGACGCAAGACTTCAGGAAGTAGGATGTAAAGAATATTAATCTGGGAGGAAGAGAAAAATGGATTACAAGAACGCAGGAGTAGATATTGAGGCAGGGTACAAGTCTGTAGAACTGATGAAACAGCATATTGCAAAGACCATGCGCCCGGAAGTGCTTGGAGGAATCGGCGGTTTTTCAGGTGCCTTTTCCATGAGTGCTTTCAAGGATATGGAGGAGCCTACTCTGGTATCAGGTACAGACGGCGTAGGTACCAAGTTAAAACTGGCATTTATTATGGACCAGCATGATACTGTTGGTATTGACTGTGTTGCTATGTGTGTAAATGATATTGCCTGTGCAGGCGGGGAGCCTCTGTTCTTCCTGGATTATATTGCCTGCGGCAAGAACTATCCGGAAAAGATCGCGCAGATCGTGAAAGGTGTTGCAGATGGCTGCCAGCAGTCAAATGCTGCTCTTATCGGCGGTGAGACTGCAGAAATGCCTGGATTTTATCCTGTAGATGAATATGACCTTGCAGGTTTTGCTGTGGGTGTTGTAGATAAAAAAGACCTGATCACAGGAGAAGCCTTAAATGCAGGAGATGTACTGATCGGTATGGCATCCTCAGGCGTTCACAGCAATGGTTTTTCACTTGTGCGAAAAGTATTTGACATGACTAAAGAATCTCTGGATACCTATTATGATGAGCTTGGCACTACTCTTGGAAAGGCTTTGATCGCTCCTACCAAGATCTACGTAAAAGCATTAAAGAGTATTAAGAATGCTGGCGTCCGTGTACATGCATGCAGCCATATCACAGGCGGCGGTTTTTATGAGAATGTTCCCCGTATGCTGAAAGAGGGTACACGTGCAGTGATCAAAAAAGACAGCTATCCTGTACCGCCGATCTTTGGCCTTCTTGCTCGTACAGGCGGTATTGAAGAGAAGATGATGTATAATACATATAATATGGGACTTGGCATGGTTGTGGCTGTAGCTCCGGAAGATGTGGATAAGACGGTAGCCGCTATCAAAGAAGCGGGAGAACAGCCATATGTAGTAGGCCATATTGAAGCCGGCGAAAAAGGAGTAACATTATGCTGAAGGTAGGCGTTCTGGTATCCGGAGGCGGCACCAACCTTCAGGCGATCCTGGATGCTCAGGATGCAGGGAAGATCACCAATGCCCAGGTGGCACTGGTGGTCAGCAACAATGCAGGGGCATATGCATTGAAGCGTGCCCAGGATCACCAGATCCCTGCAGTATGCATTTCCCCAAAAGATTATGATACAAGAGAGGACTTTCACCAGGCGCTCCTTAGAACGCTTCAGGAAGCTGAGATCGATCTTGTGGTTCTGGCAGGATTCCTTGTGGCCATTCCATCTTCTATTGTGGAAGCATTCCCTAACAGAATCATCAACATCCATCCGTCTTTGATCCCTTCTTTCTGTGGTGTTGGCTATTACGGCCTTCATGTGCATGAAGAAGCTTTGAAAAGAGGGGTAAAGGTTACAGGCGCTACAGTTCATTTTGTAGATACAGGTACCGATACCGGCCCGATCATCCTGCAGAAAGCAGTGGATATTGAACCGGACGATACACCGAAGACACTTCAGCGAAGAGTTATGGAGCGGGCTGAATGGAAGCTTCTTCCAAAGGCCATCCAGCTGATCGCAAATGGCAGGGTCACAGTGGAGAACGGAATTGTAACCATCAGTGAATAATAAGCAGACATAAGAAGCAGTGTCCCAAAGGGACAACAGGAGGATACAATGAAGGTATTAATCGTTGGAAGCGGCGGAAGAGAGCATGCCATTGCCAGGAGCGTGGCAAAAAGTCCAAAGGTAGATAAGATTTACTGTGCGCCAGGAAATGCAGGGATCGCAGAGCTGGCAGAGTGTGTTTCCATCGGAGCTATGGAATTTGAAAAACTGGCTGATTTTGCACAGGAGAATCAGATCGGTCTGACAATTGTTGGAATGGATGATCCGCTGGTTGGCGGTATCGTGGATGTTTTTGAAAAAAGAGGACTGGCAGTGTTCGGACCAAGGAAGAATGCTGCGATCCTGGAAGGTTCAAAGGCTTTTTCAAAGGATCTGATGAAAAAATATCATATTCCTACAGCTGCATATGAGAATTTTGATGATCCGAAGAAAGCATTGGATTATTTGAAAACGCAGGCAAAATTCCCTATTGTACTGAAAGCAGACGGACTGGCACTTGGAAAGGGTGTACTGATCTGCCAGGATCTGACAGAAGCTGAGGCCGGTGTGCGTGAGATCATGGAAGATAAGAAATTTGGCAATGCAGGCAATACCATGGTGATCGAAGAGTTTATGACAGGCCGTGAGGTATCTGTTTTGTCCTTTGTGGATGGCAAGACTATTAAGACTATGACTTCTGCACAGGACCACAAGAGAGCCTGTGACGGGGATCAGGGACTGAATACAGGCGGCATGGGCACTTTTTCACCAAGTCCGTTTTACACAGATGAAGTAGATGCATTCTGCAGAAAATATATTTATCAGGCAACTGTAGATGCCATGGCAAAAGAAGGCCGGGAATTTAAAGGCATTATTTTCTTTGGCCTTATGCTTACAGAGGATGGGCCAAAGGTACTGGAATATAATGCCAGATTCGGAGATCCGGAAGCCCAGGTGGTACTGCCCAGAATGAAAAATGATATCATTGAGGTGATGGAAGCCTGCATTAATGGTACTCTTGATCAGGTAGATCTGCAGTTTGAAGACAATGCAGCAGTATGTGTGGTTCTGGCAAGTGAGGGCTATCCTGTAAAATACGAAAAAGGAATTCCAATCCAGGGCTTTGAGAATTTTAAGGACAAAGACGGATACTACTGTTTCCATGCAGGTACAGCCTTTAAAGATGGACAGATCGTAACCAACGGAGGCCGTGTGCTGGGCATCACAGCAAAAGGAAAAGACCTGAAGGAAGCCAGAAAGAATGCTTATGAAGCGACAGAATGGATTCAGTTTGCTAACAAGTATATGCGTCATGACATTGGAAAGGCCATTGACGAGGCATAAAGGAGCGAATGGGGATGTATTGTACTAAGAAAGTTACAGAAGATTTATACTGGGTAGGTGCCAGCGACAGAAGACTGGCCTTGTTTGAAAATATGTATCCGATCCCAAGAGGGGTTTCTTATAATTCTTATGTGCTTCTGGATGAGAAGACTGTACTTCTGGATACAGTGGACAGATCTGTAAGCGGACAGTTCCTGGAGAATCTGGAGCATGTGCTGGCAGGGCGCAGCCTGGACTATCTGATTGTGAATCATATGGAACCAGATCACTGTGCACTGATTGCTGATATTGTACTTCGTTATCCGGAAGTGAAGATCGTAGGAAATACAAAGACCTTTGGTATGATCCGCCAGTTCTTTGATCTTAATGTAGACAGCCGTGCTGTTATGATCAAAGAGGGAGATACCTTAAGCACAGGAAAGCATACCTTGTTTTTTGCTATGATCCCTATGGTTCACTGGCCGGAGGCAATGGTTACATATGACGCATACGACAAAGTACTGTTCAGTGCAGATGCATTTGGTACCTTCGGAGCTTTAAATGGTAATATTTTTGCTGATGAGGTAGACTTTGAAAACCAGTGGCTGGAGGATGCAAGACGATATCTGACTAATATTGTGGGAAAATACGGTGCACAGGTGCAGGCTGCATTAAAGAAAGCTCTTACCCTGGATATCCAGATGATCTGTCCGCTTCATGGCCCGGTCTGGAGAGAAAATCTTGGCTGGTTTATTGACAAATACCAGAAGTGGAGCACATATACACCAGAGGATCATAATGTGCTGGTTCTTTATGGCTCTATCTACGGAAATACAGAGAATGCAGCTGCTGTCCTTGCCGGTAAGCTGGCTGATGCAGGGGAGAAGAATATTGCAATGTATGATGTTTCTGTTACAGATCCTTCTTATCTGCTGTCTGAAGCATTTCGTTGTGACAGGATCATATTTGCATGCCCTACCTACAATGGAGGTATATTCCCTAAGATGGAGACACTTCTTCATGAACTGAAAGCTCACAATTTCCAGAATCGTAAGGTGGCTGTGTTTGATAATGGTACATGGGCTGCCACAGCCGGGAAGCAGATTCGTGAGATGCTGTCCCAGATGAAGAATATGGAGATCATGGAGCCATGTCTCTCTGTGAAGTCTGCATTAAAAGCAGACCAGCTGGAAGAGATGGATAAGATTGTAGAATTTATGGTAAGATAAGCAGTGTGCAAATCACTGCCGGAAAGGATAAGAAATGGGAAACAAAGCAGATGCAGTGAAAGAACTGCAGAATAGGGACGTTGTATTTGTAGCTTATTCACAGGCTACAAAGCTTCCATATGTTACCTGTGATGAGGAAAGCTTTAATGACCAGGCATGGGTATTTTCCACAGAAGAAGGCATTAAAGAATTTGGAAAGAAAAAACTGGAAGATAAAATCCTTCTGATGGGAATGAAGTACGAAAAAAAGGATTTCCCCAGATTTTACGGAACATTGTATGCCATAGGTGTTAATACTGTGATCTGGGCAGATGGGGAGGACCGTACAGAGGTAGACCTGACGGATATTGCAAAACAGGCAGATTTAAGCAAGCTGGAGCCTGCCAAAAGGCCTTTGTTTAATTCTACCCTTCAGCTGTCAGGAATTTATTTTATGCAGGAGCTTCGCCGTCCTGTGAAAAAGGAAGAACGGAAGAATATGCGCGAACTGGAAGAAGAGTTGATCGCAAACCTTCTGAAATCTGACTTCCTGATCGCTATGGACAAGGATCCGGAGGATCCTCATAAGGTAAATATCCCATTCCTGAAGAATAAAGAAGGGGATGTGCTTCAGCCTGCATTCTCTGATATTATGGAGTTTGAGAAATTTGCCAAGGGCAAAAAGCTGCGTGCAGCCAGAGTGCCTTTTGCAAAGCTGCCGGATGTGCTGATTCCACAGGCAAAGGCAATGGTAGTAAATCCAATGGGAATTAACCTGATCCTTGATAAGGAACAGCTGAATAAGATCCTGAAACGGTAAAGAAAGCTTACCTGTGAAAAGGGGTGCTGCCAAATGCAGCATCTCTTTTTTAGTCTTTTCAAATGCCGGGATTTGTGCTAGTATAGATATAACAGTAACACAGGAGGCAGAAGCAGTGATCATAGAGATTAATTTTAACAGTGATGAAGCTATATATATGCAGCTGACTAATCAGATCATTATGGGGATTGCTACATCAAGACTGAAGGATGGAGATGCACTTCCATCTGTGCGGCAGCTTGCAGATACCATCGGGATCAATATGCATACAGTGAACAAAGCATATGCATTGCTGCGCCAGGAAGGCTTTGTATCCATTGACAGGAGAAGAGGGGCAGTGATC
Source organism: Blautia glucerasea (assembly GCF_013304385.1). Lineage (GTDB taxonomy): Bacteria > Bacillota > Clostridia > Lachnospirales > Lachnospiraceae > Blautia_A > Blautia_A ammoniilytica. Next base: position 195,534 of record NZ_JAAITU010000001.1, read on the forward strand.
TGTGTAGATGCAGATAAAGTGAAAGCACTGGAAGAAATGAAAGAAAAGCTTACCGTTGCACTGGCCAGGGGAAGCTGCAAAAATGTAACAAGACAAGAAGTGCATCAGCTGATTGATGAGATTTTTGACGAATATATATAAGTTCAGGAGGACATTTATGGATAACAGATTTACCAGACAGGCAGAAAATGCCCTCGCACTGGCGGAGGATGTGGTTAAGGATCTTAATCACGGATATATAGGGACAGAGCATATCCTTTTAGGACTTCTGGCAGAGAAGGAAGGTGCTGCAGGGAAAGTTCTGGAGGAATTCCATGTAGAGCCAAAGAAGCTGCTGGATCTGATACAGAAGTTGATTGCACCTCCTGCTGAAAGCAGAAATGTGCAGATTAGGGAAAAGCATTACAGTCCACGTGCAGAAAGAGTGATCCAGGAGGCACTGGATTTGGCAGAGGAGATGCAGGAAGGACCGGCAGGTACTGAGCACCTTCTACTTGCACTGCTCAGGGAGACGGACTGTGTGGCCACCAGACTTCTTTATACCCTTGGGATCAACATCCAGAAGCTGTACAGTGCAGTGCTTACAGCTATGGGATATGAAGGAGATCTTCAAAATGACAATTTGGGATCAGGCAAGGCCGGTTCCATTGGTAATGGATCAGCCACACCTGTCCTTGACAAGTACAGCAGGGATCTGACAGAGCTTGCGGCAGAAGGCAGGCTGGATCCTGTGATTGGACGGGATAAGGAGATCGGCCGTCTGATCCAGATCTTAAGCAGAAGGACTAAGAATAATCCATGTCTGGTAGGTGAACCAGGAGTAGGTAAGACCGCCATTGCAGAGGGGCTTGCACAAAGGATCGTTCTGGGGATGGTGCCGGATACAGTGAAGGACAAACGGGTGGTTGTACTGGATCTTTCCGGCATGGTTGCAGGAAGCAAATACAGAGGTGAGTTTGAAGAAAGAATCCGGGGTGTTGTAGATGAGGTACGGGAGCACCAGGGAATCCTGTTGTTTATTGACGAGCTTCATACCATTATCGGAGCAGGGGGAGCAGAAGGTGCCCTGGACGCATCCAATATCCTAAAGCCTTCTCTTTCAAGAGGAGAGATCCAGATCATCGGAGCAACAACTCTGGAAGAATATAGAAAATATATTGAGAAGGATGCGGCTCTTGAAAGAAGATTCCAGCCAGTGACTGTAGAAGAGCCTACAGAAGAAGAAACTTTTGAGATCTTAAAAGGCCTGAGACCTTATTATGAACGACACCATAAGGTGAAGATACAGGATGATGCACTTAAGGCAGCAGTTGAAATGTCCATCCGGTATATATCGGATCGTTTTCTGCCGGACAAAGCCATTGATGTGATCGATGAAGCAGCTTCAAAGGTTCAGCTGCAGGGGTTTCAGACTGCTCCTGAGCTGGAAGAAATGCAAAGGCAGATACAGGAATTGATCCAGGAGAAGGAAGATGCAGTAAAGGCCGGCGATCTTGGGAAGGCGGGAGAGATCCAGAAAAAGCAGAAGGAGCTGGAAGCTTCTTTTGAAAAACGAAAGGAAAAAGCACAAAAGGCAGCCAGAAGAAAACAACTGTTGGTTGATGAAAAGACGGTGGCGGATATTGTATCCCAGTGGACGAAGATTCCTGTGCAGAAGCTGACAGAAGGGGAAAGTAAACGTCTTGCACGCCTGGAAAAGGAACTCCATAAGAGGGTGATTGGACAGGAGGAAGCTGTGGCGGCAGTATCCCAGGCAGTAAAAAGAGGACGTGTAGGACTGAAAGATCCTAATCGCCCTATTGGTTCTTTTCTGTTCCTTGGACCTACCGGGGTTGGTAAGACAGAATTGTCCAAAGCACTGGCAGAGGCTGTATTTGGCAGTGAGCAGGCCATGATCCGGGTAGATATGTCTGAATATATGGAGAAGCACAGCGTATCTAAATTGATCGGCTCCCCGCCAGGATATGTAGGATATGAAGAGGGTGGACAGCTTTCCGAAAAGGTTCGGAGGAATCCATACAGTGTGCTCTTGTTTGACGAGATTGAGAAGGCACATCCGGATGTATTCAACATTCTTCTTCAGGTGTTGGATGACGGACATATTACAGATGCCCATGGCAGGCGTGTGGACTTTAAACAGACGATTATTATTATGACTTCCAATGCAGGTGCACAGGCTATTGTTGAACCAAAGCGATTAGGCTTTATCTCAGACGAGGATGGAAAAAAGGATTATGAACGGATGAAAGCCGGAGTTATGGAAGAGGTACGTAAGATCTTTAAACCGGAGTTTCTTAACAGGATCGATGAGATCATGGTATTCCATACTCTGAAGAAGGAAGATATTCAGAAGATCGTTTCCATTCTTCTGAAAAAACTGGAAAAAAGGTGCCAGGAGCAGATGAATATTACCCTTCGGGTAGCTGCTTCTGTAAAAGACTATCTTGCAGAATCAGGATTTGACAGTAAGTATGGGGCAAGGCCTCTTCGCCGGGCGATCCAGACAAAGATTGAGGATCTGCTGGCCAATGAGGTGCTGGAAGGCAGGATTCATCAGGGGGATCTGATTTCCGTACAGATGAAAAACAAACAGGTTCATTTTACAGTGAAAAAAGGATAATATTTCACTTAAGAGACTGGTCAAAAAAGAGGATTTATTATATAATCAGAGCATCGCCGGAGAAGTATTTTTATCACCGGCTGGATCAACAAAAGAGTCTTAGGGAGGACATAAAGTCATGGCAGTAGTAAAAGAACTGATCCGCACAGAGGACAATGGCACTATCAGTTTTGGAGATTATGAACTGAGCCAGAAGTCAAAATTATCAGATTATCAGCATCAGGGCGACATGTATAAAGTAAAGACATTTAAAGAGATCACAAAGCTTGAGAGAAATGGCATGTTTGTTTATGAGTCAGTACCAGGCACAGCAGTGTTTGACTTGAAGCAGGATGGCAGTATCATGAGCTTTACTGTAGAAGGTGCAGAAGACGCACAGATCACAGTAGAGATGGAAGCTGAGACCAGATATGAGGTTTTTATTAATGATGCCAGTACAGGTGTTGTTGAGACCAATCTTGGCGGCAAGCTTTCTTTCAGTGTAGAGCTTGGCAATGCAGCAAAAGTGGCTGTAAAGATTGTAAAAAGATAATCAGAGACAGGTTCAGATCAGGCAAGCTGATTGGTAACCAGAAGAATAAGTAAGTTGAATTAAAGAATTTAATTAAAAGAATGAAGAATAAAAAGATTGTATTTTTTTGTCAGGAATGCGGATATGAGTCTGCAAAATGGATGGGGCAGTGTCCTGGGTGCAAGGCCTGGAATACCTTTGTAGAGGAGCCAGTATCCACAGTCAGGAAAAGTACCGGAGTAACAGCCGGCAGACTGACAGGCAGGGCAGAGCCAATGCTTCTGAAGGATATCCGGCTGGACGAAGACGAAAGAAAAACAACCGAGATAGGGGAATTAGACAGAGTGCTTGGCGGTGGTATTGTGCCAGGCTCTCTGGTTCTTGTGGGTGGAGATCCGGGTATCGGAAAGTCCACCCTTCTTTTACAGGTGTGCAGGAATCTTTCTCAGGATGGTAATTCTGTCCTGTATATATCAGGAGAAGAGTCCTTAGGACAGATTCGTCTGAGGGCCAATCGGATCGGTACCTTTAATGACAAAATGCAGCTTCTGTGTGAGACGAATCTGGATACCGTCCGTCAGGTGATGGAAAGGCTGAAGCCTGAGGTGGCCATCATTGACTCGATACAGACTATGTTTTCGGAGGAGGTTGGCTCTGCCCCAGGCAGTGTTTCCCAGGTAAGAGAGTCTACCAATGTGCTGATGCAGATCGCTAAGGGGCTTGGGATCACGATTTTTATTGTAGGTCATGTAACAAAAGAAGGAAATGTGGCAGGACCCCGTGTGCTGGAGCATATGGTAGATACAGTCCTTTATTTTGAAGGGGACAGACATGCTTCTTATCGTATCCTTCGGGCAGTGAAGAACAGATTCGGTTCTACCAATGAAATCGGTGTTTTTGAAATGAAAGAATCAGGACTTCAGGAAGTGGCCAATCCATCCGAATATCTTCTGGATGGCCGGCCTGAGAATGCTTCCGGGTGTGTAGTGGCCTGCTCCATGGAAGGGACAAGACCGATCCTTGTAGAGATCCAGGCACTTGTATGCCAAAGCAATTTCGGGATTCCCAGAAGGACTGCAGTAGGGACGGATTTTAACAGGGTAAACCTTTTAATGGCAGTTCTTGAGAAGAAGGTTGGCCTGCATCTGGCTTCCAGTGATGCCTATGTGAATATTGCAGGCGGAATGAAGATGACAGAACCGGCCATTGACCTGGGGATCTGCCTTGCCATTGTTTCCAGCGTGAAGGATATTGTAATTCCTGACGGTCTGATGGCTTTTGGAGAGATCGGGCTTTCTGGAGAGGTACGTGCAGTGAGTATGGCAGGCCAAAGGGTAAAAGAAGCGAAAAAGCTGGGGTTTGACACAGTGATCCTGCCGGAAGTGTGCAAAACCTCTGTGGAGAAGCCAGAAGGGATTCAACTGGTGTTTGTAAAAAGGATCCAGGACGCCATCACTTATATTATGAAAAAATAAAAGAAATCAAGGGAATATTGAAAATTTAGGAAATCCATCTGAAGAGCAGTATCTTTGGATGGATTTTTTATATCTGCTGGGAGTCAATCCCCCAGCTGATATAGACGGCTATTTCGTTGCAGGATCTTGCAGAACGGCAGTTATTTATGAATGCGTCCTATCTGAGTCGGCTTTTTAAAGCTACTACAGGAGAGACTTTTTCTAAATATTTACTTACAATGCGTTTGAAGGAAGCAGCCGAATTGCTTAAAAATAGCGGCTTACGCATCAGCGAGATTGGCGAGTATGTTGGATTTAGGACGATAAGCGGGAATCCTCGGCAATTCAATTACCGAGATGAAAGCGTAGAATTGTGCATATCTGCACATTGAAATAATATAATAATCCCTTTACCCTTTGATATTAATGCCGTAACCGGCATACAACTAGTCGAAAATATGTTTGGCTTTTATTGTATGTTTCCAGGTGTTATGTTATACTATATGTATGAAAGAAAATCTAATACATTATAGAACTTGTGTATGTAATATTAACTACCATATGGTATAGTCAGTGAAATACCGGCGGAAGATATTAACACCAGATATAAATCAGGGTGGAGTGTAAAGCTCCATCTGCATAGCTGTCTGAAGGAGGGGAGAGGAATGCTGCTGTCACATAAAACATCCATAAAGATCAGTCAGGAATATTCCAATATCATAGGACATATGTGTTATGCAGCATCCAAACTCTGGAATATCTGCAACTATGAACGCCATCATTATAAAGAACTGGGACTGGAAAAGTATCCTGACTGGTATTATCAGAAAAAAGCACATAAAGGAGATCTGTGGTACAGACAGCTACCGTCACAGACAGCGCAGGAGACCTGCAAGCAGCTGGACAAGGCATGGAAATCTTTTTATGTCCTGAAAAAGACCGGAGGGATCAAAGATCCAAATCCGCCACGTTTTAAACAGGACAATATACCGGTCACATACATGCAGATGGGGATCCGGCATGAGAAAGGCTCAGACCAGCTGCGGCTGTCCCTGCCAAAGGATCTGAAAAGCTATATGGAAGAAACCTACGGAATCCATGAAAAATTTCTATATCTTGAAAATAAGATTTTCAGGGACATGGATCAGATAAAACAGCTGCGGATTTATCCGCCGGAAAATGGAAAATGTGACCTTATTGTTATCTATGAGATTGAAGAGCCGGAACAGCTTTCCCAGAATGGACATTATTTATCGATTGATCTTGGACTTCATAATCTGATGACCTGTTATGATTCTGGAAATGGCAGGACTTTTATCCTTGGAAGAAAATATCTTTCCCTGGAAAGATACTTTCATAAAGAAATCGCCAGAGTGCAGTCTGTATGGTATGCGCAGCAATCGGAAAAAGGGATAAAATATCCAAGATCATCGAAACATATCCAGAGACTTTACAGGAAAAAGCAGAATACAGTGAAGGAT
>NZ_JAAITU010000020.1 GCF_013304385.1 Blautia glucerasea
GTATCCGCCGATATTCAGTCTGACGCCTAAAGCGTCTGGAAGCACGTGACTTTAGCCATGTGAGGTTCACGGAAATCCACAACTACACAAGTATCAATTAGGACTTTCATAAATTTTTGAGCCTTTCTTTTTGGGCATCTTCTAAAGTGACTGTATTGGGAATGCTGCCATAAAGCTCTTTCACAATATCTAATTTGTTTTTATATGGAGACGTAATTTTTGCAATGATTTTGCCATTTTTGGAGATATAAATATCTTCGGTTGCAGCTTGATCAAGGTATTTCCCTAAATTCGATTTAAGTTCAGTAGCTGTAATTGACATATGCAAGCCTCCTTTTCATTTTCTGTGTCAATCATAGCATATTCGCATGATTCAATCAATGTTATCGTACGATTTTATCAATGTTTTTGCCAATACTGCTTTGTACGATACGGCTATATGCTTTTGACTGCTCTGCCGGACGCAAGAACTGTTTTATATTGCTGTAGTTTACAAAAAAATGAGCCTTCTGATTGCAAAAAAATAGTATGGCTGTAATTAATGAATTGTTAATGAATAATTTATGTAGCTGTAGTTTATGAAAAATTTATTGTTTTCTGTACAGGAAAGTGTTAAAATAGATAAGTGTATCATTCGCCTGTTTATAGAAATAGGGACAGGATACATATGAAAGGCAATAACAAAACGAAAATAATAATCAGGAGCATCTATTTGCACCTGTCAAGAGGAGTAGATTCATGAGCATGTTTTCAAAAATATTCGGGACGCACAGCCAGCGAGAGGTAAAACGTATTCTTCCACTGGTGGACAAGATCGACAGCCTGCGCCCGGAGATGCAGAAATTAACAGATGAAGAACTGCGTGACAAAACAAGAGAATATAAGAAACGCCTGGAAGAGGGAGCCACACTGGATGATCTTCTGCCGGAGGCTTTTGCCACTGTACGTGAAGCTGCCAAGCGTGTACTGGGTATGGAGCATTACAGGGTACAGCTGATCGGTGGTATTATCCTGCATCAGGGTCGTATTGCTGAGATGAAGACAGGTGAAGGTAAGACATTGGTATCCACACTGCCGGCATATCTGAATGCCCTGGAAGGCAAGGGTGTGCACATCGTTACAGTCAATGACTATCTGGCAAAGCGTGATGCTGAGTGGATGGGCAAGGTACATGAGTTCCTGGGGCTGACCGTAGGTGTTGTACTGAATGACATGAAGCCGGAAGAGCGCCGTGCTGCATATGGCTCTGACATCACTTATGTAACCAATAATGAACTTGGATTTGATTATCTTCGTGATAATATGGTTATCTATAAAGAGCAGCTTGTGCAGAGAGATCTTCATTACTGTATTATTGATGAGGTGGACTCTGTATTGATCGATGAGGCACGTACACCTTTGATCATTTCCGGCCAGAGCGGTAAGTCTACCAAGCTTTACGAGGTCTGTGATATTCTGGCACAGCAGCTGGAGCGTGGTGAAGCCAGCCATGAGATGACCAAGATGGCAGCCATCATGGGTGAGGAAGTTATCGAGACAGGTGACTTTGTAGTAAATGAGAAGGATAAGATCGTCAACCTGACAGAACAGGGTGTTAAGAAGGTTGAGAAGTTCTTTAATATTGAGAACCTTGCTGATCCGGAGAATCTGGAGATCCAGCACAACATTATCCTTGCACTTCGTGCCCACAATCTGATGCACAGGGATCAGGACTATGTGGTTAAGGATGATGAGGTTCTGATCGTTGATGAGTTTACCGGACGTATCATGCCGGGACGCCGTTATTCCGATGGTCTGCATCAGGCGATCGAGGCTAAGGAGCATGTAAAGGTTAAGAGAGAGAGCAAGACACTTGCTACTATCACATTCCAGAACTTCTTTAATAAATATGACAAGAAAGGCGGTATGACCGGTACAGCCCTTACCGAAGAAAAAGAGTTCCGTGATATTTACGCAATGGACGTTGTAGAGATCCCTACTAACCGTCCGGTACAGCGTAAGGATCTGGATGATGCTGTGTACATGACCAAGAAAGAGAAGTTTAACGCAGTTGTGGAAGCAGTCAAAGAAGCACATGCAAAGCAGCAGCCGGTACTGGTTGGTACGATCACCATCGAGACTTCCGAGTTGATCAGCCGTATGCTTCGCAGGGAAGGCATCCAGCACAATGTTCTGAATGCCAAGTTCCATGAGCTGGAGGCTGAGATCGTAGCACAGGCTGGACAGGCAGGCGCAGTTACCATTGCTACCAATATGGCAGGTCGTGGTACAGATATTAAGCTTGATGATGTGGCAAGAGAGGCCGGCGGACTGAAGATCATCGGTACAGAGCGACATGAGTCCAGACGTATCGATAATCAGCTTCGTGGACGTTCCGGACGTCAGGGTGATCCGGGAGAATCCCGTTTCTACATTTCCCTGGAAGATGACCTGATGCGTCTCTTTGGTTCCGAACGTTTGATGAAAGTATTCACATCTCTTGGTGTGGCTGAGAATGAACAGATCGAACACAAGATGCTTTCCAATGCCATTGAGAAGGCACAGGAGAAGATCGAGTTCAATAACTTTGGTATCCGTAAGAATCTTCTTGATTATGATGCTGTTAATAATGAACAGCGTGAGATCATTTACAAAGAGCGCCGTCAAGTTCTGGATGGTGAGAATATGCGTGATGCCATCTACAAGATGATCACAGACATTGTAGACAATACAGTGGATATGTGCTTTACAGATGATGTGGACTCAGAAGAGTGGGATCTGGATGAGTTTAATTCTGTTCTTCTTCAGATCATTCCTATTGAGCCTCTTACCAAAGAGGTGATCAAAGGCAAGAGAAAGAATGAGATCAAGCACTTTGTAAAGGAAGAAGCTGTAAAGCTTTATGAAGAAAAAGAGGCTGAGTTCCCGGAGCCAGAGCAGCTGCGTGAGCTGGAGCGAGTGATCCTTCTTAAGAGCATTGACAGCAAGTGGATGGATCACATTGATGATATGGAGATCCTTCGCCAGGGTATCGGACTGACAGCTTATGGCCAGAGAGATCCGGTTGTTGAGTACAAGATGGCTGCGTTTGACATGTTCAATAACATGATCACATCCATTCAGGAAGATACTGTACGGATGCTGTATCATGTACATGTAGAGCAGAAGATCGAGCGTGAGCAGGTTGCAAAGGTAACTGGCACCAACAAAGACGATACCAGTGTGAGAAAGCCTGTACAGCGTAAGGAGATCAAGGTATATCCTAACGATCCGTGCCCATGTGGAAGCGGAAAGAAATACAAACAGTGCTGTGGAAGAAAAGCAGCCAACGTGTAATCAGGATTGTGGTGTTTTGACACCAAAATCATAATATGTGATGCAAATGCCCCTCAGGCTCTAAAGAGCTGAGGGGCATTTATTAAACATTTTTTTATAGGCTCTGGAAAAGGTGGTGTAATCGGAAAAACCGCTTTGTGCGGCTGCTTTGATCACAGGCATGCCTTCACTGATCAAATCACGGGCCAGAAGAAGACGTTTGCTGTTAATATAACTGTGCAGAGTATAGCCTGTTTCAGATTTGAATTTACGCATCATATGGTATTTGCTAAGGTAGTACTTTTCTGCAAGCACATCCACTGAAAGATTAGCAGTCAGATTGTGGTTGATATATTGAAGCAGCTCCTGGATCTGCTGGTCGCAGGTATAGGATTTTTGATCAAAAATATATTGCTTTTCCAGAAAGATCCGGTTCAGGTACACCATAAACTGGGAAAAAAGAGCATCGCTTAATATGTCATTGCCGAATTGAGTACTTTTCATGGAGGCCTCCAGTTCAAAAAGGATTTCTTTCAGCTTTTCCTGCATCCTGCTTTTTAAACGAATCAGGTTAAAACTTCGGTCACTGGCCTTCTGGAAACATTGGGTCAGTGATTCTTTTTCCAGATCATCCCTGATCCACAGCACAAAACGTTCATATGGAAGAGAAGGCAGGATTTCCGGCTTGTGGATCGCATGCTGATTAACCAGAAGGATATCCCAGGGCTTCAGATGATAGGCTTTTCCCTCAATATGATAGGTGACTTTTCCGGATAAAAGAATCACCACTTTGTGAAAGTCATGATAATGAAATGGAAAGATTCGATCTTGCTGGTCTCGGATATGGAAAAGCCGGAATGACTGGTCCAGATATCCTGTTTTTTCTGTTGGCTCCTGGTCATAAAACATAAATACACCTCCATATGTCAAGCCCATTTGGTATCCTAAAGACATTTGCTCACAACATTATCCTCACAACATTATTTTATACATTGAAAGCATTTTTTGCAATATGTATGGCATTATATTCTATGTACAATGCGAAAATAAACAAATATACTATAGGTACCAGGATTGCAGAGGTGCGCAGTAGAAGTATGTCATGCAATTGCATGACGCGCACCTCGCAGCAAGAATGCCGAGGCATTCTTGAATGGGGAAAAGGAGCAGGCTTATGACAGACAGTATTGTTATGACAAAATATCAGGGACTTGGTAACGATTATCTTGTTTTGGACGCAAAAAAGAATAAAGTGCAGCTTCAGGGGAAAAAGATCGCGATCTTATGTCAGAGAGGCTTTGGCCTGGGGGCAGACGGGATCCTGTACGGTCCTGTAGAAATTAACGGGAAAATGGGTGTGAGGATCTTTAACTCAGACGGCAGTGAATCTGCCATCAGCGGCAATGGCGTAAGGATCTTTGCAAAATATCTGATGGATCAGGGCTATGTGCATGGAAATAAATTTTCCATAGAAACAGAGGCCGGAACAATGGAAGTAGAGTGCCTGAATGCCAGGGCAACAGAATTTCGGGTAAAAATGGGGAAAGCTTCTTTCATATCCAGGGAAATCCCTGTAACCGGAGAAATCCGGGAAGTGATCAATGAGCCTTTTGTATTTCAGGGTCAGGAATACAAGGCTACCTGCCTGACCGTGGGAAATCCTCATTGTATCATCTTTACAGATCAGATCAGCCGGGAAAAGGTGGAAAAGCTGGGGCCCTATGTGGAAAATGCAGATGAATTTCCGGAAAGGATCAATCTGCAGATCTGCAGGCAGATCGACAAAGGAAATCTGGAAATAGAGATCTGGGAGAGAGGCTGTGGATATACAAAGGCTTCCGGTACTGGCAGCTGTGCAGCAGCTATGGCAGCTTACCGTTTGGGGATGATGGAACGTCGGATCAATGTGAACCAGCCAGGAGGAATGATCCAGATCGATATCGGAAAGGATGACACCATCTACATGACCGGAACGGTAGGATATATTGCAGACATCCGCGTGGCAGAAAGCTTTTTCTCCTGAACTTCCTTTGAACTACCTCCTTTACGGGACGTTGACAAAATCAGCGTTATGACGTATTCTTTTCAGAAAGAATGATCAATTACGTTGCAGTGATATTCAGCAAGGATGATCATGCGGCAGTGAGTGGTTACTGCCGGCATCCGGATAGATAAGGATCCATAAAGGAGGAGTAAATGTCATCTACAGACACAGGTAAGGCCAGTGAATGGCAGACAGAAGAAATACGGAAAGAGATTTGTAATACAGATTATCATAAGCTTTATAATACAGGCAGCAACGAAGAACAACAGAATCCAGACGAAGATCATAAAGGGGTGCCCGCAGGGCATGCCCTTATTGCAATGAGTGGAGGTGTGGACAGCTCAGTGGCAGCCATGCTGATGTGCAAGGCAGGCTATGAGTGCATTGGCGTAACCATGAAATTATACGATAATGAAGACGTGGGACTGTCCAAGAATCACACCTGCTGTACACTGGATGATGTGGAAGATGCCAGAATAGTAGCACATCAGCTGGGAATGCGTTTTTACGTAATGAATTTTAAAGAAGACTTTTCCCATCAGGTGATCGACCGCTTTGTGGATGCCTATGAGCGTGGGGATACACCCAACCCATGTATTGACTGCAACCGGTACATGAAGTTTGCAAAGCTTTATGACCGGGCAAAGGCAGTGGGCTTTGGTACCATTGTGACCGGACATTATGCACGGGTGGAATATGATGAGGAAAAAGACCGGTGGCTTTTGAAAAAGGCAAGGAATCTGGCAAAGGATCAGTCCTATGTGCTTTATTTTATGACCCAGGATCAGCTGGCCCATACCAGGTTCCCACTGGGAGAATATGCAGACAAAGAGAAAGTCCGGGAACTGGCAGAAGAATATCATTTTGTAAATGCCAGAAAGCATGACAGCCAGGATATCTGCTTTGTACCAGATGGGAATTACGGAGATTTTATTGAAAGACGCACAGGGAAAAAGTATGAAAGCGGAGACTTTGTAGACCAGCAGGGACATGTGCTGGGACAGCATAAAGGTCTTCTCCGTTATACCATCGGCCAGAGAAAGGGCCTTGGGCTTGCACTTCCGGCTCCATTATATGTGCGTAGGAAAGATATGGCCAAAAATCAGGTGATACTGTCCCCGGAAAAGGATCTTTATACAAAAGAGCTTCTGGCTAAGGACTTTAACTGGATCTCCTGCGAGCCGCCAAAGGAACCAATCAAGGTAACAGCCAAGACACGTTACCGTGCAAAGGAAGCACCGGCTATGGCCCAGGCACTGCCGGACGGCATGGTAAAGGTAGTGTTTGAAGAGCCGGTACGTGCAGTGACAGGAGGTCAGGCAGTTGTACTTTATGACGAAGATGTTGTAGTAGGCGGTGGCACGATCCTTGGATAGAACCTGTAAAATTATTATAAAATTTGCCAAATGATATTTTACTTTATCTGCCTATGCGAACTACAAAATGCAATTCCAATGCAGTTGTTTTTTTGCCGGGGATATGCTAAAGTATAAGACAGCCTGGAAACAAAGGCAGTAAGCCTGTTTCCACACAAATATAAGAAAGAAGGTGAAGCTGTGGTTGAATTAGACCAGTTCAAGAGCATTCTTGCAACGTATACAGAACCATTAGTGGAAGTGAGGGATTCACTTTGACCTGGCTAACAAAGAGCAGAAGGTCGAAGAATTAGAAAGGGAGATGGAAGCTCCCGACTTCTGGGATGACGCAGAGAAGTCCCAGCAGAAAATGAAAGAATTAAAAAGCATGAAGGATGACATGGAGACATATCAGCACCTGGTATCCCAGATGGAAGATATGGAGACCATGATCGAGATGGGTTATGAGGAGAATGATCCGGCGATCATTCCGGAGATTCAGGAGATGCTGGATGAGTTCTGCACAGATTTTGACAATATCCGTATCAAAACACTGCTTTCCGGCGAATATGACAGCGAGAATGCCATTATCAAGCTGAATGCAGGAGCCGGTGGCACAGAAGCCTGTGACTGGTGCAGCATGCTGTACCGTATGTATACCCGATGGGCAGACAGGAAAGGATTTTCTGTGGAAGTACTGGATTATCTTGACGGAGATGAAGCCGGTATCAAGTCTGTTACTTTCCAGGTCAATGGGGAGAATGCATACGGACTTCTGAAATCCGAAAAGGGCGTGCACCGTCTGGTACGTATTTCTCCGTTTAATGCTGCAGGCAAACGACAGACATCCTTTGTATCCTGTGATGTTATGCCGGATATAGAGAAGGATCTGGATGTGGAGATCAACGATGAGGATATCCGTATTGATACCTACCGAAGCAGCGGCGCCGGTGGACAGCATATCAACAAGACTTCCTCTGCGATCCGTATCACCCACTTCCCTACCGGGATCGTGGTACAGTGCCAGAATGAGCGTTCCCAGCACATGAATAAAGACAAGGCTATGCAGATGCTGAAGGCCAAGCTTTATCTGCTGAAGCAGCAGGAAGCAGAAGCCAAGCTTTCCGGTATCCGTGGAGAAGTAACCGATATTGGATGGGGCAATCAGATCCGTTCCTATGTTATGCAGCCATATACCATGGTCAAGGATCACCGTACCAACGAAGAGACCGGTAATGTGGATGCAGTGATGGATGGCGGCATTGATATTTTCATCAATGCATACCTGAAATGGATCGCCCTTTCAAAATAACCTGAAAATACAAGAACCCTCTTGCGGCAGCCCCTGAGGCTGTGGTAATATATCCATTGTTAGAAAACAAATGTTTTTGTAATACGGACAGAGGGACATGCATGGATAGAACAAACGAGAAAAAGAAATATTATGTAGTGACAGAGCGGGCTGTTCCGGAGGTTCTTCAGAAAGTTGTGGAAGCAAAGAAACTTCTGGATTCAGGCCGCGTACTCACTGTACAGGAAGCTGCAGAGCAGACAGGGATCAGCCGCAGCTCTTTTTACAAATATAAAGATGATATTTTTCCTTTCCATGAACAGGCCAAAGGAAAGACAATTACCTTTATCATACAGATGGATGATGAACCTGGGATATTGTCAAATGTACTGAAGTCCGTTGCAGAGTTTCATGGGAATATACTGACCATTCATCAGAGTATTCCCATCAGTGGCGTGGCTACGTTGACCCTAAGCGTAGATATCCTTCCGGGGGCCGGTGATGCTGAGGCCATGGTAGAGAACATTGAACAGACGGAAGGGATTCATTATCTTAAAATATTAGGCAGGGAGTAAACAAATGATCAACATAGCAGTTTTAGGATACGGCACTGTAGGCAGCGGAGTAGTAGAGGTGATCAATACCAACCAGGACAGTATTAACAGGCGTGCAGGAGATGAGATCCGGATCAAATACGTGTTGGATCTTCGTGATTTTCCAGGGGATCCGGTACAGGAAGTGCTTGTACACGATTATGAGACCATCGTAAATGATCCGGAAGTAGACATTGTAGTAGAAGTGATGGGTGGCCTGGAGCCGGCACATACCTTTGTGAAAAGAGCATTAGAGGCAGGGAAAAGCGTGGCTACCTCCAATAAAGCATTGGTAGCAAAGTTTGGTCCTGAGCTGATGGACATCGCCAGGAATAAGAACATTAATTTCCTGTTTGAGGCAAGCTGCGGAGGCGGTATTCCTATTATCCGCGCACTGAACCAGTCTCTTACAGCAGACCAGATCGACGAAGTGACAGGTATCCTGAATGGCACCACCAATTATATGCTGACCAAGATGGATATGGAAGGCAGCCGTTTTGAAAGTGTTCTGAAGGAAGCTCAGGAAAAAGGATATGCAGAGGCTGATCCTACCGCAGATGTGGAAGGATATGACGCATGCAGGAAGATCGCGATCCTGTCTTCCCTTGCATACGGGAAGTTTCTGAATTATGAAAAAATCCATACAGAAGGGATCACCAGGATCACTCCGGAAGATATGGAGTATGCCAGGGTTATGGGTATGTCCATTAAGCTTCTGGCTACAAGCAGGAAGCTGTCAGAGGATTCCTATTATGCAGTGGTTGCCCCCTTCCTTGTTGGTAAAAATAATCCGCTGTACAGTGTAAATGATGTGTACAACGGTATTTTTGTCCATGGAAATGTACTGGGAGATGCCATGTTCTACGGCAGCGGGGCAGGCAAGCTGCCTACTGCAAGTGCAGTAGTGGCAGATGTGGTGGATGAAGCCAAGCATCTTCATGAGAACATTCCAAATGAATGGAACGATCAGCCACTTCCCCTTGCAGATCCTGATCAGGTATCCGGACGGTTCTTTGTACGTGTACAGACAACCGATCTTTCGCTGATCCGGAGTGTATTTGGGACTATAGAGCAGATACAGGTACCAAAGGCAGAAGGAGAGACAGGCTTTGTCACTGCACAGATGACACTTGGACAGTACAAAGCAAAAGCAGCAGAGATCAAAGCGGAGATCCTTTCCATGATCCGCATCAAGGACTGAGTGACCGGAGGCATATATGTTAATAGTTAAAAAGTTTGGCGGTACATCTGTGGCAAATAAAGAACGGATCTTTCATGTGGCAGACCGGTGTATAGCAGAATACCAGAAAGGCAACGATGTAGTGGTTGTGCTTTCTGCAATGGGCAAATATACAGATGAGCTGATCAAAATGGCAAAGGACATCAATGAAAAGCCACCGAAAAGAGAATTGGATATGCTGCTGACCATTGGAGAGCAGATGTCTGTGGCGCTGATGGCCATGGCCATGAACCAGAGAAAGGTGCCGGCAGTATCCCTGAATGCATTTCAGGTGACTATGCACACCACCAGTGATCACGGCAATGCAAGACTGAAAAGGATCGATACCGAGCGGATCCGCAGGGAGCTGGAAAACCGCAGGATCGTCATCGTCACTGGATTTCAGGGCGTGAACAAATATGATGATTATACTACCCTTGGCAGAGGCGGCTCTGACACTACAGCAGTTGCACTGGCAGCAGCTCTTCATGCAGATGCCTGCGAGATCTATACAGATGTGGACGGAGTTTATACGGCAGACCCAAGGAAGGTGCCTGGAGCCCGCAAGCTGAAAGAGATCACCTATGATGAGATGCTGGATCTGGCTACCTTAGGAGCAGGTGTGCTTCACAACCGTTCTGTGGAAATGGCCAAGAAATACGGCGTGCCCCTTGTGGTGCGCTCCAGCCTGAACGACAGTGAGGGTACAGTAGTAAAGGAGGTAACAACCGTGGAGAGAATGCTGATCAGTGGTGTAGCCCTGGATACAGATGCAGTAAGGATCGCAGTGATCGGGATCAAGGATATGCCGGGTATGGCATTTAAGGTTTTTGATACACTTGCCAAAAAGAAGATCAATGTGGATGTGATTCTGCAGTCCATCGGACGGGCAGGCACCAAAGATATTTCCTTTACAGTAAATAAGGATGATCTTGAGGATGCAGTTGCCACTCTGGAAGAGAACCAGGCAAGACTGGGCTATAAAGAACTGCATTCAGAGAGAAACATTGCCAAGCTTTCTATTGTAGGGGCCGGCATGATGAGTAATCCGGGTGTGGCTGCTAAGATGTTCGAAAGCCTTTACAACGAAGGCGTTAATATCAATATGATCTCTACATCAGAGATCAGGGTAACGGTCCTGATCAATGAAAAGGATGGGATCCGTGCAATGAATGCAGTACACGATGCGTTTGGGCTTACCGACTAAAAGCCTGGAAGGGAGAAAACGATGAAAAGAAAAATGATGATTGCACTATTGATGGCAGCCAGCTTATGTACAGTATCTGTTCCTGTTATTGCACAGGAGACCGCAGGGACACAGGAAGCAGCTCAGACAGAGGAAACTGCTGAAGCACAGGAGACTGCAGTGGCAGAAAACACAGAAGAAGCACAGCCTGCAGACCCGCATGCTTCCACTACTTTATCGGACAACATTT
This sequence comes from Blautia glucerasea, assembly GCF_013304385.1. Lineage (GTDB taxonomy): Bacteria > Bacillota > Clostridia > Lachnospirales > Lachnospiraceae > Blautia_A > Blautia_A ammoniilytica. The sequence goes on from NZ_JAAITU010000020.1 coordinate 11,233, forward strand.
ATGATTTTCAGCTGAAAATGGGAGATGATATCTGCCAGTTCCCTATGACCTATGAGGCTTTTACAGCTCTTGGATGGCAGCTTTCCGGCGTGGAAGAGGACGAAAGCGTACCCTCTAATTCCTACTATATGATCGATTTTGAAAAAGAGGGACTGCGGATTGGAGCAGAGGCTATCAACCTGGGGATCAATCAGACACCTGTAAGCCAGTGTCTGATCGGCTCTGTGACTGTGGATGCAAGCAGCAGCTACGGAGTGGATCTTTCCAAAATGCCGGTAGAGCTTGCAGGCGGGATCCAGATGGGTACCTCCACAGTGGATGATATTAAGGCAGCTTATGGAGATCCTTCTGATGTATATGAAGGAGATTATTATACACAGATGACATACTCCAAGGATACTTATGAACGTGTGGAGCTGTATGTATATAAGGACGACAACACACTGAAAAAAGTAGATGTGCGTAATTTCTCAGAGCCGGAAGATTTTGAAAAGGGCGAAGTAGATACCTCCACACCGGACGTTGTATCTGAGTATCAGGCGCCCCAGGAACTGGGCAGTGATATGCTGGATCCGGTAGTAGAGTACTGTGGTGATCTTTACCAGCTCCCTGCACCTGTAAGCGCATTTGAGGCAAATGGCTGGGTGATCCAGGATGCAGCTGAGGACGCATATGTAGAAGTCGGCGGTCTGGAATTTATTGATATGATGAAGAATAACCAGAGTGTAAGATTCTCCATCTATAACAAAACATCCAATGCAGTTACATTGTCCAATTGCTTTGTAACAGAACTGGAGGTTGGCAATTATGACAGCGACAGCCTGAGCCTGAAGCTTTCCGGTGGATTTACTTTAGGCGCATCCAAAAGCGATCTGATGGCAGCAGCACAGGAAAAAGGCTATCTTTACGATGAAGAGAATGGTTATCTGACCATTTATGAGAGCGAAGATACCAAGATCGACACAAGAGCACAGTTCTGGTTCAATGAGGATGAGGATCCGGACACAGCTGCTGCAGTTACCTATAAGAATTATAACCTTCAGTAACACATAAGGCAGCATGCCTGTGTCACTGGACCGGAGGAGAAGATGAGTGATTATATTCTGAGCTGCTGTTCAACAGCAGACCTTACCAAGGAACATTTTGAAAAACGTGGAATATCTTACATCTGTTTTCACTATCAGATGGATGGAAAACAGTATACAGATAATTTGGGACAGAGCATGCCTTTTGAGAAGTTTTATCAGGCAATGGCAGATGGGGCAGAAACAAAAACCTCCCAGGTTAATGCAGAAGAGTATCAGGCATATTTTGAAACATTCCTGAAGCAGGGAAAGGATGTGCTTCATGTGTGCCTGTCCTCCGGGATTTCCGGAGCGATCAATTCTGCTATGATCGCCAAAGAAGAACTGTCTCAGAAGTATCCCAAAAGGCAGATCCTGGTGGTAGATTCTCTTGGAGCATCTTCCGGATACGGGCTTTTGATGGACCAGCTGGCAGATCTTCGGGATCAGGGACAAAGCCTTCAGCAGGTTTATGACTGGGCCGAGCAGCATAAGCTGGAGCTGAATCACTGGTTCTTTTCCACAGATCTTACCTTTTATATCAAGGGCGGCAGGATTTCCAAAACCGCCGGCTTTATCGGCGGCGTGTTGAATATCTGCCCGCTTCTGAACATGGATGACCAGGGAAGGCTGATCCCCAGATTTAAGATCCGCACCAAGAAAAAGGTGATCCGTACCATTGTGGACAAGATGGAAGAATATGCCAGAGATGGCAGAGATTATTCCGGGAAGTGCTATATTTCCCAGTCCGGCTGTTATGAGGATGCCAGGGCTGTGGCAGACCTGGTAGAGGCCAGATTTCCCCACCTAAACGGAAAAGTTCTGATCAATTATGTAGGTACTACCATTGGAAGCCATACAGGCCCTGGTACTGTGGCTCTTTTCTTCTGGGGGAAAAAACGCACAGAGTAAGAAGCTGTTGCCGAATCGAAGGAGATTTGATAATCTATGAAGAGAAGTTCAAAAGAACTGAAAAGATACGCAAAGCTGGCTTTAGAGGGTAGATATGGGATCGCTATCATGGGGGTGCTGGCAGCATTTGGCATCAACCTTCTGGGGAATCTTCTGGCAGGGAATCTTTTTACAGGCGAATTCCTGCCAACTATGATCATGAGCCAGATTTTTCTATTTATCCTGTCCCTTGTTACAGGGATCCTGTCTGCAGGGTTGTATTACATGTTTCTGAATATGGCCAGAGACAGGGAGTTTGGTCTTGGTGATCTGCTGTACTTTTTCAGAAATCATCCGGATCGGGTGATCGTAGCCGGCTTTGTGCTGGCACTGATCGATCTGGTGGTATCCATTCCCTACTACTGGTACAGCTATACTGTGATCCCTGGGAATACTCTGGAAGCACAGGTGGAGTGGATGGGCCGCTCTATGGAGCTGATGCTGTTATCTATTGTACTTAATGTGATCGTTACGCTGCCTTTTGTTATGACCTACTTTCTGATGGCAGATCACCTGGATATGGGCGGCATAGAGGCTTTAAAGGCCAGTGCAGCTATGATGAAAGGGCATAAAGGCAGATATCTGCTGATGCAGATCAGCTTTATCCCTTTACTGTTTCTTTCTATATTCACATTATATATAGCTCTTCTTTGGATCGTTCCCTATATGCAGATGACTGTGACTATGTTTTACAGGGATCTGTTAGGAGAACTGGATCAGGACATTTATGAGGATCACAGGGAAAATAAATCTGCCTGGGATCAGGATGACTTTAATTCCGAGGCATAAAATGTTATGTGCGGAACATAAGACTTTAATTCCCGGGCATAAGGAGATGATAGATTAACATGGATATTATACAGGTGATCACCCAGGAACTGGGTGTAAAAAAAGAACAGGTAGAAGCAGCGGTAAAGCTGATCGATGAAGGCAATACCATTCCGTTTATTTCCAGATATCGTAAGGAAGCAACCGGTGCCCTTAATGATGAACAGCTGCGTAATCTTTATGAGCGGCTGAATTACCTGCGTAACCTTGAAGATAAGAAGAAACAGGTGCTTGCCAGCATTGAAGAGCAGGGCAAGCTAAACGCTGAGCTGAAGAAACAGATCCTTGAAGCACAGACTCTGGTGGTGGTAGAGGATCTGTACCGTCCTTACAGGCCAAAACGCCGTACAAGGGCAACCATTGCCAAAGAAAAAGGACTGGAGCCCCTGGCAAATATTATCAGCCTTCAGATGACCAAAAAACCATTGGAAGAAGAAGCACAGGCTTTTCTTTCCGAAGAGAAGGAAGTGACTTCCGTGGAGCAGGCCATTGCAGGAGCAAAGGATATTCTGGCAGAACGGATTTCCGATGAGGCGGATTACCGTATCCGCATCAGGGATCTGACCACAAAGAAAGGAACAATCAGTTCTGTGGCAAAGGATCCAAAGGCTCAGTCTGTTTATGAAATGTATTATGAGTTTGAGGAGCCTATCAAGAAGCTGGCAGGTCATAGGATCCTGGCACTGAACAGAGGGGAAAAAGAGAAATTCCTCACTGTTAAAGTGAATGCACCGGAAGAAGAGATCCTCCGTTACCTGGAACATCAGGTGATCACAAAGGAGAATCCTGTTACCTCTCCTGTCTTAAAAGAAGTGGTGGATGACTGCTACAAACGACTGATCGCACCTGCCATTGAAAGGGAGATCCGCAGCAATCTTACCGATCAGGCAGAAGATGGCGCCATCAAGGTATTTGGAAAGAATCTGGAGCAGCTTCTTATGCAGCCTCCCATTGCAGGGAAGGTTGTGCTTGGATGGGATCCGGCATTCCGTACCGGATGTAAGCTGGCAGTGGTAGATGCCACAGGAAAGGTGCTGGATACCACAGTGGTTTATCCTACTGCACCTACCAATGAGACTAAGATCCGTGCAGCCAAGGATACAGTGGAGAAAATGATCCGAAAGTACAAGGTATCCCTGATCTCTGTTGGAAATGGTACTGCTTCCAGAGAGTCAGAGCAGGTGATCGTGGACATGCTGAAGGAGATCCCGGAAGCAGGCGTACAGTACGTGATCACCAATGAAGCTGGTGCTTCTGTATATTCTGCAAGCAAGCTGGCCACAGAAGAGTTCCCTAACTTTGATGTAGGACAGAGAAGCGCAGCTTCCATTGCAAGGCGTGTACAGGATCCGCTGGCAGAGCTGGTAAAGATCGATCCTAAGTCCATTGGTGTTGGTCAGTATCAGCATGATATGAACCAGAAAAAGCTGGGAGAAGCTTTGTCCGGAGTGGTTGAGGACTGTGTGAACAAGGTAGGTGTGGATCTGAATACTGCATCTGCCTCCCTGCTGGAATATATTTCAGGCATCAGTAAAGCCATTGCAAAAAACATTGTGACCTACAGAGAAGAAAATGGCCGTTTTACCAACAGGAAAGGTCTTCTGAAGGTGGCAAAGCTGGGTCCTAAGGCTTTTGAACAGTGTGCCGGATTTATGCGTATCACAGGAGGTGATGATCCATTGGATGCTACAAGCGTGCATCCGGAAAGCTATGAGGCAGCAAATGCCCTTCTTAAAAAGCTGGGACACACACCAAAAGATATTACATCCGGAGGTCTGGGCAGGATCTCTTCCCAGATCCATGACTACAAAAAGCTGGCCAAGGAACTGGAGATAGGCGAGATCACATTGAAAGACATTGTAAAGGAGCTGGAGAAACCGGCAAGAGATCCAAGGGATGAAATGCCCCGTCCGATCCTTCGCACAGATGTACTGAATATGGAGGACCTGAAAGAAGGGATGATCCTGAAAGGAACTGTGCGGAATGTGATCGATTTCGGAGCATTTGTGGATATCGGGGTTCATCAGGATGGGCTTGTACATATCTCCCAGATGAGCGAGAAGTTTATCAAACATCCCCTGGAAGCAGTCAGTGTAGGAGATGTTGTGGATGTACAGGTGATCGGCGTGGATCTTAAGAAGAAACGGATCAGCCTTTCCATGAAAGGATTTCAGAAATAACAAAAAAGTATTGTGATCCGGCGGGGAGGTGCAGGATTTTATGGAAGAAACCGCACAGGAGCTTACTGATCATGTAAGCCAGTTTCAGAAATATCTGGATGAACACACGCCCGAGCTGATCAGCTTTGGGATCAAAGTGGTTCTGTCCATTGTGGTTCTGTATATTGGAAGCCGCCTGATCCGGTGGGTGCTTGGTCTTGTGAGACGCTCCCTGGGACGGACCGGGATGGATAAAGGGGCGGTACAGTTTTTGTGTTCATTCCTGAAAGCCCTTTTATATATTCTGCTGATCTTCGGGATCGGGATGAATTTCGGTATCAAAGAATCGTCCGTAGCCGCCCTTTTAGGTACTGCAGGCGTTACCATCGGTCTTGCATTGCAAGGTGGACTGTCCAACCTGGCAGGAGGGGTGATGCTTCTGATCTTCAAGCCCTTCCAGGTAGGAGACTACATTATTGTAGATAAGGCCAATGGCTGGGAAGGGACTGTGTATAAGATCGAGATCTGTTATACTACCCTGCTGTCTGTGGATTACAGGCATATTGTGATCCCGAATGGCACCCTGTCCGGGAATACAGTGGTCAATCTGACAGCAAGGGATATGAGGAAGCTGGAGCTGAAGATCGGGATTTCCTATGATTCAGATATGCACAAGGCAAAGCAGATACTGGAACAGATCATAAAAGATGATAAGGGCACCCGGGAAGATCAGGGAATGCTGGTATACGTAGATGAATTGGCAGAAAGTGCAGTGACCTTGGGGCTTCGTGTATGGGTACCTACAGAAGATTACTGGACGGTGCGATGGCGTTTGAATGAAACCATCAAAGATGAATTTGACCGTCAGGGTATCCGGATCCCATATCGTCAGTTGGATGTACATTTAATTTCCTAAATATGTTATATTTATCTTAGAATTTTTATATTTTCCAAAGACGTGTACTTGATTATACTATAATTAAAGTACCTGATAAAGCCAACCGGGTGCTTTGGAAGGAAAACGCCGGAGCAGAGGCGTATGAAAAAGTTACAATAAACTGACAGGGGAAAACCGGAGATTATGAATGAGAAAAAAAGACGGCTTTTTCTGCTGATTGGTGTGCTGTTGGTGCTGGCAGGAGTGGCTGTAAGAGCATATCCGACCGTAAGTAACTGGTATCGTGAATATACGGCCAGGTATGAAATCAAAGATTATTGCGATATTGTAGATGTAGAGAATAAGGATAGCCTTACCAAGATGAAGAACATGGCCACAAAGTATAATCAGGAGCTGGAGGAAGAAGGCGGGGACGTATCCGCTGTCAGCTATGATGACCTGCTTGCAGTAACAGATGCCATTGGTTTTCTGGAGATCCCGAAGCTGCAGGTTTATCTGCCTATTTATCACGGGGCGGGAGAGGATGTGCTTGAAAAAGGAATCGGACATATGCCCGGCACCTCCCTTCCTGTAGGCGGAGCTTCCACACATTGTGTGCTGTCAGGGCACACCGGGCTTCCATCAGCCAAGATGTTTACCCATCTGGATGATCTGGAAGAAGGTGACATGTTTTACATTCATGTATTGGACGAAGTATTGGCTTATCAGGTAGACCAGAAGAAGGTAGTCCTTCCTGATGAGACGGAAGATATAGAGATTATAGACGGCAAGGATTATGTCACACTTCTTACCTGTTTCCCTTACGGGGTGAACAGCCACAGGCTTCTGGTAAGAGGTGAGCGTACATCAAATGTTCCATCAGAGCTGTCCGTTCAGATGCCTGTGGAGCAAAATAACCAGGAGATGATGGCACCACGTACCGTGCTGATCATAGCAGGAGTATGCGTGGGGCTCTTCTGCATTTTCCTGATCTGGCTTGTGTGTCGGATCACCAGGGGAAAGAAGAAGGATGAGGACGTACGGGAGGAAGAGGAAAAGTGAAAAAAGGAAGAGTAAAGGCAGCAGTTATCTGTCTTGCGATTTGCTGTAGCATGCTGCTTGGCACAGTAAGTGCTAAAGCGGAACAAAAAGGCAGTATTACACTCAGGCTTGCCCAGACAGCGGCTGGCATTGAAGTGACTCTCTATCAGATAGCAGGGTATGAGAATGATGGATTTGTGTACAAGGATTCTTTTGCAGGAAGCGGCATTAATGTATCCGGTCTGAAGACAGCCTCTGAATACGAAAAGGCAGCCGAAGGTTTGGCAGCTTTTGCCAAATCCAAGAAGCTTACAGGTACTGTGGCACAGGCTGGTACAGATGGCACTGTTTCTTATAAGAATGTAGAGAACGGGATTTATCTGGCTGCCCAGACCGGCGGTGAGGATATTATGGTAATGCAGCCGGTGATCATACCGGTTCCTTACAGTGAGAACAGTACAGAGAAGTACGATCCGGTACTGAATCCTAAGACCACCTTCCCAGGCGGTGCAGTGATCCTGAATAAGACAGATCCAGATGGGAAAACACTGGAAAAAGCAGTATTTGCTTTATGGCAGAAGGTTTACCCAGAGGCAGGAGAGACGATTCCCCAGGGAGCAGTTTCCGGATCTGATGAAGGAGGAAGCTTCTACTGGAAAGAGTTTAAGACTCAGCTTACAACAGACGGGAACGGACAGATCGTAGTTACCGATCTTCCTCTTGGTTCTTACCAGTTTACCGAGGAGAAAGCTCCTGACGGATTTGTAAAGCTTTCCCAGCCTGTAGCATTCAAGATCACACGGGCCGGACAGACAGCAGTGGTAAATGGAGTATATGTACAGGCTTCCGGAAATGTGCAGGTTTTAAGTGTGGTGAACCAGCCGGAAGAAGTGACACCTACACCGGAGATTACCAATACACCAGCTCCGGAACCAACATCTACACCTGTACCTGATACACCATCAGATAACACACCGCCATCCAGCGGCACAACCAATGTAAAGACCGGGGATAACACACCGATCCTTCCTATGATCGCAGTGCTTGTACTGGCAGTGATCGTTGCAGCTGTTGTGGTGATCCTTAAGAAGAAAAAGCATGATAAATAACTCTTTATATAAAAAAGCATGATAAATACCTTCTTATATAATGAAGCAAAAAGAAGTCCGTAAGGGCTTCTTTTTGCATGTAAAAGAGAAAAAATAACATTTTCTTAAATAATCCACAGAGAAAAAAATAACATTTTTTTTAAATAATCTACGAAAAGCTTGTCATAAGAGAAAAAAATAAATATAATAAAAAGGTACACTTATTGTTCTAAATACAGGGGGAGTAGAAATTGCGAAAGATCTTGATCGCAGATGATGAGAGAATCGAAAGACAAGGGATCAGAAGCCTTCTCGAAAGAAAAGACTATAACCTGGAGATCCTGGAAGCAAGCAATGGCAAAGAGGCGTTGGAGATTGCCAGGAGCCAGAAGCCGGATATTTTATTAAGTGATATAAAGATGCCATTTATGACCGGACTGGAGCTGATGGAGAAAGTGCGTCAGTTTGATTCTGAGATGGCCATCATTATTTTCAGCGGATACAGTGATTTTGAATATGCCAGACTGGCGATCAAGTACGGAGTGTTGGGCTATGTGCTGAAGCCGGTGAATCCGTCAGAATTTTATAATGTGATCGACAAGACGCTTATTGCCATTGATGAGAAGAAGCAGACAGAAGTACTGATGCAGAAGAATCAGGATTTTATGGAGCAGTTTTATCTCCAGAAATATTTGAATACAGGCAGACAGGATATTAAGGCGGAAGCTATGGCTACGCTGGATGTTTCCTGGTGGGAGCAGGTCCGTCAGATGATCCTGATAGAGACTGCCACAGACTTTTTTGAAGAGCATGCAGAGGATTTTGAGACGGAACTGGCCGCTGAACTGAAGCTTCCATTCCATTATCTGAATTTGAGTGCCACCAGTTCTCTTCTCTTTTTTGATGACAAGGTAAAGGTGGATTATTCTGTGCTGGGACAGCATATCCATGGATTTATGAAAGATACTATGAATGCAGAATGCTATGTGGCTGTTTCCAGTACGATTACATCCGATTTCAATATGGCAGATGCCTATCAGGAAGTAGAGATCCTTATGGAGAACCGCTTTTACAGGTCGGATATGTGGGTTTATATGCCGGATATCAACTGGGAAGGCAAGGATAATTACGATGTGGTGGTTGATCTGCTGGAAAATATGGAGAATGATGTGCGGCTTCGGGACCTGACCCATTTGTGGGAGCATTTCCGCAAGTTTGCCGCACAGAAGCAGCAGGGAGGGAAGTTTTCTCATATTTTTGTGAAGTTTTCCTGCTCAAATATTGTAAAGGAAATGTATAAGGATATGAATTTCTCTTCGGACAAATGTGCAGATGCCATTGAGAAGCTGTATCAGTGCACTACAATTCAGGAGATCATCGATATCCTGGAGCAGAATATCCAGCTTTATGAGGATACCATGTTTTCTAATCAGAGTGGTGCCAGAAGCGATGTAGAAAAGGTTAAGAGCTATGTGTATGAGCATTATGCAGATGAGCTTAGTGTGGAGATCCTGGGGAAGGGCGTGTATCTTTCACCTGGGTATATGAGTTACATATTTAAGAAGGAGACAGGGGAAGGCCTGACTCATTTTATCAGGGAATTTCGTCTGGAGAAAGCCAAGGAGCTTCTTTGTACCACCAACAAGAAGATCGTACAGATCTGCAAGGAGACCGGATTTACCAATGCCTCCTATTTCTGCAAAAGCTTTCGTGAATATTATGGATGCAGCCCTGAGAAGTTCCGCAAAACATCCGGAAATGGGGAGGATATAGGGTAGCATATTTTGATATTTTGTGCTATTCATTTGTATAGGCATACTTACGTTAAATATTAACATGAATAAAAATGCTGCTTATTTTGGGCTGATTCCTGGAAAAGCAGCTTTTTTTACCCAAAACCAGCCTATTCTTTATGATAGCTTTTTATATTTTACAAAAAGTTATACGTTTCTGGAAAATGTAATATTCCATTGCTGTAATTCTACAGCTATAATTAACAATAGAAGTCAGTGTGAATGCCGTCCGGCTTAGGACAGCGATTTTGGAAGGGTGAGGAACATGAAAAAGCGAACATGGCAGAAAGTAGCAGCGCTGATCGCTTGCGCTGCGATGATCATAACAACGCCTGATATTTCAAATCTGGTAAATGTCAGCGGTTCATCCTATGAGGATGAGACCACAGGAGTTGAGTTCATCAGTAATGAGGCAGAGGATGTGGAAGCTGTTTCTGAGGATGAAGACGGATTCTCCGGTACTGAGATTTCAGATGAGAACCAAACTACGGATACTGATTTTTCTGCATTTGATGCAGATACTGATACAGCCGAATTTGTTTCTGATTTTTCATCCGGTACGGATGAGGGAACAGATTCAGCAATGATTACTGACACAGAGACTGAAGTCCAGCCAGCTGCAACGGTTATCCTTGAAAGTGCAGATGCCCCCCAAGCGTCAGCAGCAGTTCAGGGACAGCCAAGATGGGTACATATTACTTCCAACGCATCCAGTACCCGGCAGGGCAAAGCAAGAATCCGTCTGTATATGACGGATGATCAGGACGACAGTCCGGCCTATATATTGTATACATCCCTCTTTTCGCAGTGGCAGGAGACCGTTCCGGAACAAGAACCCTCATCCGGGGCGGTGACCCTTCCACCCACAAAGCTTGAAGGAGCTTTGAATGGAACGGATGTACTTAGCGTTTCCCGGGTACAGGAGTACCTGAAGGATGATAATGGGGAATACGTATTAGACGATAATGGAAATCTGATCACTACCGCATGTTATCTGGAGTATGAGCTTGCTGCAGGCAGCAGTGCGGATTTTTATGCAGCTTTTGTTTATAAGACACAGGATGAAAGCTATTCTTATAAAGCGGATCTGAAGGCCAGTGTTACCTGGGAAGAGGAAGAACAGTCTCAGGATGTGACCCTTCCGGAGGATACAGGCAAGATCAAGCTTACCTGGGACAGCAGCGCAGAAACATCCGGGGATACCATCAGTGCAGATCCGGAAGTGCCGGACAACCAGGAGGACGAAACATCAGGAGAAGAAAGCCAGGAGCAGCCATCCCTGGTGCGTATTTCTATGACCAAAACTCTGGAAGCCGGGTGTCAGGATGTGACAGAGGACGATTCTGATACAGAGGTAGAGGATGCTTCAGATGAAAATACAGATTCAGCAGATGAGAATACAGAGAATACTTCTGCAGAGTCAGAGATCGCTTTATCCGGTCAGCTTTATGGTGTACATGTGACAGCACAGGATCTTCATACGGATGCTACAGCAGACAGTACCATTAAGCTGGATCTGAAAGACATGGGATCCGGACTTCCGGTTTCCGGCCTTTTCGTTTCTATGGGAAAGACAGAAGAGGAAGCATTAAGCAGCGAAGCCTGTGACAGCAGCGTGATCCCCAATGGACTGACAGATGGAGATCTGACAGTGACACGTGTGAAGAATGATTCAGAGGATTATCTTACCTTCCAGTTGCCGGCTGGGGATACCGCTGATTTTTATGTAGGTATTTCCTACCATGCACAGGAAGAAACATATCATAAGACTATTGGCATAGAGCCGGAGGCACTGCAGGAAACCAGTCTTCAGGATGTAGATGCACAGCAGGAAGCTGATTCCCAGAACATAGAAGAACAGCAGTCAGCAACAAATGCAGAGCTGGATGTGCTGTCTGCGCTTCCAGGAGCTATTCCTGTGGAAAGCGAGACTGCAGATGTCCAGGATGAAACTTCTCAGGATCCGGAGTCCCAGGAAGACACAGAAGGGGATGCTGGAGAAGATGCAGGGAAGCAGCTGATCAGCGTGCTGGAGAGCGGAGCCGCAGCCATTACATTGGCCTGGGCTGCCAGATCGTCTGCAGGAACCGTATACTTTGCAGTACCAGCAGACTGGATCAATAATGGGTACACAGTGAAAGCCTGGTTAAAGGCTGGAAAGTCCAACGACGATCCGCAGTCTTTGATAGATATGACAGATACTAATGGTCGTCTCTACAAGGGATTGCAGGTATATTCAATCCCAGTGACCAGTGATATTAATAAGTATGGCGGTCTTGAGGAGCTTTACTTCCAGGCATTTCAGGGGGGGACGAATAAGGATCAAAAGGTGGCAATCACTGGCTGGGCATATGAAAGCGTATTCCTGGATAAGCTGTATGATTCTGAAGCAGAACAATGGGTGGATTACTCCTCATTTGATCCGGACGATCACACTTCCTTTAAAGGGAAGACCATGTACTTTGAAAATAAGACAGGGCAGGCCCTTTCTGGTGTAAATGCAGTCTTTTATGAGAAGGACAACAGCGGTAAGCTGCAGCAGGTACGGTCTGTTGCTATGACAGGAAATGCAAATGGCAAGGCAAACGGCTATTCTGTTACCATTCCAGATGCTCCGTGCTCTTATGTACGGTTTACAGACGCTTCCGGGAATGTCCTGGGCGACAAGTATTCCAATTTCTATGGGCAGGGTGTAGGAGAAGCTGGTGTAGAAAGCGTACTGTTTGCAGAAGGTTCTACAGATTGCTACAAATATGCAGGCACAGCCGACAATTCCACCTGGGGTGTACTGGGAAGCAGAACAGTTTATTTTGACGCTACATATTCCAAACTGTCATATAAGGGAAGTGACGGTGTGGATAAGGCATACAGCATACCTGGAGAGGACGGAACTTTTAAATACTACATCTCTGGAGAAGGCAAAACAGATATTGAAGGGGATATGACACTTGTATCCTCTCATTCTGAAAATGGACATACCTGGAATGACGTGTACAGAGCAGAATTACCGGAAGAGTATACAAACATTGCATTTTTTGGATTTGATCCCAATAGTGCAACGAATTACGGCGGGCATGGCGAGAGTACGGGCACACTGACAATTCCAACAGATCTGGTGAACCCATGCTTTTATGCTGATGCAGGAGATACAGTAGTATATGACGGTGGCCAGCGAGACGGTTACTGGGATGAAGTTTATACCATCCGAAATGCAGAAGCAAAGAAATCTGGAGATGTAGTAGATATTACAAAGGATACATTTACCAGAGCATCAGATACCCTGTATGTAAATTCTACTTTTTATGATTATTATACAGATTATGAATTAAATGGAAATAACCGTGACAAATATCCTGGAGGAAGTGGTACAAGTTATAGGAACTGGGTAACATTTCGTGAGTTTGACCAGGCGCTGAGTGATTACTATCAGGCAAATACCTCGTCAATTCCCATTTATGTTGGACATTTCCAGCCAAGCTATTCAGACTGGGGCACAAGATTTGAAGGCATTGCATCCACACTGAATCTGTATGGATATAAGGATTACAATAATTTCTTTTCGACAAACAACTCAGCGCTTGATATTAACGGAACTAATAATAACGATTATGCAAGAATAGCCAAGGGTCTTGTAAAGGATACATTGGCAGATGGAAATCTGGTAGCAACAAAAGAAGGATCAATTCTTCCATTATTTAATGAAGCTTTTCTATTGGGGAATAACAGCAAAAATGCTGTGATCGGAGATGTTTACCATAATGTGGCATTTCCGTTCAAGCAGGAAGACCTGGATAATAATGGAGTGAAATACTGGGTATTTGACAGCAGCAAAACTACGTTGTTGATGAAACAGGATTCTGCTACAGGAGAATACCACCTGCAGGATCCAGGAAAATTGTATGAGAATTGCACGAACCTGAATAGCTCCAGTGCACCACAGGATAAGCATGGCTTCTTCCCATTCAATGAAGGCTCTGCTTCTAAAAGTGCTAATACATATAACTACGGTTTTGGAGCAAAGCTGGAATTCAATTTCAGGCTGACAAAGGACGGAACGGTTAAAGATAATAAAGGCAACAAAGTACCTATTGAGTTTAACTTCTCCGGTGATGATGATGTGTGGGTATTTATTGACGGAAAGCTTGCACTAGATGTGGGGGGCGCCCACAGTCCTGCTACTGGAACTCTTAATTTTAATACATTGAAGGCCACTGTCAGTGATGTAAAGGCAAGTGCAGGAGATGGAAGTCCAGCCACAGTTACAGATTTTACCCTAAAGGGAGAGAAAACAGCTGAACATACCTTGACCATGTTCTATATGGAACGTGGTATGTGGGAATCCAATATGAAGGTTACTTTCAACTTTCCGGATGAGAACCAGCTGCAGGTGGAGAAACAGGTAGACACTACTGGTGTAAACAGCCTGTTCAGTGATCTTTTTAAAGATACTTCTATCTTTAACTTCTCCATCAAGAATCTGGCAACCCATTATGGAGAAAAGAAAGTGGATTCAAACGCTGCAAAGCCTTTGAGGATCGCAGAACAGGATTATACTGTTGCTCCAACTCATAAAGACAATATATTTGCGAAGGATGAAAGTGGCAACAGCAATTTTACAGGAAGCGTTCACTGGCATGCAAAAGAGGATGATGCGGACAGCAGTTACAGAGATCAGCGATATGGAGAATTAACACTGGGTGAGCCGATTGACATTTCAAAGATGGCTTATCTGGAGATTAAGTTCTATTATGATTACAATGATACCCCGTCCCTGTCCAATATGTATCTGCAGTTTGAAGACAGTAGCGGAAACTTAGGTGGTAATCTTGGAACGGAAACACTTTCCGGACGTACTTATGGGTCTGTTTCCATAAAAAGTAGAGAATGGGTAACAGTAAAGCTGGATCTTAGCAAGATGTCTTGGAGTGAGGGCTTTGACAAGACGAATCTTAAAAAGCTCCGGTTTGGATATAACTTTCCAAGAGATTTCTACCTGAAAGACTTTGTGTTCAGGCCTACGGTTGAGATTTCCGAGCCCACCGGATTTGTTACCAAACAGTACAAGATTCCGGATTATGGCTCTGCCACAAGCGGAAAGCTGGAGATCCCGGAGGGAGCTACCTATACCTCTACATCAACTAAGCGTGATGCCCGTGTGATCGGTGATGATGGAGAGTTTGTATTGGAGGATCATGAAACCGTTACTTTCAAAGATCAGTTCCGAAGAGGAAGTTACATAGCCCTGAAGGAGGAAGTTGATCCCGACCTGTTTGATACCACCTGGACCATGTATGAGAATGGACAGGCAGTTGCCGGAATGGGAAGCGGAACTACTATTACCAATGCAAGTCCTATACCGGGCATGACGAACCAGACGGGTACAGCTATTGATGACGGACGAACGGAAGCAATGCTTACCGAACTTGATGCAGACGGACAGAAACAGGAAAATGCATACACAGGTACAAAGCCAACTGAAAGTACTTTTGTATTCCGCTCTTATGCAGATCCTGACAATACAACAACAGCAACAAAACTGAAAGCAGTCTTTTACAATAAAGTAAAGACCGGTACCCTGAAGATCACCAAAACAGCGGCTTATGGCGAAAAGCTGTCAGGTGAGTATAAATTCCGTGTTACCTTTACAAATGTAGGTGACCTGGGACTGGAAGAAAATCCTATTACACAGGATTGTATCATTAAGCTGAATGGTGATGGACAACCGGGCTCATGTGAAATTACCGGGATTCCGGTAGGAACCTTCTTCAAAGTAGAAGAGATTTCCACAGATGATGGTTCTACTCTGGACAGCATTTTGATAGATAAAACTGAACAGCCTAAGGGAACCACAGCAGCAAAGGGAGATATCAAATCTTCCGGAACTACTGTAGAGACTACTTTCCGAAATACAAAGAAACCAGTTGTAAACATTTCTGTAGAGAAGCTTTGGAAGAATGCAGACGAAAGTGATTATAAAGGGAAACTTCCTGAGAAGATCTATGTACAGCTTCAGAGAAGACAGTCTGATACTGATACCTGGGCACCTGTATCTACAGATGAAAATGCAAAGACTTATACAGAGCTTGCAGGCAATATGTACACCGGAAAGTGGCAGACTTCCTTTACAGGACTGGATAAATGTGTGGACTATACACAAGAGTCCCCAATAGAATGGCAGTACCGGGTAGTAGAAGTCAGTGTGGGTCAAGATGGTACAGTTACACCTATTAAAAACGAAAATACGATACAGTTTTCAGAAGGCCGGTTTGCGGTAACCTATAATTTCGTACTGCAGGATCATGAAACCGTTACTTTCAAGGAGGACAGGATCAATTTTACTGATGAAAATGCAGGAGAAGAGATCATTACCAATACATATCAGCTTCCAAAGACAAGAATACAGATCCTGAAGATTCAGGCAGGTACTGCCGGAGACAATCCGACTAAACTGGCAGGAGCCAAGTTCCGTCTGGAGAAGCTTCTGGAGAATGGCAGCGTGGATAGTAGCTTTCGAGCAAGAGAGGAAACAACTTCCGATCAGTCTGACACTCTTGGCCTGGCAGCATTTGAAGATCTGGAGGATGGAACTTATCAGATCACAGAGATTCAGGCTCCAGAAGAGTACAGCCTTCTGGCTTCCCCAATCAAAGTAGTACTTAACCGAAAGGATAATTCGATTCTTGTAGACAAACAGGATGTTAGTCACATGCTGCGTGATGATACCATTACCATTCAGGTAGCGGATCAGAAGAAATTCAACCTTCCTGCAACAGGAAGCTGGAGCAGACTGATCCTTGGATTTTCCGGTGGGATCCTCATCGGACTGGCTGTAATCATTTATCTGTTACAAAAGCGGAGAAAGGAGGGCAAAGCTTCCTGACCGCTAAGAAGCAGACAGATGGTGCAACAATAAATGTGTGAGAGATATAAAAACAGCGAATGCTTATAACAAAACTTACAGGAAAACAGAAACGCTGTATAAAAAGAAAAAGAGAGAGAGGATATGAGTATGAAGAAATTCAAAAAGCTGCTTGCCGGTCTGCTTACCGGAGCAATGTTGCTTGGAAGTATGTCAGTTTCTGCTTTTGCAGCTGACAAAACACCAGTATTCGACACAACAAAAACAACAGGTTCCATTACTATTCATAAGTATACCGATGAGGCTGGTAAAGTCGATCCAGCTACAGGTAAAGAAGATGCATCACAGGTTCCGACAGGAGCAGTTGCCATCAAAGATGTGGGATTTACTATTTACCAGGTTGCAGATGCAACTAAACTTGCTGACTATTACAGTTCAACTCCAGAAAGTCTTCCGGCTGTGTCACAGTATTGCACAGGAAGTGGAAAAAATGTTCAGCTTAAACCAGACGTTGCTAATAAAAAATATGGTGATGAGGTAAAGACTGACGCAAGCGGTGTTGCAAAATTTGAAAACCTGCCTCTGGGTCTTTACCTTGTAGTGGAGACTACCAGTCCGGCAATTGTAACAGGTCCATGCGATCCATTCCTGATCTCCGTACCAATGACTACAGATGGAGATGACTGGTTATATAATGTACATGTTTATCCTAAGAACAGTACAGCTGTTGGTAAGGTAAGCCTTGTGAAAACAGGAAAAAACAGTGCAAAACTGAAAGGTGTAACCTTTGTTCTTCAGAAAAAGGATGGAGATAAATGGACAGACATTACAAAGAAGTCAACAGCAGCCGGAGATAACACAGGTGATGATCTGACTTTGGCTACAGATGCAGAAGGTAAGATCAGTGTAGAAGACTTGTCCAGTGGTACATATCGTTTTATTGAGACTTCTGTAGGTGCAGATAATAAAGGTTATATTATGGACGGTGCTGCTACTTATGTATTTGATGTAGATGGTACTAAAGTAACTTATAATGGAAAGACAGACGAAAATATTGAGATCCCTGTTACTAATGATAAGCCGGATATGACCAAGGAAGTAAAAAATGGTGATACTTGGGCACATGATGCTGATTACAGTGTTGGAGACATGGTTCCATATCGTATCACTGTATCTGTACCGGCAAACATTGCAAAACTGAAAAAATTCACACTTACAGATACACCTACTAACCTGAAAGATGATGCAAATTCAGTAAAAGTAACAGATAAAGCAGGTACTACAACAATTCCTGCAACAGCAACAGCTACAGAGGATGGAAACGGATTTACCATTGATTTCACACCGGCAGAGCTTGCTCCTTATGCAGGACAGGATATTATCGTAACTTATAATGCAGAACTGCTTAGCACAGCTGACACAACTAAAACAGGCAATCCAAACACTGCAACACTGGAATATTCCAATAAGATTCTTCCAGCCACCGATGATGGATCCAATCCTAATAAACCTGGTACACCTACAACCGAGAAGATCGAAGATACAGCTGTTGTATATACATTCCAGATCCAGATCGTAAAGAAAGCAGAAAGTGAGACCGGAACACCTCTTGCAAATGTTGAATTTGATCTGTATAAAGAGGTTGCAACTGGAACAACAGGCGCTGCTACTGTAGATGAAGTAAAGAAAGCAGGTCTTGACAGAACTAAAACTTGGAAGAAGATCAATGTAACATCTCTTAAAACAGGTGCTGAAGGAGAAAATAAAGGTAAAGTTTCCCAGGGCGGACTTAAAAATGGTGATTATTATCTGGTAGAGACCAAAACAAATCAGGACTATAATCTTCTGAAAGCACCGGTAAAGGTAACATTGAATATTGCATATACAACAACCACCAAGGCAGAGTATTATACAACCAAAGAAGGTATCAAAACATTAGTGAAACATGAGGTAGAGAAAACTGAATTCAAAAATAATGGTGTTGCTTCTGATGGCATCCAGATCCAGACCGTAATCAACAAAAAAGGCTTTGAACTTCCATTAACTGGTGGTATGGGTACTGTACTGTTCAGCGTGATTGGATTAGCACTTGTACTGGCAGGTGTGGTTGTGATCACAGCTTCCAGAAAGAAAACAGTAAAATAATAGCACATAAGGTGATCTGTTAAAGAGATTATACAAATAATGCTCTTAACGAAAACGGATATGTGAAAAAAAATCCTCCGGCTGCGGCAAATGCAGACCGGAGGATTTTTAAAACAGCCGGTACACTGAAATCAGTGTAACCGGCTGTCATTCATCTTAGGTATTTTGAAAAATCTCTTAGGTATTCTTGAAAAATAATGGAAAGTATTTTAAAAATATCACTTTTGTATTTTGGTATTAGCTTCTGTACCTTACAGAATTATCATTGGTAGTATTGCTTTTTCAAGCATCTTTATTGTATGATTTTCGGCGAAATTTGTCAAGGGAAAATTGACTTTTTGTGTAAACTTTTTACAAAAATTGACTTTATGTGTAACGTTTTGCAAAAGAGTTACTGCACAGAGACAAGGTCATTTACAATCAATGGATCAATTGTATCTTAATAATCCGGATATCTTCATTCAGGTTCCTGGTCTTTTTGCAGATACAATTTTCTATGCCAATGTATCTTCATTTTGCTTTTTCCTAAGCTTGCAGATGCAATTTGACCTTCAGATCAAGTGCAATTGTATCCTCAACCTGCTTATTCTTAGGCTGGAAGATACTTTTCAATGGCAGAAAGTATCTTCAATTCTCCTGTTCTTAGACTTGAGGATACTTTCTACTGATAAATTGCATCTTCAAACTCTGAAAATCCTGATCGCAGATATCTTTTCCAAAAAATTCACCGAAATTCTGATCTTCAACGTCATAAGGATCCTGATCGCAGATACTTTCCCCCAGCAACCCCCGGTAATCTTTCCTACAGCAACCCATCAGTAATCTTTCCACCAATAAAACCCAGTAATCTTCTTGCGAATTTTAATGCACAGTCTGATCCAGGTGTAGTCTTTAAATTCTTTTCTGCTTCCCAATAGTCACTGCGGAGCATATAGCCCGCAGTGGTGTAAAAATCGATACTATTTCGATGTGGATTATATTCTGCAATATTGTTCTCATTATATTATATCTCCTCAATCAATCATCAGTTACAAAAATCAGAATCAGAAGCATTTTAATCAGTTCACATGTCACTTTTATTTTATGTTATACTGTTTTATAGGTTTAAATCTCTTAATAAAACAGGTGATATCTTAATCGGGAGCTGTCAAACTGATACACTAGAAAGGATTATATATGAGTGAATTAATTAAGGTTGATAATGAATATAAAGAGTGGATTGCCGGAATATCCACTGATTTTAGAAAAAGCCAAATCAGGGCTTCTATTAAGATAAATGATGAGATGCTAAGATTTTATTGGAAACTTGGTAAGGGCATTTCGTCTATGAGTGAACAGTTCGGATATGGAACAGGATTCTATAAAACGGTGAGTGACGATTTGAAATCCATTTTGCCAGATGTGAAATCATTTTCACCAACTAATCTGAAATATATGAGATACTTTTATGAGATGTATCCTGATGCAGTGATTTGTCCTCAGGTTGAGGACGAATTGATTACAGATGCAAATCGTCCCCAAGCTGGGGATGATTTACAAATTATTTTTAGAATACCATGGGGACATAACAAGATAATACTTGATAAATGCAAAGGGAATTCTGCAAAGGCATTGTTTTATATCAAAAAGACTATTGAAAACAATTGGTCAAGAGATGTTTTACTTAACTTCTTAGGAACGGATTTGTATGAACGACAGGGTAAAGCAATAACTAACTTTTCTAATACACTTCCGATAGAACAGAGTGATTTAGCGCAAGCAATTACGAAGGACCCATATAATTTTGATTTTTTGACTTTGCGCGAAAGGTATGATGAAAAGGAACTAAAGAATGCGCTTATAAAGAAAGTTAATAATTTCCTTATGGAGTTAGGCACTGGCTTTGCTTATATGGGCAGGGAAGTGAGAATTGAAGTAGGAAATACTGAAAAATTTATAGACATGTTATTTTACAATACTCAAAGGCATTGCTATGTTGTTGTAGAAATAAAAACAGGTAAATTTGATTCTTCTTATGCAGGTCAATTGGGAACTTATGTTGTGGCTGTTAATCATCAGATGAAAACAGAAGCTGATAATCCTACTTTGGGACTTCTGATTTGTAAAGATATGGATAAAGTAGAAGCTCAGTATGCATTAGAATCTACTAGCCAGCCGCTTGGTATTTCGAGTTATGAATTATCAAAACTTATACCAGAAGAGTTCAGAGGTAGTATGCCTACCATTGAAGAAATTGAGGCTGAATTAAATGAATAATTTCAAGTTTGTGGAATTAAGAAAAATCATGATCGCAGATACATATATGGATTTTTTAACATTATTCACGAATATGTTGCATGGCAGTAACCAGCGACTTGTGGTAGAATCTAAAATGTGTATAACAAAAACAAATACAAAAGGTTTTCTGCCCCGGAGATCTAAAAGATAAACCGCCAGAAACCTAAGACGGACGGTGAATACGATGAAAAAACCAAGATTGGTCACAATCTTCAGCCTGATCCTGATCCTGGTAGGCCTTGGCCTGACTGCATATCCCATCATCAGCAATATCCTTGCCCAGAAAAACGCATCAGAAGCCATAGAGGATTATGATGATCAGATCCAGGATATGGACGAAGAAAAAATAGATGCAGTAAAAGAATCTATGAAACAATACAACCAGCAGCTGGGACACGCTGTGGTTCAGGACGAAACAAGCGAAGCAGTAAAAGAAGCTGCAGAAGCTGCTGGAAACGACGGTAATACAGACGCAGATGGCACAGACACAGAGGGCAGCACCCATACGACCATGATGGAGATCGGAGACGTGATCGGCTACCTGACCATACCGGTGATCGATGTGAACCTGCCGATTTACTACGGGACTTCCCAGGAAGTCCTTGCAAAAGGGGTAGGCTATGTTCCAGAAACATCTTTTCCTTTGGGGGGCGAAAGCACTCACAGCGTGCTCACCGGACACAGAGGACTGCCGGAAGCCAAGCTTTTTACAGACATGGACAAAGTAGAAGAAGGAGATCCCTTCTACATCCACGTACTGGATGAGATTCTGGCTTATCAGGTAGACCAGATCAAGGTGGTAGATCCGGATGATACCAGTGACCTGGATATTGTAGAAGGGCAGGATTATGTGACCCTGGTTACATGCACCCCATACGCCATCAACAGTCACAGGCTTCTGGTGCGGGGACACAGGATAGAATATACGGGAGAAGAAAACAGCAAAACAGTATCTCAGCTCAGGCCCGCAGCAATGGCACGACGGATCGTGGACGTATGGCCCTGGTTCCTGTTTATGATGGCAGGGGTAGTGGCCACAGAGGTGCTCCTGATCCTTGTGATCCTGATCAGAAGACATCATAAGAACAAAAAGAAATAAACAGAAGTAAACAGACATGAACAAATATAAATAGACATAAACAGACATAAACAGAAATAAACAGAGGTTTACATCAAGTACCATTATAATCAATCATTAAAAACCTGTATTATGAAAAAGAACAAAACGGGAGGAACAATACGTTGAAAAATACCAATGCAGACAGGATCATGCAGGAAGTGGGCAAGGTAATTCTGGGAAAGGACGAATGCATCCGCCAGGTAATGACCGCTATTTTGGCAGGCGGCCATGTACTGATCGAGGATATTCCGGGAGTAGGTAAGACCTCTATGGCCCTGGCCTTTGCAAAGGCAATGAGCCTTAAGCAGAATCGTGTTCAGTTTACACCTGACGTACTGCCTTCAGATATTACCGGATTTTCCATGTACATAAAAGAAACAGAAAAATTCATGTATCAGCCGGGAGCTGTGATGTGCAACCTGTTTCTGGCAGATGAGATCAACCGTACCTCAGCCAAGACCCAGTCCGCTCTTCTGGAGGTTATGGAGGAAGGTACCGTTACAGTAGATGGTGTTACCAGGAAAGTACCGGATCCCTTTGTGGTCATTGCCACAGAGAACCCCATTGGTTCTGCCGGAACCCAGATGCTTCCGGAGTCCCAGCTGGACCGTTTTATGATCTGCATTGAGATGGGATATCCCTCACCTGAAGATGAAATGGAGATCCTGATGGCACAATCAGAGATCCGTCCTCTGGAAGCGGTCCGCGCTGTGACAGATGGGGCAGAGCTGAAAAAGATGCAGGAAGCCACCGCAAGGATTTTCGTTCATCCTACCATCTGCTCTTATATTATAGAACTTGTAAATGCCACCAGAAGGCACGAGCTGGTAACACTGGGACTTAGTACACGAGGTGCCCTTGCAGTGACAAAGCTGGCGAAGGCCAATGCTTACATAGAAGGCCGGGAGTATGTGCTTCCGGAAGATGTGGTGAAGGTATTTCCGGCTGCAGCGGTCCATCGTTTGAAAACAAGCTCCAAAGCCGGCATGAATCATGGGACCGCCTCAAAGATCACCCAGGAGATCCTTGCCTCTGTGAAGCAGCCCCGTCCGGAGAAAGGCTGATGAAGAGAAAGATTTTCTATTTTTTGCTGATCATACTTACATTTCTGACAGTGCTTGTGAATGGTAGCGGATTTTCCTGGTTCCTTTTGTCCTTTGAGATCCTGTTTGCCATGGCTATGGCAGTGTGGGCGCATCTGACAGCAAAAAAAATAAAAATAGGGCTGGAACTGGAGCAGGCTTTCATATTCAGGGGTGATCAGGCAAAAGCAGTGCTGACCATTCAAAATCCTGCCGTTTTTCCGGTTTCAGATATACAGGCCGGGGTTATATTGTCCGATCCTGTGAATGAAGGCCGGGAAAGCAAAAGAACAGTGCATGTGGCTGCCGGCGGAAAAGGAAAGGATCAGTGGCAGTTCCAGGTACAGCCTGTGCATTGCGGGATTGTGAAAGTACAGGTCCGTGAACTGCGGCTGTATGATTATCTGGGAGTTTTTTATGGGAAAATATCAGCGCCTTTGTTAAAGGGGGCTTTTGCTGTGCTTCCCAGGATCCACCCTATTGTTCTTGAAAAAGAGCCTGAAACCGGGGCAGGGCAGGGCGAACAGCGGGAAAATGTGCTTGCAAGGCTGGGCTCTGACAGTCAGGAGATTTTTGATACAAGGGCTTACCAGCGGGGCGATGCTATGAAAAATATCCACTGGAAGCTAAGCGCAAAGGCAGAAGAACTTATGGTCAAGGAGTTCAGCATGCCTATGGATTTTCGGGTTCCGGTTTTTCTGGATACCCATGTGAAGGATCCGGAAAAGTTTACACCAGCGGATAAAGACCGGTTCCTGGATCTGGCCGCTTCTTTGGGCAATTATTTTGTGGAACATCAGGTTGCCTTTGAGTTTTGCTGGATGACAGAAGATCATATGGAAAAGTTTATGGTGGAAGATCCGGATTCCCTGTACTATGGACTGAGGGAGCTTCTTATGATCCCTTATTTCAAGGCAGAGGATGGCAAAGCTGAGGCTTTCCTGGAAAATGAAAAAGAGGTTCTGCCGGTACGGATCTTGACAACCGGAGAAATATATGTGGGAGATCAGATGTATGGAAATCTTGGTGTTTGATACTTCTTATGTGCAGGATAGAAAGGAAAAGAATATAGGAAAAAAGAACTTTCTTTTTTCTTTTCTGGCGCTTTTTCTGTCTGGCTTTGCTCTTGTTGGAGGAGTCATTTCTGCATTTTCCATTTCCACAGTCTTTTGGATGCTGGCTGCAGGATTGGCTGCTTTCAGCCTGTTTTTTACCTGGTTCTATCTGGATCAGAGACTGGATGGGAAAAGATTTTTGGCAGGGCTTGGACTGGTAGTGCTTTTGGGAGGCTTCTGCTTCTTTTGGCAGGATTCGTTGATCCGTGGCTTTTACAGCGTTGCCAACAGTGTGATCCGGAAGATCAATCAGGTTTACGCAGGCAATCTGAATACCCTGGAAGCTTCCAGTGGCGGTACTGTTTTGTTTTTCATGGTGCTGATTTTTATCATCACAGGGATCCTGGGAGCTTTTATGGTAAAAGAGCAGAAATGGCTGCCAGTGCTGGCTGTGTTTTTTCCTGTGTTTGCCCTTACCGCAGCAGCCGGTGGAAGGCCGGGAAGTATGTGGCTTTATTTGCTTCTGATGATCCTTTTACTGATTTTTACTGCTGCAAGAAGCCATCTGATGGGATGGAAGTGTGGGGCAGCAGCTGTGGTGATCGCATTGGCGGTGTCTGTGCCTGCCTGGTGTATTGCAAGACCTTTGTCAGGTACTTCCATTCCCCAGTTGTCCAAGGCAGGAACAAGGATCCAGAGCCGTTTTCTCCAGTCATTATGGCAGATCCTGCCTAAAATCTCCGGCGGAAACCTGAATCTGTCCATTGAAGGGGTAGGCGGAGGTGTGGAAAACGGCACATTAGGCGCTGTGGATGGCTATTTTTTCACAGGTGTGGATGCACTGAAGGTGACCTGCAGCCAGAAGCCGGAGGAAACCGTTTATCTGAAAGGCTTTGTAGGAGAAACTTATACAGGCAGCAGCTTTGAGCCTGGTGACGGAGAAAGCTTTCAGGATACTGTGCTGGCCTGGAAGACGGAGGGGGATCCTTCGGTATATATTCAGAATCTGCCTTTTTTGCGGATGATGTATTATGAAACAACGGCAGACCAGCCGGTGACAGCCGCCCAGATCACTGTGGAAAATAAAAATGCCAATACACAATATACATATGTGCCATACAATGCTTTCCTGAATGACAATTATCAGATCTATGGCGGGGACGACTATGTGGGAGGACAGACTGCCCAGGATGATATTTTTTCTTTTTACTGGCGGGATGCCTACAAAGAGACCATGGAAGGCTATCGTGACGGTGAGAAGACAGATGGCGTGCTGAATGAGACAGAGGCTTCCTACAGGGCTTACTGCAGCACTCGCGACCTTCAGGTGCCGGATCAGGGGCTGGAGCAGCTGAAAAAGGAATGTGCCGAAAAAAAAGAAGAAGAGCATTGGGGTCAGTCGGACATGGGAGATGTACGTCCGGACTGGGACATTGCAGATGAATATGAGCAGATCCGCCAGTATGTAGTAAAAAGGCTGGTCAGCCAGTGTTCCTATGAGCTGGATGTGGATAAGCTTCCTGAGGGGCAGGATTTTGTGGAAACCTTCTTATACGATACAAAGGAAGGTTACAGCATGCATTTTGCAGCAGCCGCCACTATGATGTTTCGGATGCTTGGAGTACCTGCCAGGTATGTGGTTGGGTATGCTGCTCCAAAAGAGATTTTCACAGCAGATGGGGAGGGCAATTATACAGCTGTGCTGGAAGACAGCAATGCCCATGCCTGGGTGGAGATCTACCAGCCATTTCTGGGCTGGACGCCGGTGGAGGTGACTCCTGGTATGGAGGCAGAGGTGGCAGAAGAGGCTGATACAGATGTACAGGATCAGGCTGCTGTGCCAGAGGAAGAGACTGCTGTAGAGGAGCGGGAAGACCAGGGCAAAGGCACCATCATACTTGGCTGGCTGTCAGATCACTTTGATCAGATCCTGATTGCCGGAGCTTCAGTCCTTTTTCTGGCTGTATGTGGGATTTTGTTTACCAGACTGAGAAAAAGGCGGAGGAGCAGGCTTGGCATCGGACTGCCGCCATCGGGAAGAGTACAGGCATTGTACAGATCTACCTATCAGCTGCTGATACGTGCCGGTATGCCAAAGGATTATACGGAGACAGAGGGCCAGGTCACAAAGTATCTGCTGGAAGCCGGTGTTCTTACAGGCCCTGATGAGGCAGAGAAAATGAAGCGGCTGGTTCTTGATGCCAATTATGGTTTCCGTGAGCTGACGAAAGAGGATACGGCCTTTATGGAAGAAATTTACAGAAGAACCAGGAAAAAGAAAAACAGGAACTGATATATTTTTATTGATTTTTTCCCGATAATTGCATATAATACAAGTGAGCAGGAACAACTGCTTGATTTAAGTGCATTGCTACTTTGAGTGCAAACCATTAATTCAAGTGCTTCACTACTTTGAATGTGAACCATTAATTTAAGTGCTTCACTACTTTGAACGTGAACCATTAGTTTAAGTGCTTCACTACTTTGAACGTGAACCATTAATTTAAGTGCTTCGCAGCTTAAAATGTGAATCGTTAATTGCAGGGAGATAAGATTCTTATCTCCCTGCTGTGCTGTACAGCGGAGGATGAAGATGGATTTTTATCGTATAAATGAGGAATACAATCAGTATCTCCAAAGGTATGAAAAAGAAAATAGAGGGGTCACAAATCAAGGGTTCATTACGATTCAACTATATGATTCCTGTGCCAGAGGAATGCATTGAAAGGTTGATTATTAAAAATATAAAAGACGAAAAGTATCGCGTGTTATTAAATAAGGAATATCGGTTTTGCATGGACAATGCTGAGCGGATTCAGAAAAAAGCAAATAAAATATATGAAATGGTTACAACAAACCGAAAACAAAAATTAACTGATAACAGTTGTGCTTTTAGGATTTTGGAGCAAGGCTATCGAGAATATGTTGAGAATGTTTTAACAAATATTAGAAAAAATCAGTGAATCAGTAGTAAAGATATAATTAGTGAAAAAATATGGTATAAATATAATTAATAAAAATGTCAAACCCTATTGAAATTGGTAGTTGGATGGAGTATAATCCTGCATGTAAAAAGAAAATTTCTTCAGGGCAGGGTGATCAGAGAAGCGATCTGAAATTCCCTACCGGCGGTATAGTCCGCGACCCGCTGCAGGCGGTTGACCTGGTGAGATTCCAGGACCGACAGTATAGTCTGGATGAGAGAAGAACACACAGATACGTATGAATGTTGTACGAAGATTAGTGCGTGATGCCCCGGGAGAGATTCCGGGGCTTTTCTGTTACCATGGATCTTTAAAGCAGGTCATTGGCCGGCTTTATAAGAGACATCTTCCACTGGAAATTTTCTTTCAGAATAATTTCAAAGGAGAGATTTTTATGAGTGAACAGGTTTTAAGAGGCGGAAACACAATGGAGAGGAGCCGCACAAGGACTCTTGTGCAGGTGGCGATGCTGGGAGCAGTGGCAGGAGTTTTGATGAATTTTGAATTTCCCCTCCCATTTCTGGCACCATCTTTTTACCAGATGGACTTCTCTGAGATCCCTGTACTGATCGGTTCTTTTGCTATGGGACCGCTGGCTGGCGTACTGGTAGAGCTGATCAAGATCCTGGTACACCTTGTTACAAGGGGAACCATGACTGCAGGAGTAGGGGATGTAGCCAACTTCCTGATGGGATGTGCTTATGTGATTCCGGCAGGTCTTCTGTACAGATATCATCACGTAAAGACAAGAAAGCATGCAGTGGCAGGTATGGCTGCAGGCACAGTGCTGACAACGATCCTGGCATGCTTTGCCAATGCATTTGTACTGCTTCCGGCTTACGGTAAGGCATTTGGTATGCCGGTACAGGCTTTCGTGGAGATGGGAACTGCTGTACACAGCTCTGTCAACAGCCTTCTGGGCTTTGTAGCGCTGATCATTGTTCCCTTTAACTTAGTGAAATATACAATTGTATCAGTGATCGTATTCTTTGTTTATAAGAGGATCCGTGTAGTCCTTCGAGGTGACTGATACAGGGAAAAGAGGTCATTATGGGCAAGATCAACCAGGTCAGGAAGCTGACAGATAATGCATATTTGAATCTTTACAATGTAAAGGCAACTAGTATCCATAATACACCTGTGGATTATTTTGTGGCATCCAGGGCAAAGTCTGAAAAGGAAATGAAGCTTTCCACAGGTGAGAATCCTCCGGATGGAGTGATCATTTACAGCCTTTATGGGGAGAAAAAGGACAAGGTTGTACTGATCCGGCAGTATCGGTATCCCATCGGTACCTATGCTTATGAATTTCCGGCCGGACTGGTGGAAAAGGGCGAAGACTACCATGACAGTGCAGTTCGTGAGCTTTATGAAGAGACAGGTCTGACCCTTACGCCTTTGAAAGTAGATGAGGCATATCAGAAGCCTTATTTTACTTCAGTAGGGATGTCAGATGAATCCTGTGCTGCTGTATACGGATATGCCAGCGGCACAGTGAGCACAGATGCCCAGGAGGCTTCAGAGGAGATCCAGGTGGTGCTTGCGGACCGGGAAGAAGTAAAAAGAATCCTCCGGGAAGAAAGGGTATCCATCATGTGTGCGTATATGCTGATGCATTTTTTGAAGGATGAGAAGCCCTTTGACTTCCTGGAGGTTTTGAAATAAAGAGTTAAAGTCATTCACTTAACTTTGTGCAGGCACAGGAGGGTGAATGACTTTTCTGTATTGTGATCATTAATATTCTGCATAGTCGTCGATCACATTATCGCCGGAAGCAGCAGGATCTGCAGACGCGTCACCAGATGTATCACCAGATGTATCGCCTGAGGTATCCGGAGTGCTGATATCACCGGAGGTATCTACGCCGCCGGAAGGATCATCAGCAGGAGGTGTATCCTCAGAGGTATCATCTCCTGTTACAGTATCGTCGATCACTTCATCAGAAGCACCATCCGGATTGGAGGTATCCGGTTCATCGGATGGTGTGTCAGGGGTATAAGTATTATCTGCGGAAGTATCCTCACCTGAGGGATTGTCCTGATAATTGCTTTCCTGGTTATAGATCGGGAAATCCGATCCAGAAGATGCGCTGCCAGTGGCAGCTTCAGCCTCGGCAGCTGTTGCCGGGGCTTCTTTTAATGTAGTGGTGGCAGTGGGGATCCGGATGCTCTGGGGAACTACCACGTATATCAGAAGCATAACACCGCAGAACAGTGCTGCACTAACTGCTATCTTTATCTCATCTGTATGTCGTCTCATGGAAACACTCCTTTTTTACAGGCTTCAGAAGGAAATCCATATCTGAAAGGTTTTCTTATGCCGGATACTTAAAATATGCTTCCGGCGGTGTCTGTTTTATTTCTGGATTATATCATAAACAAAACGAAATTTGTAGTGTGCAGATGCATAAAAACACCTTTGAATCCCTTTTTGAAAATACTTTCTTGTATTATAAGTATAAGTGTTTTTCTACATTACAAATACTTTCCTACATTAAAATATAAAAATTTTCCTGCAATGCAGTAAAAAAGTGCTTTTCATACGTACAGAATCGTGCTAAAATGAAAAATAAATTTTATCTCAGTCGAGAAGACTCCCACCTCTTTCATGTGGTGAGTAACAGCTGCTCGACTTGAAGATTTGGTGTCAAAACACCAAAATAAGGAAAAGAAAGAGGAGTTATTATGACACAGGCAACCATTTGTATTTTGATCACGATTTTTCTGTATCTACTGGGGATGCTGGCCATTGGATTTCGCTGTGCCAAGAAGACATCTTCCACATCCGACTTCTTCCTTGGAGGAAGAAAGCTTGGACCTTTTGTAACGGCCATGAGTGCAGAAGCCTCAGATATGTCCAGTTATCTGGTAATGGGACTTCCTGGACTGGCATACCTGTCTGGTGTGGCTGATGTAGGATGGACTATTATCGGTCTGGCAGCAGGTACCTATCTGGCATGGTTACTGGTAGCAAGAAGGATACGCAGATATTCCCAGATCACCGGCTCCATTACACTTCCTCAGTTTTTTTCAAACAGATTCCATGATAAGAGAAGTATTCTGGCAGCTATTGCAGCAGTGGTGATCATTGTCTTTTTTGTACCATATACAGCAGCAGGCTTTGCCGGCTGTGGCAAACTTTTCTCATCTTTGTTCGGCATGGATTATATGACCGCAATGGTGATCTCTGCTCTTGTGATCGTAGGATATACAGCTACCGGCGGTTTTCTGGCAGCATCCATCACAGACCTGATCCAGAGTATCATTATGACAGTGGCTATTATGACAGTTCTTATTTTTGCCACTGCACAGGCAGGCGGTATTGGCGCAGTGCTTGACAATGCCAAATCCCTTCCTGGGTATCTTTCCTTTGGAAGCACATATCTTGAAGAGACTGGAACCAGTGAACCATATACGCTTTTACATATTATTACTACTGTTTCCTGGGGACTGGGATATTTCGGAATGCCTCATTTCCTGCTTCGCTTCATGGCCATTGAGGATGAGAAAAAGCTGAAGCTTTCCAGAAGGGTTGCTTCCGTATGGGTTTCCGTTTCCATGGCATTGGTTGTTGTGATCGGTATTACAGGCCGTGCATTAAGCAGCAAAGGTATTCTTGATACACTTCACGGAGCAGATACAGAGACCATCATTGTCAGGATTTCTGACCTGTTATCCGGCTATGGGATTATCCCGGCTCTGCTTGCCGGACTGATCCTTTCCGGTATTCTGGCAAGTACCATGTCCACAGCAGATTCCCAGCTTCTGGCAGCATCCTCCAGTGTTTCCCAGAACCTGCTTCAGGAAGCTTTTCATCTGAAGCTGTCCCAGAAAGCAAGTATGATCGCTGCAAGGACAACCGTTATTGTGATCGCAGTTCTTGGTCTGTTTCTTGCAAAGAATCCGGACAGCTCTGTATTCGGTATTGTATCCTTTGCCTGGGCTGGCTTTGGTGCAGCCTTTGGCCCGGTAGTGATGTGTGCCCTGTTCTGGAAGCGTGCAACCTTCCCTGGAGCAGTGGCAGGTATGATTTCCGGGGGAGTTATGGTTTTTGTGTGGAAGTACCTGATCCGGCCAATGGGTGGCGTTTGGGGGATTTATGAACTGCTTCCCGCATTTCTGGTTGGAACATTGATGATCGTGGTAGTCAGTCTTCTTACAAAGAAACCATCTGCTGAGATTGAAGCAGAGTTTGAGCTTGCAAAGAAAAAGACTGACCTGTAAGAAAGTGAAAACATGCAGTAACAGATTTTAAAGAGCTTGAAGTGGTAAAAAAAGGTATCGCTTAATCATCTGATGGGATGATTTGGCGATACCTTTTCTATTTTAGGAAAAATGTACGGATGCCCTTTGAAATCCCGCGGATCATTCTCTGTTGATAAGCAGCCGTCTGCATCAGACGGTCTTCTGCAGGATTTGACATATATCCAAGCTCGATCAGGGTAGTGGGAACCTTGCTCCAGTTATTACCGGTCATGGTGTCCGTTTCCCATACCTTTTCTTTAAAGCAGCCTGTACTCTTTACATAGGCATTAAGAACAGCTTCTGAAAGAGTATAGCTGCTTTTTATTTGCTTTGAGGTAAGATAAGGATTGGCAGCTGTTACGCACACAGTACGGGCGCCTGCTGCCTGCTGGGAGGTGAAGCTGTTTGCGTGGATCCGGATATAGGCATCTGCTTTTTTACCATTGGCAAAGGCAGCACGCTGTCTGCAGCTTTTGGCTGTCTTATGGTCAGTTCTGGTAAGGAAGACCTTGCAGCCCTGTTTCTTTAGAAGAATGGACAGCTTTTTGGCTACTGTCAGGGTCAGCTGGTATTCAGGTACCCCAGTGGCTATACCCTGTGTGCCTGGATTATCCCTGGCTTTTTGCTCTGGGGAGCCTGGACCTAAAGGCTCGGTTCCCTGTGCAGTTACACCGGAATGCCCTGGATCTAGCACAACTACAGGAGTCCAGATCCCTTGGGCATCGATCTTGCGTCCCTGGACAGTCACATTTGCACGCATCTTTCCGGTCTGGCGTCCGAAATAGCGGTAATGTCCACGGATGTATTGCCAGCCTGTAAGCATCCTTCCGCTGGAATCAAAGGCATAATAGGCATTCCTGATCCTGCGAAGACCTTTCAGTTTTTTGCCGTTCTGATAATAATATTTCCCTGTGCGGTTTGCTTTCCAGCCTGTAAAACCGGCTGCCTGAACCTGCATGACTCCGGGAAGTACTGAGGCATTGCCTGGGACATCAGGGCTTAGTAAAAGGGTCAGCACAAGCAGCAGGATAAATAGCGGGGAAAATTTTCTTACTGTTTTCATAAGGAAAAACGCACATTTCGGAAGTGGCTGTGCAGTGCGCCATCTGTGTTTTGTGGATCTTGCTCCGGATCAAAATAGTATGCAGGATTTTGGAATATATCGTTGATGGCAATGATGGCAGCACCATAAACCATAGAGTCCTGCTTATAAGAGCTTAATCGGATGGAGGTGGTTTCCATTGTCTGGGGAACCACTCTTTTCTGTACATTAGAGATCACCCGTTCCAGCATCAGGGTGGGGTTCACATGAGCCATCTCATCTCCGATCACGATGGCTCTAGGGTTAAAGCTGTTGATCACATTAATAATGCCGATAGACAGGTAATCACACATTTCCATATAAAGCTTTACTGCGGTGGGATCTTTTTTCCTTACCAGCAGAACAGCATCTGAGAAAGTAAGCTCATCTTTTTTGCCAAAGGCTTCATTCAGCTTTTTTACAAAGGTAATGGAAGAGCAGTAGCCTTCCAGACAGCCGTAATTCCCACAGGAGCATCTGGGGCCGTGGATATCAATGGTGGTATGTCCAATCTCACCGGCAGCACCGGTAGACCCTGTCAGGAGGGCACCGTTGTTCACGATTCCGGCACCAATACCCTGGGCAAAAGCAACATATACCAGCACATCAGTATTATTCGTCTCTTTGCTGTACCAGAACTGAGCCAGCGCAGCTGCATTGGCATGCTCTTCAATGATCACCGGGATCTTGTAATGCTCCATAAATTCATCCTTCAGCGGAATGTCTGCCCATCCTTCCACTTCGGTAACAACAGAAATCCTGCCTTTCACACGGTTGTAAGGGCCGGGGATGGCAAGCCCCAGTGCAAGGATCTTTTTATCCGGAAATTGTTGGATCATTTTGTCCATTGCATGGAACACCATGTCCATGATCTCCCTGGCATTTTGCCCGTGCTTAATACTGGTTCTACGGATCATAACGGCTTCACCGTACAGATTGAAAAGCCCTACAGAGAAATTCTGTCTGGCGATCCGGATCCCGGCTACCGCAAGATCCTCTGTGTTCAGGGAGATGGCAATGGAGCGGCGCCCCTTTACGCCGGTGAGCAATCCTACTTCCTTTACAAGATTCCAATTCATAAAGTCATTGATAATATGTGTAACTGTTGCCTGTTTTAGACCAGAATGTTCTGCCAATGTGGTTCTGGCACATACTTTTTCACGGCGCAGAAGATTCAGTAAAAGGCTGCGGTTCAGATTCTGGATATTTCCCTGGTTCAGGCCTCGCATGGTTTCTTTCATCAGTCTTACCTCTCAGAACATTTTATAGGATGAACACTGTAATCTGGATTTTGGTGTTTTCACATTCAAATCATGATGGGTGAATACAGTGTTCAGATGAATAACAACCTTAAATAAAATTATTAGTTCAATTTATTACTTAATTCAATTGTATTATATATCAAAAAAAAGATAGATGCAAGACAAAAACAGATGCAAGACAAAAACAGATGCAAGACAAAAACAGTCAGACTATCACTTGACAGATATAAAATAACAGCCACAATATTACTTGGCAGACAAAAAACAGCCGGACCATCAAAGGAGATGATCCGGTCGGAAAAAACGATTATGGAAATTTATGCGAAATATACATTCACATCATGCTCTTTAAAATATTCAATATACTGGGAAGGCGCATTCTTATTGGTGATCACATTGGGAATACTGTCCAGGCTGCACAAATGGGTAAATGCCCGTTTGTTGAATTTGGATTCATTAAGCAGCATGTAAATATCTTTCACATTCTGAAGGAGATAATTATACAGTGGAAGCTGTGCCCGGTTGGTGATGGAGTAACCGTATTCCAGGTCAGCACCGTCAATCGTGAAAAACAGCTTGTCAAAATACAGCTTCCGAAGATTCTGTATGATGGATTCGTCCAGGGTTTCAATATGGTTGCTTCCAAGATGGATATTGCCTCCAAGGAGAAAAACACCGATATCATGATTGGAAGCAAGCTCCAGCGCACCGGTAATGTTAGTGGTAACAACTGTGATCCCCTTCTTGTCACTTTTGTTCAGGTGACGGCAGAGAAGAGAACCTGTAAAACCGGCTCCTACAAAAAGGATATCGCCGGAATGGATAAGGTCAATGGACTTCTGGGCAATAGCATTCTTGCACTCAAACTGGTCATCTGCCATTTTGATGGAGGAGAAAACCTGGAAATAATTGGATTTGTCCTTTTCGGGGGCAGCAGACCGCTCCGGCTTCTGTGCGCCGCCATGTGTACGCGTAAGAAGACCCTTCTCCTCAAGTTGTGCAAGGTCCCTTCTGGTGGTGGCAAGGGAAGCACCTGTAAGATCGCAAAGTGTCTGCGTGGATGCAGTATGGTTCTGGTCAAGATAATCCAATATTAATTTCTTACGTTCCGTAGCTAGCATAAACATCTCCATTATATATCCCGTCAGGAAAGGGATTTTTCTATTTTTACCAGCCTGCTTGTGCCAAGCCTGGAAGCACCAAGGGAAATAAATTTCTCTGCATCATCAAAAGAGGAGATGCCTCCGGCAGCTTTGATCTTAACATCTGATCCAACATATTTAGCAAAGAGTGCAATGTCGTCAAAGGTAGCGCCGCCAGTTGAGAACCCGGTGGAGGTCTTGATATAATCTGCCTTTGCCTGAGTGACGATCTCACACATTTTGATCTTTTCTTCTTCATTTAACAGACAGGTTTCAATAATTACTTTCAATATTTTATTATCACATACTTCTTTTAGTTTTTCAATTTCATTTTGCACATAAGCGTAATTTTTAGCCTTTAATGCGCCAATATTGATCACCATATCCAGCTCGGATGCACCATTTGCAATGGCATCCTTGGCTTCATAGATCTTAGCTTCTGTGGTGTGGTTGCCGTTTGGGAAGCCGATCACTGTACAGATAGGAAGCTTGCCCTGTACATACTCTGCTGCTGCAGCAACATAACAGGGGGGAATACATACGGAAGCTGTGCCGTAACGAAGCCCATCGTCGCAGATCTGACGGATCTCCTCCCAGGTGGCTGTCTGTGCCAGTAATGTGTGGTCTACCATTTTTAATACTTCGCTGTGTGTCATGTAATACTCCTTTCCTTTACATAGAAATCATCTTAATTAATTATACGGATTGCATTGCGCTTTGCAATCTCATTACGATCATTATAAACCATGATGAGCGATTCGTCAATTAAAAATGAGCGAAAATGAGCGATAATATA
This sequence comes from Blautia glucerasea, assembly GCF_013304385.1. Lineage (GTDB taxonomy): Bacteria > Bacillota > Clostridia > Lachnospirales > Lachnospiraceae > Blautia_A > Blautia_A ammoniilytica. Next base: position 47,081 of record NZ_JAAITU010000020.1, read on the forward strand.
TAATATATAAAAAGAATGAACAAAAAACCAAAAATATATTGATATTTCACAGGCTTTATGTTAATATCTAAAAAGAAAAAGTGATAAAACAATCAAAAACAATCAAAATGAAGCAACCAAGACAGAAAGGGGGATATATATGAGTTTTGACAAAGTGCAGGCAGATCGTCTGGCAGTCAAAATCAGAAAGAATATTTTAAGGGCTATTGCATCTGAAGGGAAGGGCCATATAGGTGGATCGCTTTCCATTGCAGACACTTTTGCAGTCCTTTATAGCGGAGTGGCGAAGGTGGATCCGGCAGATCCGGGGAAAGCAGACCGGGATTTTGTAGTTATGTCAAAAGGACATTGCGGACCGGCTATGTATGCGGTACTGGCTGCCAAAGGCTTTTTTCCGGAAGAGGCTTTGGATACATTGAACAAAGGAAATACCATTCTTCCAAGCCATACAGACCGGCTGAAAACTCCTGGGGTGGATATTTCCACTGGCTCCCTTGGGCAGGGGGCATCCCTGGCAGCAGGTGCAGCACTGGCAGACAAGCTTGATGGGAAAACTTCTTATATATATATGATTTTGGGAGATGGAGAGCTGGATGAGGGCCAGGTGTGGGAGTCTGCATTATTTGCAGCACATCATAAGCTGGATCATCTGATCACTTTTGTAGATGTGAATGGCAAACAGCTGGATGGACCTACAGACCAGGTGTGCTGTCTTGGCAGTATTGAGGATAAGTTCAGAGCCTTTGGTTATCATGTGGTTTCTGTTCAGAATGGAAATGACACCGGACAGATCTATCAGGCGATCCAGGAAGCAAAAGCAGTGAAGGACAAACCTTCCGTGATTCTTTTACATACAGTGAAGGGAGCCGGCATCCGTTATTATGAGGAGATGGCGAACTGCCATTCCACAGAAGTGAAGAAAGAAAATCTGCCGGACTTCTATCAGGAGCTTGACAGAAGGCTGAAAGAAAAGGAGGAGGCGTAACTGTGGAGGAACTGAGAAAGGTTTTTTATAAGACAATGGCAGAAATGATGGATGAAAATCCCCAGGTGGTATACCTGGATGCGGATCTGGCCGGAGCCATGGGAACAGCCGGACTGTTTCAGGAGTTTCCACAGCAGGCCTTTGATATGGGGATCATGGAAGCCAATATGATCGGTGTAGCTGCCGGGATGTCCATAAAAGGGAAGATCCCATTTGTACACAGCTTTGGACCTTTTGCTTCCCGAAGATGTGCAGACCAGACCTTTTTATCAGGCTGCTACAATAAGGCGAATCTGAAGATCATAGGTTCAGACCCTGGGATTACCGCAGAAACCAACGGTGGTACCCATATGCCCTTTGAGGATGTGGGGATCTACAGATCTTTTCCCGGGATGACCATTATGGATATTGACGAGCCCTATCTTCTCCAGGAGATCCTGAAGAAAATGGCAAATACCTATGGTGTGATGTATCTGCGCTTCCCAAGAAAAGGAAAGACCGTTTACTATTCCGGCACAGAAGAATTTCAGATTGGCAAAGGAAATATTGTAAGGGATGGTACAGATGCTACAGTGATCGCCTGTGGCATTGAAGTTGGTTATGCATTGGAAGCAGCAGAGAATCTGGCAAAAGAAAATATCCAGGTGCGTGTGGTAGATATGTTTACCATTAAACCTTTGGATCAGGAGCTGGTGATCCGCTGCGCCAGGGAAACAGGGGCGATCCTGACTGCTGAGAATCATAATATTTATGGCGGACTTGGCAGTGCAGTAGCAGAGGTGCTGGCAGAGAACTGTCATGCAGCTTTTGGCAGAGTGGGAGTACCGGATACCTTTGGTGAGGTTGGAAATAAAAAGTTCCTGGCAGATAAGTTTGGGATTTCAGCAGAATACATAGAAAAGGCAGTTAGAGAACTGATTTTGAAAAAGAAGAAAGGCCTGGGAGACTGACACATGAGAAATGCTTTGTATATACAATCCGGAGGACCTACGGCAGTGATCAACTGTTCTGCCGCCGGTGTGATCCGGGAATGCCAGGAGCTTCTGGAAAAAGGCGACAAGCTGTATGCAAGCCTGCATGGAATTGATGGCCTGCTTCATGACCATTTGTATGACTGTACAGATATGGATGAAATGCAGCTTTTGCGTCTGCGTAATACACCGTCCATGGCTTTTGGCTCCTGCAGATATACAGTGCGGGAGGATACGGAAGAGGATTATGACCGGATTCTTGCAACTCTGAAAAAATATCAGATCTATTACATTTTTATTAATGGCGGCAATGGCTCTGTAGCAGCAGGCCACCGTTTGTGTGAGCACCTAAAAAAGGCAGGTTATCCATGCTGTTTGATGGTGATCCCTAAGACAGTGGATAACGATATTGCCATTGTGGATCATGCACCTGGTTTTCCATCAGCTGCCCGTCATACTGTGATCACCATATCAGAACTGGTTCATGATATGTATACCTACGATACAGATCTGATCATGGCAGTGGAAGTGATGGGTCGTAATACAGGATATCTGGCTGCAGCTGCAGCCGCAGCCGGGAAAACTGGATGGGGACCGGATCTGATCTATGTACCGGAAGTGGTTTTTGACCCGGAACAGTTTGTAAATGATGTGGCCCAGGTTATACAGAAAAAAGGCAAATGCTTTGCAGTAGTGGCAGAAGGAGTCAAGACAGCAGACGGCAGATATCTTTTTGAGGATACAACTGTTAATAAAGCAGATGATCCGTCCAAAAATATGGGAGGGATCACCCCTTACCTGAATCATCTTCTGCGGAAATATTTTACCTGCAAGATCCGCTGCATTGACCTGGGATTGATGCAAAGGTGTGGCGCACATGATGCTTCTGAGATTGACAAAACAGAGGCACAGCAGCTTGGAAGCGAAGCTGTGAAGCGTGCTTTTGCCGGAGAAAGCGGGAAGATGGTTACACTTACCAGGATCAGCAGCAGCCCATACAGGACCGAGATACAGACACTGGATCTGGAACAGGTGGCAGATGTGGAAAGAGTGATGGATCTGTCCTACCTGGAGGATAACCGCCATCAGATCAAAGAAGCTTATATGGATTATATCCTTCCACTGATCGGTGATTTGCCAGAGTACGTGGAGCTGGATGGAATCAGCCATTAAGACAGGGACAGAAGCTGAATATAGACAGAATCAGGACAGCCTGGATGAGCAGGTCTGTCTGAAGTATATGACCAAAACAAGGAGGAAACAGTAATGTACACTTATCAGGAACTGGGGCTTGTCAATACGAAAGAGATGTTTGCAAAGGCATACCGTGAAGGCTATGCAGTCCCGGCTTTAAATTTTGTAACCATTGAACAGCTGAATGGCATGATCGATGCAGTGATCGAGAAGAAATCTCCTGTGATCCTGCTGGTATCACCTAATCTTCACCGTCAGCTGGGACATGAAATGACTGCAAGGCTTGCCCAGGTAGCAACAGACCGGATCAAAGAAGCCGGATTACAGATTCCGGTAGCCCTTCATCTGGATCATGGCATGACCTATGAACAGTGCGTGATGGCCATTGAAGGAGGCTTTTCATCCGTTATGATCGATGGAAGCAAGCTGCCTTTTGAGGAGAATATCGCACTGACCAAAAAGGTGGTGGAATATGCCCACGCACATGGTGTTACAGTAGAGGCAGAGCTTGGCATATTAAAAGGAAAGGAGGAGGATGGAACCGAAGGTACAGATGAAAGTATGTATACGGATCCGGAAATGGCAGTAGATTTTATCCGCCGTTCCGGCTGCGACAGTCTGGCAATCTCCATAGGAACCTGCCATGGATTGGTGAAAATGGTTCCCAATGAAGACGGAACCCTGCCAGAACTGCGCTATGATATCCTTCAGTATATTTCTGACAAGGAACCTGGCTTCCCCATCGTGCTTCATGGATGCTCCAATATTTCCCAGAAATATGTGGATATGATCAATGAGCATGGAGGACATATTGAAAAGACAGTGGGTATCCCTGATGATCAGGTACGCAAGGCGTCCAAGCTTGCTGTGTGCAAGGTTAATATTGCTACAGACGGATGGATTTGTGGGCTGGCAAATACCAGACGTATCCTGGATGAAGAACCGGGAGCGATTGACAGCCGTGCGTTTACTTTGAAGATCCGCCCGCTGATGAAGGAACTGTATCTCCATAAGATCGATATTATGGGAAGTGCAGACCGGGCATAACTTTTAGGACAGGTGTGAAGTATGAAGGATATGGATGAAAAGTTTTTTCTTTGTGTGGAAATTGGAGGCACCAATCTGCGGTATGGAGTGGTGACAAAGGACTATACATTGAAGCAGTTTGACAAGATTCCTTCCCAAGGACTGTCAGATGCCAGAGATAAGGGGGAATATTTAAAGCAGCTGCTGGATCCGGTGCTGGAAGAGAACGGGGGAGTTTCAAACTTTATGTGCATTTCCCTTTCTCTTGCTTCCCTGATGAACCGGGACCGGACCATATGCTACAATTCCCCAAATATCCAGGGCTTTGATAATCTTCCGCTGAAAGCAATTCTGGAAAACCTGTGGGGACTTCCGGTGATTATGGAGCGGGATGTGAATACCTCTCTTTTGTATGATCTGTGGAAGAACCATATGGGGCAGGAAGGGATCGTGATCGGCGTGTACATTGGCACTGGCCTTGGAAACGCCATGAGCATTGATGGAAAGGTATACAAAGGCTATACCGGCTCATCCTGTGAGCTGGGACATATTCCTGTGGACGGTCTTGAAAAGATGTGCGGCTGCGGGAAAAAAGGATGCATTGAATTGCGTGCCGGTGGGAAAGTACTGGCAGAGATTGCCAGAGAGCATTATAAGTGTCAGGTTTCTGACATCTTTGTAAAGTACGGGGATCAGCCGGATGTGCTGGATGTGGTGCGTATGTGCGCCCTTGCCACAGCTACAGAGGTAACGATCCTGGATCCTGTGTGTGTTGTGCTTGGCGGCGGGGTGACACAGATGCCCGGCTTCCCTATGGAGTACTTTATCCGGAATGTAAAAGAAAACCTGCGAACACCGGAGCCAAGGGCTTCCCTTAGGATCGTCCCTGCGTCACCAGATGCAGAAGCAGGGGTGATCGGAGCAGCTCTCAATGCATACACTGCACTACAGTAACAGTTTTTTGTTGAATGTGAATAAATTCAAACACAATTAATTGTAACATTCGACAAAATGACCAAATGAATTTAAAAGTTTGTTGACATTATTAATTAAATGAATTAAGATATAAACATCAAAGGCAACGACATACAAGATGCCGTAGCAAAAATAAGGAGGGTATTTTTTATGAGCAAGAAGGTATTGGCAACAATGTTAGCAGCAACAATGTTAATGGGAGCTACTGCTTCTACAGTATCAGCAGCAGGCTTCACAGCTCCGGAAGGTGTTGATCCATCCGAGTATCATCTGGCAATCTGCATCCATTCCATGGATAATGAGTATTGGGCACAGGAAGCTAAGGGAGCTCAGCTGGCAGCAGAGTATTACGGAGTTGAGGCAGATATCCTTACCTGCGACAGCGATGACAACAAGCAGATCCAGGGAATCAAGGACTATATTGCACAGTATGGCGACAAGGCAATCTTCGTAGTTGACCCTTCTTCTACAGCAAACACAGTAAATATTGCTGAGACATGTGAAGATGCAGGCGTTTATGTATCTATCCTTGCACACAGGGCTGAGGGCCTTTATCCGGCAGATTATCCTCACTTTGTAGCATCTTTGATGCTGGATGATATGGCAATCGGTAAAGCTACCGCATCTGCACTGTTCGAGGCTATCGGTGGTGAAGGCCAGGTTGCAGAGCTTCAGGGACTTCTTGGTGATGACTCCGCTACCAACAGACATGCAGCATTTGAGGAAGCATTAAAAGATTATCCGGACATCGAAGTAGTTGACAGCCAGACAGCAAGCTGGAGCCAGTCAGACGCTATGGCACTTGTAGAGAACTGGATCGTTAATTATCCGGATCTGAAAGGTATCTTCTCCGCAAACGATACAATGGCACTTGGTGCTGTTGAAGCTCTTAAGAACGCTGGAAAGAACGGCGAGATCAAAGTCAGCGGATGTGACGGTATCGAAGCAGCTCTTAACGCAGTTAAAGACGGTGATCTTGTTATCACAAATGCAAACGATGGATATTGCATCGCTGGTTATGGCGCATCTTACGCAATCCAGGCAGCTCTTGGCAGCCTTGACGTAGAGGGTATGGATCCTGCAGAACGTCTGATCTTCTGCAAGACTACACTTGTAACAGCTGACAACGCAGATGACATTATCTCCAAATTCATCGAGACTCAGGATCCTGGATATGATTATTCAGACCTTAGCTTCTGCATCGACAAGTATCAGGAAGATGGTGCAGCAGCAGACGAAGCAGCAGAATAAATAATCAAGCTGCCCGGGAGAGTTTCGGCAGCAAGATAGGATTATGACAAGAGAGGCGAAATGCATGCCGCATTTCGCCTCATCTGTTAAAAACTGGATGTGAGGATGTTCTATGAATAATAAACGGCGTGACTTAATAAAGAAAATGACAGTTAGTCAGCAGTTCGTTACCCAGGCAGAAGACAATGCAAAAATGGATAAGGTCAGAAGATATGCTCCTCTGATCCTGCTGGTTATCATGACTGCGATCGGAGGCATTTCCCAGAAAAACTTTTTCTCCTGGGCGAACATTGTAAATATTATGTTCCAGATGTCTATTCCGCTGGTAATTTCCGTTGGTCTGAGCTTTGTCCTTCTTCTTGGAAGCATTGACCTTTCCATTGAAGGAAATATGGGCTTTGCCGGATCTTTAGTTGCTTTTCTTGTTGTTAATAATTCAAATTCAAATAATTTCGGTATTTTCGGTGTGCTTATTGCTATTCTGATCGGGCTGGCAGTGGGTACAGTAGTTGGATTCCTTCATACAAAAGGAAGGATCGCAAGCTTTATTGTTTCTTATGCAGTTGGTTGTATTATGACAGGCGCAGCAGTGTTGATCTACAGAGGTACACCAATTCAGGTTAAGGATCCTATGTTTATTGCTATTTCTCAGGGAAGGCTTTTCGGGATTCCATACATTACATTGATTTCATTTGCTGTGTTTATCATAGGAGCAATCATTATGAACTATACTGCATTCGGTCGTGCAGTATTTGCAATCGGTGACAATGAAGCGGCAGCAGCTTCTACAGGGATTAATATTACACGTACCAAGATCAAGGTGTACGCTTTATGCGGATGTACAGCAGCCATCGCAGGTGTACTTCAGTGTATGAGATTAAAGCTTGGACAGTCTAACCTTGGATTGAACCAGATGTTCCCGGTTGTTACAGCTATCGTACTTGGCGGTGGTTCCGTAAGCGGTGGTAAGGGCGGTTCCCTTCAGACCTTTGTAGGTGTGCTGATCTATACGGAACTGGCAAATTGGCTGACCCTGATGGGCGTTGATACAAACCTTAAAAAGGTCATCCAGGGTATTATCATTATTATCGCTGTTACGCTTACAGTAGAGCATAACAGAAAGACTGTAGTGAAGTAAACGGAGGGATACATATGGGTGAAGTTTTATTTGAAACAAAAGGCGTTGGCAAAACATATGGATCCAATACTGTTTTGCATGATATTGATATGAAGATCCACAGCGGTGAGGTGATCGGCCTGATCGGTGAGAATGGAGCCGGTAAATCGACTTTGATGAAGCTGATCAGTGGTGTTGAGACTCCTTCCATGGGAGAGATGTTTTACATGGGTAAGCCTTATGTAGCAACATCCATCATCAATGCGAATAAGCAGGGCATTGGAATGGTATTCCAGGAGCAGTCCCTGGTAGCAAATCTTACAGTTGCCCAGAACATTTACCTGGGCCGTGAGAAAAAGTACTCCAAAGCAGGACTTGTAAATTGGGCAGAAATGAACAAGGATGCAAAGAAAGCGCTGGAGCGTGTAGACATTAAACTGGAACCTGGTAAAAAAGTCCGTGATATTGATATGGCAACCAGAGAGATGGTTGAGATCGCAAAAGTGCTGGATGTTGTAACAGAAGCAGCAGAAGGACATGCGATCATCCTTCTTGATGAGCCTACCACCGTGCTTTCTGATGATGAGATCCAGGAGATGTATGTACAGATCCGGAAGATGAAGGCAGCAGGAAATGGTATTGTATTTATTTCCCATCATCTGGATGAGATCCTTGCGATCACCGATACGATCTACGTATTTAAGGATGGTGAGGAAACAGCTGTTTTTCCTACTGCTGAAGCGAATATTGATGTTCTGTATGAGAAGATGGTAGGAAGAGCGACTACAGGAGAGTTTTATGTGGAGGCACAGCAGAGCGTGCCATCAGATAAAGTGGTTCTTGAGGTAGATGATTTAAGTCTTTTTGGTGTATTTAACCACATTTCCTTTAAGCTTCATGAGGGAGAAGTGCTTGGACTTGCAGGTCTGGACGGATCCGGTGCAGAGGATGTATGTAACTGTCTGGTGGGACAGGTAGCACCTACAGAAGGACGTATCCTGATAGAGGGAAAAGAAGTCAGATTCGGCAACTCCTATCAGGCAAGGAAAGCAGGGATCCTTTCAGTACCTAAGGATCGAAGAGATGAAGGAATGGTCAGCATTCTTTCCATTGAAGACAATATTACCATATCCAGCTGGGAGCATATGAAGAGCAAAGGCCTTCTGTCCGGAAAGAAGATCCGTCAGACAGCACTGAAATGGATCAAGGAAGCAGGTATTAAATGTACCGGACCTAAGGAACGTATTTCACAGCTTTCCGGCGGTAATGCACAGAAAGTTATTTTTGCAAGGGTTCTTGAAAGTGGCTGTAAGGTGCTGATCCTGAATCATCCTACCAGAGGTGTGGATGTAGGTGCAAAACAGGAGATTTACCGTCTGGTACGTGAGATGACAGCTGCCGGTCATGCGATCATTGTAATTGGTGATACTCTGGATGAATGTCTTGGTTTATCCAGTAATGTTATTGTTTTCAGAGACGGTCTGATCAGCGGATCCTTTGACTGCCCTGTAGACTTCAAACCTTCCCAGCAGGAAGTTGTACATTTTATGATGTAGGAGGGCAGAAGAGAAATGAAGCAGAAAAAATTCAGTTTATCCAATTTATCACAGTACATGGTAGTTATCAGTATTGTGCTGGTATTCCTTGTATTTACAATTTTAAATCCTACCTTTATCAGTGCATACAGCCTTCAGAACCTTCTGGTTGAGGTTTCTCCGCTGATCCTGCTGGCAGGAGGCCTGTCATTTATCATCTTTACAGGTGGTATTGATCTGGGATCCGGTGCCATGGTATCTGCTACCTGCGTTATTTCAGGTCTTTATGTAAGCCGTTTCGGCAACTGGATCATTCCTATCATGGTGGTGATCGGTGTGCTCCTTGGCATGTTGAATGGTGTGATCGTAACAAAATTAAAGATTCCGTCCTTTATCGTAACTCTTTGTACTCAGAACTTATGGGCATTTATTGCTTTGTATTTCTGCCCCAATGGTTCTGTGGCAGTAGGAATGGAATACAGAAAAGAAATTACCTGGATGACAAGTAAGATTGCAGGGATCCCCATTATTTTCTTATTTGCAGTCGTTGTAGTGATCCTGCTCTATATTTTCCAGCAGTATACACCATCCGGAAGGGCGATCTTTGCAGTAGGCGCCAATATCCGTTCTACCAGGCTTGCAGGTGTGGATACAGATAAAGCACAGATCATGGCTTTTGTGGTCAGCGGTGCATGCAGCTCTCTGGCAGGTGCGCTTTATGCATACAAACAGAAATCAGCGGTGCCTACCATCGGTGATGCACTTACACTTTCAGCCATTGCTTCCATAGCATTGGGCGGAACATCCATGGCAGGCGGCCGTGGAAGCGTGCTCCGTACAACGATTGGTGTTATTACCATCACTGCAATTACATCAGGACTTAACATGATGGGAGTAGATCCTCTCTGGAAAGATATTATTATTGGTGTCATCCTGATCGTAGCCGTATATCTGAATTCAGATACTAAAGGCAGAGATATTATTGTAAAATAATTTTCTTTAAAGAGCAGGAGAAGTCTTTTCTCCTGCTCTTTGCTTCAGCAATAGGAAATTACTTTGTAATGCGGTTATTAAACAAATAACATTTCAGCAGACAGGAAAATACTTTTGATTTTGAGACATCGGAGGAATTGCAATGAAGAAAAAAGTTCGGTTTTGTATCATTTGCGCTATGACAGTATCATTATTTGGAACCGTGCAGGTTCCGGCAGCAGGGAAGGCAAAGGAAGGGCAGGAAGAACAGCGACAGCAGGATGATTCAGAATCAAAGGCATCTTATCTTTCACAGTTTGATGCAGGTTCCTATGTGGAGCTGGCAGATTACAGTTCCATCCCGGTGGAGGCCAATGAAGGGGATACCAGCGGGATTGAGAATGATATAGGAGATTACCTGCTGAAGAACAGTACCTTTGTTAAAGAACTTCCCACTCCTTTTGTGAACCGGAATACTTCCACTTTAAAGGATCAGCTGCAGAATTATGCAGATACGTATAAGATGTCGCTGGCTGATTTTATGAAATATTATGATTCAAGTCTGACAGAGGATACTTATGAAGAATATATTCAAAAGCTGGGGGCTGATTACAGTAAAAAGCTGGTTGCCATGCAGGCGATTGCAGATGCGGAAGATCTGGCTGTTACAGATGAAGAACTCAAGGAGCAGATCAAGACACAGGCAGAGGCAGCAGGCTTTTCGGATGTAGATGAATACAAGTCTGCAGCGAAGATGGATCCGGAAGAATTACGGGAAGTGATGATGAGCACTAAGGTATTTGAATTTCTTGAAGGAAAGGTTACTTTTAATAAAAAGTAAGGGATAGATCTTGAAAATTACAGGACGCTTGTTGTAGATACCAATAGTGTTGAAATAGAAATAATAGAAAAATAGGAGATTAGTTATGAACTATTTCATGGGTATTGATCTGGGAACATCCAGTACAAAAACACTGATCATGGATGAAAATGGAAAAACAGCAGGGATAGGAAATGCCAGTTACGGGATACAGATCCCGCAGATTTCTTATGCGGAACAGGATCCGCTGGAATGGTGGGAGGCTGTTAAAAAGTCCATTCAAAAAGCTTTGCAGGAGGCCGGGCTCCAGGGCCGGGACATAGCTGGGATTGGTTTTTCCGGACAGATGCATGGAATGGTGGCACTGGATGAGAACAAACAGCTGGCATGTAATGCAATCATCCATCTTGATCAGAGAAGCAGTGTAGATCTTAAGGAAATCCGTGCTCTTGCCGGGGATCTGATGACAGAGGAACTTTTGAACCAGCCAAGTGCAGGGATGATGATCAGCAGTCTGTACTGGCTGAAAAAGCATCAGAAGGAAACCTATGACAGGATCCGGTATGTTATGTCTCCAAAGGATTATATCAGCTTCCGTCTTTGTGGAGAAATCAGCACAGAATACACAGATGCAGGGGCTGCACTGGGATTTTCTGTAAAGAATTATCATTGGTGTACAGAATTATTCAAACGTCTGGATCTAAAAGAAGATATCTGGCCGTCTGTGCATAAAAGCTATGAAATTGCAGGACATGTGACAGCAAAGGCTGCAGAGGAGACCGGGCTTTCTACCAGCACGAAGGTGATCTGCGGTGCCGGGGACAGTATGGCTGCCCTTACAGGCAATGGGATTATTGAAAAAGGGTTTATTACCTGCAATATCGGTACCTCTTCCCAGTTGGCGGTGGTTGTGGATAAGCCGATTTTTGATCCCCAAATGCGGATCCAGACATGGTGTCATACAGTTCCAAAGCGCTGGGTTGTTCAAAGCGGTACGCTGAACGGCGGAAGTGTATTAAGCTGGCTGCGGAATAATATGTTGAAAACGGATCAGAGCTTTGCAAAGCTTGATCAGGAAGCCGGACTTACGCCTGCAGGAGCGGATGGCTTATATTTCCTTCCTTATCTGGCAGGTGAAAGGACGCCTTATAATGATCCTTATGCAAAAGGTGTTTTCTTTGGATTGAGCATGATGCATCAGCAGGGACATCTGGTACGTTCTGCTATGGAAGGGATTTTGTTTAATCTGAAAGAATGCCTGTATATCCTGGATGAAATGAAGGTGGACAGATCCAGGCTGATCGCATCCGGAGGGGCTGCAAGAGGAGTGACCTGGAAGCAGATACAGGCGGATGTGCTGAATATGCCGGTATATTCCACAAATGTGAAGGAAGAAGCCTGCCAGGGAGCAGCGATCCTTGCGGCTGTGGGAGTCGGATTTTTTAAAGATATTAAGGAGGGTTGCCAGGCAGCTGTGACCATGAGTCCGGAGGTCGTGGAGCCAATCCCTGAAAATGTAAAAATATATAATGAAAAACAGGAGATTTTCCATGATCTGTATTACAGCGTGAAAGAGCTGTATCCACGGATCAGGTAATACACGAAGGATTATTGACACTTAATGTGAAAGGCGGTATATGAGATGATGGATTTATATTCTATCGGAGAAATGGTGATCGATATGATACCTGGAAGCGAGCCTGCCAGTTATCTTCGCAGGGCCGGGGGAGCTCCTGCCAATGTGGCCATTGCAGTTGTGAAAAACGGATTAAAGGCTTCCCTTACCTGTAAGGTGGGAAATGATGATTTTGGACGTTTTCTCATGGATACACTTAAAGAAAATCAGGTGAAACAGAATGTGCCGGAGCTTACAGATCAGGCGATTACCACCATTGCGTTTGTTACGCTTCAGGAGGATGGGGAACGAACCTTTACTTTCGCCAGAAAGCCAGGGGCAGATATGCTGCTTTCTCCGGATGAAGTAAAAGAATCGGATATTGCAGATTCTGTGATCATACATGCAGGTTCCTGTTCTTTATCAGCAAGTCCTGTGGCAGAAGCTACAATCAAAGCTTTGAAAACAGGTCATGATCTTGGAAAACTGGTATCCTTTGATGTGAATTACCGCAATCTTATGTGGAATGATGATCAGCAGGCATGTGCAGATGCAGTAAAGGCCATACTTCCATATGTGGATATCCTGAAGATTTCAGAGGAAGAAGTGGAAATGCTGGGTGGACAGGAGCATATTCAGGATCTGATGAAAGAAAACCAGATCGCAATGGTAGTGGAAACCCTAGGCTCTGAGGGAGCTTGTGCATATCTGGGAGAGGAAGTGATCCATGTAGCAGGCCGTAAGGTAAAGGCTGTGGATGCTACCGGTGCAGGAGATGCTTTCTGGGGTGCATTTCTCTCTTCTCTTCGTATCCAGGGAGTGGAAAAGAGTACAGACCTGAATGCAAAGATCGTTAGAAACGCCATGGAATATGGTAACATTTCCGGCTGCATCTGCGTACAGAGTAAAGGTGCCATTGATTCCCTTCCAACCAGGGAAACCATCGAAGCTTATATCAGGGAAAATAAATAACAGGATTACAGAACCGGTTCGTGGCTGTTTCGTACCCTTACAGTTACAACGGTTCATCAAATAAATTCAGGAGGGAAACCTTATGTCAGTTTGGGAAGAAAAATGTATTATATCACCGTCTCTGATCTGTCTGGATATGTGTAATCTGGAAAGCCAGATCCGTATTCTTGAGCAGTCAGGAATCCAGGTGCTTCATGTGGACATTCTGGACGGCCATTTCAGTCCAAGCATGCCTTTGGGACTGGATACAGTAAGGCAGCTGCGCCAGAAAACAGATATGTTTTTTGACTGTCATGTGATGGTGGAGAATCAGGACTTTTTTGTGGATGAGCTTCTGGATATAGGAGTGCAGCAGATCGTATTCCATGCAGAGACACAGCCACATATTGACGGCATGATCAACCGGATCCATGCGAAAGGCGTAAAGGCAGGAATTGCACTGAAACCGTCCACACCTTTATCTACCGTAGAATATGTATTGGATAAATGTGACAGTGTGCTTTTGATGCTGATCAATCCAGGCTACGCTTTCTTGAAAGGGGAAAAGCAGGTGGCTTATGCAGACAGGAAGATCCGCCAGCTGCACCAGATGATCAATGAAAGAGGGCTTGATACCAAGATCGAGTTGGATGGACGTATTTCACCAGATAATATACGTACCTATGGAAAGGATCTGGCAGATGTATTTGTAACAGGTACAACCTGTCTGGATCGAAATGATCTTTCAGGAAGCTTTGCCAGATTAGAGCAGCTCCGCAGGGAAATCTTATGATGCCAGACTTAAAAGGCCTGGCCTAGCATAAGCCGGCTCTGGTCAGTGGATAAATTTTATAACATAAAAGAGAGGGAACAAGATGGGATTCAAAGAGGATTATGAAAAAACCTGTAAAGATGTTTTTGCAGAACTGGAAAAAACCATGGCCAGCATTGATGCTGCTGCACTGGAACGATTGACAGAGGACATTTTAAACGCAGACCAGGTATTTTTTGTGGGAGTTGGCCGTGTGATGCTGGCCCTTCAATGCGTATGCAAAAGGCTGGCACATTTGGGAATCAAAGCTCATTATGTTGGTGAGATTACAGAACCGGCTATCACGAAGAAGGATCTTCTGATTGTTGGCTCAGGCTCCGGCGGCTCGCTTTTTCCGCTTGGAATTGCAAAAAAGGCAAGAAAAACCGTGGATTGCAAGATTGTACATATTGGCTCTAACCCAAACAGCGAGATGAAAGAGATTGCAGATTATATGGTAAGGATCCCGGTACGTACAAAGCTGTATCTGGAAGATGAAATCGATTCCTGCCAGATCATGACTTCCCTGTTTGAACAGTGTTTACTGCTTCTTGGGGATATTCTGGCAAAGATGATCGTGGAAAGCCGCAATATTGATATGAAGGCTCTCTGGCAGTATCATGCAAATCTTGAGTAACCAATCGGTTCCGGGAGGTACAAAATGAAAAAAGAGAACTTAATGAAATATGTAGGCAGCATGCAGCAGGTTGCTTATGTACGTCCTATCACATATACAGAAGGCAGAAGCCATGGACTTTCGGCTTATGAGATCAAAAATGGGTGTATGGAACTGCAGGTAATGGCAGATAAAGCCTTGGATGTAAACCAGTTAAGCTATAAAGGGATCAATATTAATTTCCTTTCCAAGCCAGGGCTGCAGGGCAGAAATCAATATGATACAAATGGGGATGAGGCGATCCGTTCCATTATGGGAGGGCTGTTTTTTACCTCCGGTATTGAGAGTATCTGTGCGCCATGTACCATTGATCATGTGGATTATCCTATGCATGGCCGTATGCGTACCACACCGGCAGAGCATCTTGGGGCAGACGCTTACTGGGAAGATGGCCAGTACAAGCTGTTGGTAAAAGGTGAAATGCGGGAAGCGGCACTTTTTGGGGAAAATATGGTTCTACGGAGAAGTATTTCCACTACATATGGAAGCAAAACCTTTACTGTTACAGATGAATTTGAAAATGAAGGCTACAGAGATGAGCCATTAATGCTTCTTTATCATATTAATATGGGATATCCGTTCCTGGATGAGAATACCAGGCTTTATATCCCTACTGCAAAGGTGATTGCCCGTGATAAAGACGGGGAAGGACACGAAGCAGATTATGATAAAATGGATCCTCCAAAGGATAATGAACCAGAGTATGTATTTATCCATGATATGCAGTCAGATGCGGATGGCGATACCCAGGTCCTGGTGGTGAATGAGCCTCTTGGCATTGGTCTTCGCATTTCTTACAATATGAAATATCTGCCATACTTTATGGAATGGAAGTCTACCGCATCCGGAGATTATGTGATCGGTCTGGAGCCTGCTAATTCCAGTGTATATGGCAGACCTTACCATGAGGAAAGAGGTACAGTCCATAAGCTGGCACCGTTTGCAAAAGAAAAGAATGTGTTGGATTTTACCATTCTTGACGGTCAGGCAGAGATCCAGGAAGCAATCCGGGAGTTTCAAAAGATGCAGCAGGGTGTTTTGGTATAATTTGGCATAATAAATATTGAAAAGGAGAGATATAACTATGAAACGGTCTGAAATTAATGCAACAATCAAGAAAATGGAAGCTTTGTTAGATGAGTGCAGATTTAAACTGCCGCCCTACCTCTATTTTACTCCGGAAGAATGGGCAGATAAAAATCATGAATATGATGAGATCCGTGAGTGTGAGCTTGGCTGGGATGTAACAGATTACGGCGAAGGGAAATTTGATACACTGGGTCTTGCCCTGATCACCATCCGTAACGGAAACATTCACAATCCTAAATATCCGAAAACCTATGCTGAGAAGATTATGATGTGTGACAGCGGACAGGTTTCCCCTATGCATTATCATGAGAATAAAAGAGAGGATATCATCAACCGTGGTGGAAACGATGTAGTCTTTACTTTCTACAATGCAGATCAGTCAAAGGTTCATCGTACAGAAGATGGAAGAAACATTTACGAAAAGGATCTGGTAAATGATGTGCTTATTTACAGAGACGGCCGTCAGTATAAAGTAAAAGCAGGAGAGCCGGTAAGGATCCATAATGGAGAATCCATTACACTGGTACCGTTCCAGTATCATGAATTTGTTATTCCGGAGGGTGGGCCAGCCCTGATCGGAGAAGTTTCTATGGTTAATGACGACCATACAGACAATTTCTTCTATGAGCCACTGGGAAGATTTCCAACCATCGAGGAGGATGAGCCTGCATACAGATTGCTTTGCACAGAATATCCTGCTGCAAAAGACTGATAGAAATTAATAAAGCCATCCTGTCCGCCAGGCTGATTCGAGCGGATGGGGTGGCTTTTTTCACCATTCATATAATATATAGTAAAGGTGCAGTAGTTTCTAATAGAAAGGGAATCCTTATGGCAGATCAGAAAATTGATAACCTTTTAAATCTTGCTATGGATGCCACACCGGAGGAACGTAGAAAATCGGAAGACCTGAATGTGGGATACGATCAGGCTTCGAGAATGTGGGATATTATTGTAAAATACAGTGGATCCGCCAGTCCATCCGTCTTGGAAAACCTATTGTAGTGAATATCAGTTTTGGAAACAATTATGGATCACATGAACCTTATGATTAAGGGAAAACATAAGAAAACACTGATATTTGTATGCATTATTTGACATGGACGAACATAAACTAAAACGGGTATGTTCTCCTTGACAAGTCTGTTTGGAAAGGCTATGATGTACCTAGTGATCGCACTATGGAAACTTGAGAAGCCCATAGTCCGGAAGGCTCCTTCGGGGGCCTTTCGTTATTTATACGAACAAAATATTAAAACTGGTGAGAGGTGGTGAAAAACTTGGAGAAGAAGCAATTTCTGACATATGATGAACAGATTACTTTTCTGGAAGGAAAGAAAGGTCTGATAATTACTGACAAAGAATATGCCAGAAGGATGCTACTTAAAATCGGGTATTTCCCACTGATCAATGGATATAAAGAAGTTTTTAAAGAATCCATCAGTGATCGGTTTCAAAAAGGTACAACCTTTGAAGATATTTATGAACTATATAGTTTTGATAACGATTTAAGAAATATTTTTCTTAAATACATACTAATGGCAGAGCGAAATATTAAATCATCGTTATCGTATCATTTTTGCAAAGAATATGGCGATTTGCAGTCAGACTATCTGAATGTGAAAAATTATGATTACACTGGCGAGAAGAAAAATGTCATAAATAAAATGATGAAAATCATGTCCGGACAGTTACGATATGATAGTGACTATGCTTACATTCGGCATTATATGAGTACATATCAATATGTACCCTTGTGGGTGCTAATGAATGTTTTGACAATAGGGCAGCTATCCAAAATATATGCCAGCCAGAAAGGGCGTATACAGATTAGAGTGTGTCAGGATTTTGGTCCGTTGAAAATAAATGAGATGGGGAAAATGCTGACAGTGATGACAAAATTCAGGAATGTTTGTGCTCATAATGATCGTTTATTTGATTTTCATACAAAAGATGCATTGTTGGACAGGAGTATTTACGAACGTTTACAGATTCCAAAGGAAAAAGGACGTTACAAATATGGCAAGAATGATCTTTATGCCCAGGTTATTATTTTAAAGTTGCTATTATCAGAGAGCGATTTCCGCTTGTTTTATCACGATTTAAAAGCGTGCTTCGAAAAGCATCCAATACATAAAGAAATACTTGAAAAAATGGGATTTCCAGAAAACTGGGAACGGATTGGGAGAATCAAGAAATATATAAAATCCGAAATGCGTTGAATTATTAAAAGGACTGTTATTCAATGGATGATATGCATCTATCGAACAACAGTCTTCTTATCTCATAGAATACATATAATATAAGTAAGTGTACAATGAAAAGGAATCATTTATGCCGGACCAGAAAATAGATAACCTTTTAAATCTTGCAATGGATGCAACCCCACAGGAGCGTAGAAAGTCGGGAAATCTTAATGTTGGATATGATCCTACAACCAGGCTATGGGATGTGATCATAAAGTACAGCGGACCGGAAAGTGGTCTGGCTGGAAATGGAATTCAGGTAGTGCCACTGTTAGGCGGCTATGCAGTGGTAACTTTGCCGGAAAGTGAGATTGATAAGTATTCCCACAGAGCGCAGGTGGAATTTGTGGAGAAACCCAAACGCCTGTATTTTGAATTGTTTCAGGCAAAGGGAGCAAGCTGCATCCGCACAGTGCAGACCGGCAGGAATGGGCTGACGGGAAAAGGAATCCTGACAGGAGTTGTGGATTCAGGAGTGGATTATTTTCACCCGGATTTTAGAAATGCAGATGGGAGCAGCAGGATTTTGCGTCTGTGGGACCAGAGTATCCAGGGAAAACCACCGCAGGGATATGTGACAGGAACAGAATATACGAAAGAAGAAATAGATGAGGCGCTTGCACTTGGAGAAAACCAGGGCAGGCGCCTTGTTCCATCTGTGGATTACAGTGGACATGGAACCTCAGTGCTGGGAATCGCGGCAGGGAATGGCAGGGCATCCGGGGGAGCCAATCGTGGAATCGCTTATGAAAGTGAACTTCTGGTTGTAAAGATGAAAAATGCAGACAAAAATTCCTTCCCCAGGACAACTGAGCTGATGGAAGGTGTGGATTATCTGATCCGCCAGTCCATCCGTCTTGGAAAACCTATTGTAGTGAATATCAGTTTTGGAAACAATTATGGATCACAT